>NZ_CAWPJM010000033.1:0-432519 GCF_963888495.1 Vibrio sp. 2-2(8) | reverse complement strand
AAGGTCGTGCAGGTGAGAACGTTGGTGCACTTCTACGTGGTACTAAGCGTGATGAAGTAGAACGTGGTCAAGTACTAGCGAAACCAGGTTCAATCACTCCACACACTAAGTTCGAGTCAGAAGTGTATGTACTGTCTAAAGATGAAGGCGGCCGTCATACTCCGTTCTTCAAAGGCTACCGTCCACAGTTCTACTTCCGTACAACGGACGTAACAGGCGATATCTCTCTACCAGAAGGCGTAGAGATGGTAATGCCAGGTGACAACATCCAAATGGTTGTAGAGCTAATCGCTCCAATCGCGATGGATGAAGGTCTACGTTTCGCGATCCGTGAAGGCGGTCGTACAGTAGGTGCTGGTGTTGTTGCTAAAGTTATCGCTTAATTTTCGATAATTTATGCACACACTGCATTAAAAAGGGAAGCTTAGGCTTCCCTTTTTGTTTGATGTGACCCTTAGTACATTTCCCTTGCTAATCCTGCTTCGTTTCTGTACTATTTGCCGTCCTTAATTCTCGGTCTTTTTTTTTCGTTCCTTGCTTCCTATGGACGACCGAGCCAAACCTGGAAGCTGAATAATCCGTAAGGAGCAACCGATGCGTCATTATGAAATCGTATTCATGGTGCACCCAGATCAAAGCGAGCAAGTTGCTGGCATGATCGAGCGTTACACTGGTTCTATCACTGAAACTGGCGGTACTATCCACCGTCTAGAAGATTGGGGTCGTCGTCAAATGGCTTACCCAATCAACAAGCTTCACAAAGCTCACTACGTTCTTATGAACGTTGAAGCTGACCAAGCTGTGATTGATGAGCTAGAAACTGCTTTCCGTTTTAACGATGCAGTTCTACGTAACATGATCATGCGTACTAAAGCTGCTATCACCGAGCCATCAATCATGCTGAAAGCTAAAGAAGAGCGTTCTAAGCGTGATGAAACTCGTTTCGATGCAGACGCTGAGTAATTGATTTGATGACCAATCGGATGGAGTTGAGTGGCACTGTCGCAAAACCTCCCATTCGAAGCCAAAGTCCTGCGGGTATTGAACATTGCCGTTTCTGGCTTGAACATCGCTCAACAGTGATAGAAGCTGATTTACCGAGACAAGTCTATTGTCGTATGCCGGTAGTCGTCAGTGGGCATCGGTCAACGAATCTCACTCAACACTTAGTACAAGGCAGCACCATAACCGTAAGTGGCTTTGTCGCTTACCAAACTAGCCATAATGGCGTAGGTAAATTGGTGCTACATGCCGACCACATTACTCAAATTTAAGATCAGGAGATAGCCCATGGCTCGTTTCTTCCGTCGTCGTAAATTCTGCCGTTTCACTGCAGAAGGCGTACAAGAGATTGATTACAAAGATGTAGCAACTCTTAAAAACTACATAACTGAAGCTGGTAAAATCGTACCTAGCCGTATCACTGGTACTAGCGCTAAATACCAACGTCAGCTAGCTCGTGCAATCAAGCGTTCTCGCTACCTAGCTCTATTGCCATACACTGATAAACATCAGTAATTGGCACCGTTTATTAAGAAAGAGGATTAATCAATGCAAGTTATTCTACTTGATAAAATCGGTAACCTAGGCAGCCTTGGCGACACTGTAAGCGTGAAATCTGGTTATGCTCGTAACTTCCTTATCCCACAAGGTAAGGCTGTAATGGCAACTAAATCTAACGTTGAAATGTTTGAAACTCGTCGTGCTGAACTTGAAGCTAAAGTTGCTGAGCAACTTGTTGCATCTCAAGCTCGTGCTGAACAAGTTAACGCTCTTGAAGCTGTTGTTATTACTTCTAAAGCGGGCGATGAAGGTAAACTATTTGGTTCTATTGGTACTCGTGATATCGCTGACGCTATTACAGCGGCAGGTGTTGCAGTATCTAAGAGCGAAGTTCGTCTACCTGAAGGTGCTCTACGTAACGTAGGTTCTTTCGAAGTGAGCATCCAACTTCACTCAGAAGTGTTTGCAACTGCGAAAATTCAAATCGTTGCTGAGTAATTTCAGTCTTCGGATGAATTGAAAACACCAGCCTTGGCTGGTGTTTTTTTTGTCACCCCTAAACCACCGCCTTGGGCGGTGGTGATTGAACCTTGGGGCTATTGCCCGCAGAAGTGCCCATGTTAGAAGTAAACCTCTTATTCACCACAAGTAAGAGGAAACAAAAAACATGGGCGACTACAGAAGTTCATCACATGTCCATTGGCGTTGTAAATACCACATAGTTTGGACGCCGAAATACAGATTCAAGATCCTGAAAGGGAATGTAGGTAAGGAGCTTTATCGCTCAATCTATATTTTATGCAATATGAAAGATTGTGAGGTATTGGAACTAAATGTTCAGCCGGATCATGTTCATCTGGTTGTGATAGTTCCACCAAAAGTTTCTATCTCAACGTTGATGGGAGTGTTGAAAGGACGTTCGGCAATTCGGTTGTTTAACAAATTCCCCCATATAAGAAAGAAGCTCTGGGGGAATCATTTTTGGGCAAGAGGTTACTTTGTCGATACGGTTGGCGTAAATGAAGAAATCATCAGACGGTACGTCAGACACCAAGACAAGAAAGATCAAGAATATGAGGTGCAGTTAGAGTTGAAGATGAACTAACAGCGCGAGGATGCCCCCTTTCAGGGGGCTGTAAACCAAAGCCGCCTTCTAAGAAGGCGGATTTTTACTTCAAGCAAAAATTATATTGATAGTTATGTGCACTATTAAATGTACATATAATTATCATTTATGTTTATCTCGTTAATATATAAGTTAATTATTGTAATAAATCTTCGAGTTATTTTGGCTATTGTCTTTTTTGTGACCATTTTATTTGACGCTCGTTTTGCACTATTTTTCCGTGCTACTGGTGATGTTGGTTTTCTTGATCCATTTTCAATGAGCGAATCATTCGCAGTCACGTCGCTGGTGGTTGATTGGATGTAAGTCGTCAGCGGATGCTAATAATAACTCTCTAGGATTGAGAAATGAAAAAAGTACAACGTCAAATGAAGTGGCTATTCCTCGCAGCCTCTATCAGCGCAGCACTACCAGTATCAGCCGCGAAAATGGTGCAGGTTGATGATCCAAGTCTACTAGAACAAACTTTATCCATGCAGGCTCGCAGTATTGTGCCAACACAAAATGGCTTTCAGGTGGTAAAAAGCGTCACTCTACCTAATGGTAAAGTCAAAGTTCGTTACCAGCAGATGTATCATGGTTTACCGGTCTTTAATACGTCAGTCGTAGCAACGCAAACTGAGAAAGGTATCGGCCAAGTTTACGGCATGATGGCGCAGCAAATTGATTCTGATGTGGTAAGCACTTCACCACAAGTTGAACAAAAGCAGGCGGTTAGTATTGCACTTACGCATTACCAACAACAAAACCCATCACTGACGAGTGCGGATCTTGTTACAGAAAACGAGCGTGCTCAATTGATGGTGCGTTTGGACGAAAACCAAATAGCTCAAATGGTTTATTTAGTCGACTTCTTTGTTGCAACCAATGAGCCTGCACGGCCATTTTTCTTTATTGATGCGAACTCTGGTGACGTATTACAAACTTGGGAAGGATTAAACCATGCAGAGGCGACGGGTACTGGACCTGGTGGAAATCAGAAGACAGGTTTTTATCAGTACGGAACAGATTTCCCAGGGTTAGTGATAAATAAAGTAGGCAACACCTGTAGCATGGTGAATAGCGCTGTAAAAACCGTGGATATGAAGCATGCGACATCGGGTGGTTCAACGTTCAGCTATTCATGTACCGACGCGAGTAATTACAACGATTACAAAGCGATTAATGGCGCTTATTCACCGCTTAATGACGCACACTACTTTGGTAAAGTGGTGTTCGATATGTACAAAGACTGGATGAACACCACTCCATTAACCTTCCAGCTAACTATGCGTGTGCATTATGATAGCAACTATGAAAACGCCTTCTGGAACGGATCGTCCATGACCTTTGGTGATGGCCAAAATACATTTTATCCATTAGTGGATATCAACGTCAGCGCGCATGAAGTGAGCCACGGCTTTACCGAGCAGAACTCAGGGCTTGTTTACCAAAATATGTCTGGTGGTATCAATGAAGCGTTCTCTGATATTGCTGGGGAAGCGGCTGAATTTTATATGAAAGGCAGCGTTGACTGGGTGGTCGGGAGCGACATTTTCAAATCTTCCGGTGGCTTACGTTATTTTGATCAACCGTCAAAAGATGGCCGTTCTATCGATCACGCTTCTCAATACTACAATGGATTAAATGTTCACTATTCAAGTGGTGTGTTTAATCGCGCGTATTATTTGCTAGCCAACAAAGCCAATTGGTCGGTTCGTAAAGGTTTTGAAGTGTTCACCGTCGCTAACCAGTTATATTGGACAGCAAACAGTACCTTTGACCAAGGTGGATGTGGCGTCGCAAAAGCGGCACAAGACTTAGGTTATAACAAAGCGGATGTGGTTGATGCCTTTAACCAAGTGGGCGTAAATGCTAGCTGTGGCGTAGTGCCTCCAACGGAGAATGTGCTAGAAAAAGGCAAACCAGTAATAGGGTTACAAGGTACGCGAAGCTCCGAAGCCTTCTATACCTTTACGGTCGCAAGCTCAACCAGCGCTAAAGTTTCGATCAGTTTGGGCTCAGGTGATGCTGATTTGTATGTCAAAGCCGGCAGCAAACCAACCACTTCTTCGTGGGATTGTCGCCCTTACAAATCGGGCAACAATGAACAGTGCACAATTTCTGCAACACCAGGAACCACCTACCATGTGATGCTCAAAGGCTATAGTAACTACAGTGGTGTAACGTTAAGACTGGATTAATCATCTTTATTGATTAAATTTAAAGGGGCACGAGTCGGTGCCCCTTTGTTATGTAGGAGGGTATTCAACGATAGGTTGTTCAACAACCACGGTGTTTGTTTCTAGTCTTTTCTTGCCAGCTTCTCCGCCTCCACAAATTCGCCTTGTCTTAAGCATCGAAACACCGATTTGTTGTTATGGCTTGCTATCGATATAACCACAGCACTTTTGTTATATGTAGTGTGAAAATGTCGTTAGATAAATTGATGGACGCAATTGCCGATCAAGGTTGGTACATATGGGATGACTTTTTAACACCAGAGCAAACCAAAAACCTACGAGCATGTACGCCACCGCAGTTACAAGTGGCGCGAATTGGCAGGCACGATGCCTTGCAATTAGAGGTTGAAATACGCAACGATAAAATCCAGTGGATTGAAAACAGCATGGGCCTGCCTGTGCAAGACTATTTGCAACGTATGGAGCAAATTCGGCAAGAGGTTAACCGCCACTTTTTTCTTGGGCTATTTGAATACGAAGCTCATTTTGCCAAATATGAAATAGGAGCATTCTACCAAAAACACCTCGACGCCTTTACAGGCAACGCCAGCCGCAAACTGACGACGGTATTTTATATGAATGATCGGTGGTGTGGTGCTGATGCAGGTGAGTTGGTTATTTACGATGTTGAAGATCAGTATCTCGCGACGGTTACGCCGATAGCGGGGCGTTTACTGGTCTTTTTATCCGAACGTTTTCCGCATGAAGTACGACCTACCAATGCTGAGCGTTTCAGCATCGCTGGGTGGTTTCGCATTAATGGCGTGACAGGCAACAAGCTCGATATTGCCAGTTAACGCAAAAAAGCTAATAAGTAAGCGTGGCTTTTGTGCTGCCACGCTCTTTTATCAGCCAAATTTGATCAAGGTAAAATGAGGATGTGAGCTTAATGCCTCCATCATCAATAAGGCATTGGTTTCAATTAAGTGTTCACTTTGTTCATTTTTCAACACAATGCACTCTTGTTGGTGTTCATTGCGCAGAGTGTCCATCGCGGTGCCTGAATAGGTAATACCATTTTTTAAGGTGAGCTTGACGGGCAAATGAAACAAACACGCGAGCTCAATGTAATCATATTGACTGCAAGTGACCATTATTCACTCCTATGACGTTACGCGGGCTTATTAAGATACGCGTTTTGCAAAATGTACATGCGCTTTACGTCACGATATTGGCCATTAATGAAGAATTCTTCAACTAAGTGCCCTTCCTCAATAAAGCCGGCTTTTTGGTATAAATGGATGGCTTTTTCGTTTTCCGTCGACACATGCAGGTAGATTTTGTGTAGGTTCAAAATGGTGAAAGAGTAGTCTAAGGCTTTGTTGATCAAGGTTTGTGCAAACCCTTTTCCTTGGTGCTCTGGCGTGATGATGATCTGAAACTCGCCACTGCGGTGAATGTAATCAATTTCAATTAATTCAACGAGACCGATCAGTTCCTTATCTCGGTTCTCAACCACAAACCGACGCTCGGCGTTATCGTGAATGTGCTTGTTGTACAGCTCTTCCAGCTCATCAAAAGATTCATAAGGCTCTTCAAACCAGTAAGACATAATGTTGCGGTTGTTATTGAGATCATGGATAAAGCGTAAGTCACCGCGCTCTAACGCTCTTAATGATAATTGATTATTCATAGCAAACCTTCATTGAACTAAGGCATTCATCTTATGCCGACTTTGTTGCAATACAAGTGGTTAGTCAGCAATTTTTTAAAATGCGTATGCTTACGTCTTGTGATCTGATGCCGCGAGATGAATCAGTTCGGTCAGTTTGTTTATGCTTTCCTGCCATGCCATGTTGTCTTCAAAGTTCGCTACACTGAAACGGATACAGTGTTGGAATTGCCCTTGTGTTGCAAAAAGATGCCCCGGCAGGAGGCTGATTTTGTTTTGCAGGCTACATTGATAAAGCTCAAAACTATCGATGAATGGCGGAAGTGTCAGCCAGCATAAAAATGAACCTTCAGGTCGACTTAATTGAAACTGCCCTTGCAGCGACGGGTAGTGATTGAGCGAGGTGGTGAGCAATTTGGCAAAGCGCTGCTGGTTCAGTTGGTACGTGCGGCGCATTTTGGCTAGATGCTGACGGTACTTACCACTTTCGAGAAATTCCGCTACGGCTGATTGGATTAAATTCAAGCTGCCCATATTCTCGCTGAGCAATATCTTTTCTATTTGCGCTTGATACTTTCCAGCGATGATCCAACCGATCCTCAGCCGTGAATCCAAGGTTTTGGAGAGCGAATTGATGTAAATAACGCGGCCTTTGCCATCCAGCATCTTCAAGCAAGGTATCGGTTTTTGAAAATACAGGCCACCAAACACATCATCTTCAATAATTGGTGTATCACCACTGACAGCCAAAAGCTGTTTACGTTTTTCCAGAGGCATTTGTGAACCGGTTGGGTTGTTAAAATTAGGCGTGACGAGAATCGCCTTAATCGGCCATTGAGATAGCGCTTGTTCGAGGGCGCTGATGTCGATGCCTTCGACACTATGGCTGGGGATCTCCACCACTTTTAAGCCTAATGATTCAAGCAACAGCAGCGTGCCAAAATAACAAGGTGACTCAACGGCCACAATGTCTTCGCGCTTGGTTAATGCACGAAATGCGAGGCTGATGGCCTGCTGACCGCCATGCGTAATGGCGATTTCTTGTGCTTTGATTTGTAGGCCCAAATCTTGCGATATTTTTAGCAGTTGTTTGACTAAATGGCTATTACCTGGCGGTAGCTGATAGTGGCTAGGAATGTGCGTTTGCTGGCGGCTGTGGCGGCCAATTTCTGCATACAAACTACGAATCGCGGCGCTTTGCGTATTAGGATGCGCTGAACCTGCGGGCATGTGATGTTTCACTGTGGGTTGAACCAAAATTGATTTAGATAAAGAGAGCAGGTCAATGCTATTGGGTTGTGGCAGCGGAATCTCCAAAGGGGTTACAGCACCTTGGACTCGATAGCCTGAACGAGGCTGAGAGTAGACGACATTCATCGCTTCTAACTCTTGATAAGCACGAATAACGGTATTTTTGCTGACAGACAGTTGTTCGCATAGCTGGCGAATGGAAGGCATTTTATCGTGTGCGTGGAATAAACCATCGTCGATGGTCTGCTTAAGATGACGTTTTACCTCAGTATATTTAGGATCCGTGTTTTTAAGCTTACTTTTCATTCTGTACCCACTAAATTATTCAAATCTGTGCCTTTTGCGCATAACTGTACCCAAATAAAGTAGCAGCATAGAATCGATTGTGGCTAGGAATTTTGTGATGTTTGTAAGAATGATCCCGTTCTTGTTTGTCGTGCTATGGGCATCTGGTTTCGTTGGCGCAAGGTTTGGCTTAATGTATGCGGAACCTGCCACGCTGCTCACGCTGCGCATGGTGGCGAACGTGGTGCTTTTTATTGGTTTGCTGTTATTGCTCAAAAGGCGCATTCCGCGTGGTCGCCATTTGTGGCATTCCTGTATAACGGGCGTGTTGATTCATGGTTGCTATTTGGGCGGAACCTACCAAGCGATTTCTTGGGGAATGCCAGCAGGTTTAAGTGCTCTGCTGGTGGGGACGCAACCCATTTTGACTGCGCTGCTGCTGGTTTTTATGAGTACAGAGCGCTTTAATCTGGCGCAGTGGTTAGGGTTAGCTCTTGGGTTTTCTGGGATAAGTCTCGTCTTGATGGGTAACATTGAGTGGCAATCGGAAGTACACAAATGGCCTGCCATTAGTTTGTGTTTGTTATCTCTGCTCGGCATCACGCTCGGCACCTTATATCAGAAAAAATTTTGCCAAGGTGTGGATATGATTGGCAGCGCTACCGTGCAATATGTGGCTGCGTTATGCCTATTTTTACCTTGGGCTTGGAGCTTTGAAACCATGCAAGTGCAATGGACACCGACCTTTATCATGACACTGGTATGGCTGGTTGTGGTGCTGTCATGTGTCTCTATTTTATTGCTGTTGTATATGGTTGAACACGGTGCGGCCTCAAGTGTGGCTTCAGTGTTTTATCTTGTACCGCCAACCACCGCCATTCAAGCATGGCTTGCTTTTGATGAATCATTGGATGGGTTTGGTGTTGCGGGCTTCTGCCTTGCCGTTACGGCTGTTTATCTGGTGGTGAAAAAGCCGAATCTGCTGAGAAAATTGGCGAAACCGGTATTTGAGCGTTCATAAAATTCACCCCTATAAATCGAACTTAGAATGGGGTGCTCTGCTGGTGGTCGGGTAATAAATGGATAATTTCTGACTCGCGGCGGCACCTAATGACTTTGCCAATTTTTTCAGATTGATCTTAAGCGATGCACTCAAAAATGCGCTGCCCTTCCTCTGTTTTCCTAAAATATTTTACTGTGTCATCTAGTTTTAAACTAAGTGAAACACAACTGTCATATTTGCGTCCTAAAGTGAGTTTCGTTCAATACACAACGGCAATAAAGCCTCTTAAGGATATTTGTGATGAAAAAGACAGTAATCGGTGCAATCGCTCTTTTAGGTGCATTGGCAGTTAACCCAGTTTTTGCAAAAGAAACCATTTCTGCTGTTGGCTCTAGCAGCGTAACGCCATTGATGGAAGTTTTCTCTGAAACATATATGAAGAAAAACGCGGACGTGTTTATTGAGGTTCAAGGCCCAGGTTCTTCTGCCGGTATTAAAGCCGCTAAGAACGGCAGTGCGGATATTGGTATGTCTTCACGTGGCCTAAAAAGCTCAGAAAAAGAAGCATCATTAGTTGAAGAAAAGATCGCGCTTGATGGTATAGCGGTGGTTGTGCATCCAAGCAATAAAGTAAAAGGGTTGAGTGCTGAACAAGTCTCTGCCGTTTACCGAGGCGAGATCACGAATTGGAAAGATGTCGGTGGTGAAGACAAACCTATCGTTGCAATTACTCGCGATACCGCATCAGGGACTCGTGGTGCATTCGAAGAGATTATGAAACTGACAAAAAAAATCTCAGACAAGACGGTATCTGCTATCTCTCAACGAGCTCAAGTAGCTAACGGTAACGGTAGTTTGAAAACTATGGTTGCGTCTAACCCTTATGCCATCGGTTACATCTCTCTTGGCACCGTTGATAACACGGTTCATGCCTTAGCGGTAGACGGTACTGATGCATCGGTAGATAACGTGAAAAATGGTTCATACAAAGTGGCTCGTCCTTTCCTTGTACTGTACAAAAAAGGCCAACCATCCGCTCAAACGCAACAGTTCCTTGATTGGATGCTAACGCCTGAAGCTCAAAAACTCGTTGCAGAACATCACTATATCGCAGTGAACTAATAGACTCTCCCATTCGACTTGAAGGTGCAGCGACGTTGTTTCGTTCAGCCCAAACACATGCTTTATCCATGTGGATGGGAATTCACTGACTTGCTGTTTAGCCGCCACTTCAAGTTGTTTGGGGAAATAACTTTAAAAGTTTGCTTAGCCCATCGTTGGGGCTGAGCCTTTTCTATCCACGTCGATTCCATCGAATAGTGAGATTGATACTATGACCATCGCAACAAATAGTGAAAAGCTTATGAACAACGTTTCTACGCAAGCTTCCAAACGTGCACTTCGTGCTAAAAAGCGTGTGGACTGGAAAGAGCGCATTTTCCACGGGTTGTTTCTTACCAGTGCCATTATTGGCATTGTGTCTCTTGCCATCATTGCCTACTTCATTTTCCGCGAAAGTATTCCCGCATTTCAAGAAGTGGGCATCTCGGGTATCGTCCTTGGACAAGATTGGTTGCCGCCAGCTCTGTATGGTGTGGCAACTATGATTGTCGCTTCTGTGGTTTCAACGTTTGGTGCGGTTATCGTTGGTGTGCCTGTGGGCGTACTCACCGCTATCTTTATTGCCGAAGTCGCACCAAAACGTGTCGCGAATATCATTCGCCCAGCCGTTGAATTGCTCGCTGGTATTCCTTCCGTGGTCTATGGTTTCTTTGGTCTTGTGATTATTGTTCCTTTGATTCAGGACATTTTCCAAGTTCCTGCGGGCAATACCATTCTCGCGGGCATTATTGTGCTTGGTGTCATGATCTTACCGACGGTGATTACCGTGTCCGAGACTTCTATTCGCGCGGTCCCTCATGCGTACAAAGAAGGTTCTTTGGCATTAGGTGCATCCAGTATTTTTACCATCTTCAAATTACTGGTACCGGCAGCTCGTTCCGGAATTATGACCGGCGTCATCTTAGGAATTGGGCGCGCGCTCGGTGAAACCATGGCCATTATTATGGTGATGGGCAACGCGCCAGCGATGCCTGAAGGTATTTTAGACTCAGCACGCACGCTGACAGCCAATATTGCGATTGAAATGTCTTACGCAAGTGGTGTTCATGCCAGTGCGCTTTATGCAACAGGCGTTGTGCTATTGGCATTCATCATGATCTTGAATGCTACATTGCTCTATTTAAACCGTGAGAGAGCGAGGTAATAGTGATGGATACAGTAAAACTAAAACGTGCCCGCCAGCTAAAAGATAACGTATTGAAAATATCTATTTGGATTGCGGCCGCTGTAACAGTCGGCTTCCTATTTTGGATTATCTGGTACATCCTTTCTAACGGGCTACAACACGTAGATTGGAATTTCGTTACTGACGATTACACCCGTACTGGCAATGAACACGGGATCTTCCCGATGATCATATCGACGATTTATATGGTGATCGCTTCTATTTCGGTGGCCGCCCCGTTGGGTATTATGACGGCGATTTATCTTACCGAATACGCCAAAATCGGTAGCCGCTTGGTGAAAGTGATCCGCTTTTGTACCGAATCTTTGGCGGGGATCCCCTCCATTATCTTTGGTCTATTTGGCATGACCTTCTTTGTGGTGATTCTAGGCTTAGGCTTCTCTATTTTGTCGGGTGCGCTAACGCTCAGCATTTTGATTTTGCCTGTGATCATTCGGACCACAGAAGAAGCGTTGATGGCCGTTCCTCAAACTTATCGCGAAGGTTCTTATGGTCTTGGAGCCTCAAAAATATACACCATTTGGCGTCTGATTTTGCCAAGTGCAATGCCCGGCATCCTCACGTCAATTATTTTGAGTATTGGTCGTGTTATTGGCGAGTCGGCCCCTGTGTTTTTAACCGCAGGAATGGTGGCACGTATTCCTGATTCATTGCTCGATTCAGGCCGCACCCTAACCGTTCACCTTTACAAGCTCACAACAGAGCTGTTCACGGTTGAAGAGTGGAATCAGGCCTACGGCACAGCAACCGTGCTGATTGTGGTTGTGCTACTGATCAACATGGTGACGAAGCTAATCGCAAGACGATTTAATACCGCTTCTTATTAAGCAGAGCGTTGGGCGCGATTTACAGAATTTTGAGAGATAACAAGAATGAACAAATTTAATATTGAAAACCTAGACCTTTTTTATGGCGATAACCAAGCGCTAAAATCAATCAACCTGCCTATTCCAACTCGTCAAGTGACAGCGCTGATTGGCCCTTCTGGCTGCGGAAAATCGACTTTATTACGCTGTTTGAACCGAATGAATGACCTCATTGAAGGCGTGACTATCACCGGTAAATTGGCGATGGATGGGCAAGATATTTACGGCAATATTGATGTTGCAGATCTGCGTATCAAAGTGGGAATGGTGTTCCAAAAGCCAAATCCGTTCCCAATGAGTATTTATGAAAACGTGGCGTATGGGTTACGCGCACAAGGGATTAAAGATAAAAAGCACATCGATGAAGTGGTTGAGCGCTCGTTGCGCGGCGCAGCGCTGTGGAATGAAGTAAAAGATCGCTTGAAGTCGCATGCGTTTGGCCTCTCTGGTGGTCAACAACAGCGTTTGTGCATCGCACGTACGATAGCGATGGAGCCGGATGTGATTTTGATGGATGAACCAACGTCCGCCCTTGACCCGATTGCAACACACAAAATTGAAGAATTGATGGAAGAGCTGAAAAAGAATTACACCATCGTTATTGTCACGCACTCAATGCAGCAAGCGCGTCGTATTTCTGATCGCACAGCGTTTTTCTTAATGGGGGAATTGGTTGAACACAATGATACACAAGTGATTTTCAACAATCCTAAAGATGATAGAACCATGGGATATGTCAATGGCGATTTCGGCTAGTCACTTATTGCAGCGGCTAACCTGGAATAATAGCGGACTCATTATAACTATAAAGCGATGGTAACTTTGCCCCTCATACAGAGGGGCTTTTTTGTAGAAACTTCATGGCATACATATTCTTATCCGCAATATGTATTAATTGATTAATATTGGCTGAATCTTTAGGAAAAGAGGCAATACCGATACTGGTTGAAAGCTTTGCTCCCACTCCATTATCCACGAAGAAATTCTCTTTAAAACACGCTTTAATGTGGCGTTGCATAATGCTCAGCTCCATCGCATCTACGCTATGGATGATCAGGGCAAACTCATCACCCCCCATACGAAATACCGAATAATCAAAGGTTGGAATCGAATGTGTTAAGCGAAACGCTACTTGCTGCAACACACTGTCCCCTGCTTTATGACCATTTTGGTCGTTAATGGGCTTAAAGCCATTTAAGTCGAGAAGAAAGAGAGAGAAGGGGTTGTTGGTAGAAATTTGATTCAGCTCTTCAAACATAGCAAGGCGGTTAGCAAGCCCAGTTAGAGGGTCAGTTAATGCTAAGGTACGCTGAGCAACCGCTTCTTTATGAAAAATATAGCTAACTAAGCCAATGCAACCCAGCATCAAGAACATCAGCAGAAATTGTACCTGTGTTAGCCTATTTGCTTTTTCTTTTTGCTCTAGATAGATAGGGCTTTGCAGTTGAAAGTTTTGGTTTACATAGCCGATAACTTGGTCGTAAATCAAGTGGGCATGTTTTTCAAATACAGCCAATGACTTTTGATCTTTAACGGCCAGCAATAAGCTTTCTAATATTTTGAAATCATCAAAGTTGTTCTTAAAGAAATGCTGGGAATCCGTTCTACCCATAAAATTATCCGATTCCTTACTCGTTAGAATCAAGTCAAAACGGCTCCAAATCAGCTCATACTGCAGCCAAGTGTGCGCTCTCTTCTCCTGTGAATCTAAGTAATAAGGAATCGAAGCAACCAGCTCAGAATACTCTTTGGTGAGCTGGAATAAATACCAAGTTGCATAGTTACGCTGGTCTGTATAGGAGTTGGCTAAAGAGCGTGTGGTCGAAAGTATATACAAATTAGCGACGATCAAGGTGGCTGACAGGACAATCAACAGTGTTTTTGCCCGGTATAGCAAGGGGTGTAAAGTGCTGTGTTTTGTAAAATTCATTATTTACCGTGAATCAATAGTTTTTCTAACTGCCACACCATTTGGGTGTAATAAATGCCATTGTCTATTTGTGGATATTTATCTAGATTGTAGATCAGCCAAAACGGCCCCTTGTTTCTTATTTTCATTTCATCGCCATTCATGTGATAAGCAATAATGGGTTCATAGCGAGTTAAGTTTTCAATTGCAATATTAGCGGCGTAATCATTAATGGCCAAAAATGATACAGAAGAAACCTGTCCAACTTGCAAATGATTAATTAAATCAATAACTTTAAAACCAGTGAAAGTATTTTCTTTTGGTAACCAAGGAAGCTGAGTCGTGAAGGTTTCACGAGGCAGTATCTCTGCCAATTGTGCAAGAGAATAAGTAACCCGATCTTGGTTTGGGAGGGTAATAGTTAAGCTTGCAGCATGAACAAATAAGCTGAAAAAAATAAGTGGTAAAGCGGTTATCCATCTCATCATAAACTACCTTATTTACTTCTGCTTTTTTCTTAGAGCATAGGCTAAAAGTATAAGGTGATAATTTAATCAATGAAATTATTTTCTATTTATATTTCTGTTAATTTGGTCGAATCAATCTTTAGTTTAGAACAAAAAATCCCCACATAAGTGGGGACTTGCATATTGAAATGTTATTAGTGCCGTTACTGCTGCATTGTTTACTAAAATATGAGATGTGCTACACCAGCTATCACTGGCAGTGTAATGAGCGTACGCAGAATAAATATGACAAACAGCTCAAGTATGTTGACAGGAATTTTGCTGCCTAACATTAATGCACCCACTTCTGACATATAGATCAACTGAGTCACTGACATGGCCGCAATCACGAAACGTGTCATTTCATTATCAATGGAAGCTGCAAGAATCGCGGGAATAAACATATCCGCAAAACCGACCACAATGGTTTGAGATGCTTGAACAGCCTCAGGTACACCAAGTAATTCTAGAAAAGGAATAAACGGTTGGCCCAATACAGAAAATACAGAGGTGTATTCTGCAACAATCAGAGCCAGAGTACCCAAGCCCATCACGACAGGTAGCACACCAAACACCATATCAACAGCGTTACGCATGCCTTCAGCGAAGATCGATTTTGCAGATTTAACTTGGCTTGCTTTCGCCAGTGCTAATTCCATCCCCCATGAGAACGAGGTATGGCCGCTTGGAACTGCATCGGCATCTTTAGCTGGAGAGGTACCATCAATATAAGTGTTCTTTTTGAAACTTAATGGTGGCAGGCGAGGAATGATGATCGCTGCAACAAAGCCTGCAAGGCAAATGGTGCCATAAAAAGGTAGGAACAGATGCTCTAGCTTAACTTGCGCAATAACGACTAAGCTGAAGGTAATTGAAACGGCAGAAAACGTTGTACCAACAATAGCGGCTTCACGCTGTGTGTAGAATTTGCTTTCGTACTGTTTGCTGGTCAGCAAAATACCGACACTACCGTCGCCCAACCAAGAAGCCATGCAGTCGATTGCGCTACGGCCTGGAAGGTTGAAAACTGGACGCATGATTCTGCTTAATAAACTACCAAATAGCTCCAGTAGCCCGAAGTTAAGCAGTAAAGGCAGCAAAAGCCCTGCAAAAATAAATACAGAAAATAAAGTGGGTAATAAACCCTCAAGAACCATACCGCCAGTGTTTTCTTCCCAGATAGCCTTAGGGCCGATTTGGAAAAACGTCATGATGACGGCGATACCACCAAATACACGGACGGCTAACCAAAGAGCCGATGGATTAAAAAGCCCATTTAAGAAAGGACTCTTTGTAATGAATGCAGGTTGAAAAATTTTACATAAAATGGAAGCTGCAGACATAAAGGCGATGATCACTGTCACTATTGCAACAAGGTAATCGCCCAAAATAGCTTGGATAGATTTAGCAAGGACGGCAACTGGAATGGTTAAGTCACCTTGGTAGCTAATTGGCGCCATAAACAAAAATAGACCAATTAACGAAGGGATGAAAAACATCCAAAAGCTACTTTGTGTTGGTGCTACAGGAGCTTCAATAGTTTGAGCGTTATCTTGCATGTCGTGTCTCGTATTACTGCGGGTCAATAGTCACCAACTGGTGGCATAAAAATGCACTAAATAGCTCTATTTAGTCATTGCAGGCAAGAATATCTATTTTTAAGATGGCTTGCAATACTATTCATTAATCAAGGTTAAGTATTCAAACAAAAGAGCTGTTATTCTCAGATAACATGGTCATTTGTTTTGTTATTGTTGCATTGGTTAATAATCTGTTGGTGATTGAGGCGTGCGTTTTAAAAAGAGTTAAGGAGGGCTGAGGAAAATTGGGCGGTTAAGGTGGTAAGAGGGACGGGTCAGTCAAAGGCCTTTAACCGCAGGCTAAAGGCCAAAAATGTATAGGTCCAATGAGCTTTATTGAGCTGTACTGATATTCAAACGTTGTAGGCTAACGCTGAGCGCATCATCGAATTGACTAAAGAAATTATCTTCACCGACCAAATCAACAATCCCCGCTTTTTTCAGTTTCATTGCAACACGAGTATTTGCACCAGAGATCAACACTTGCACATTCTTTTTATGGAAGTTTTCGATCATTTCCTCAATGGATTGCAGGCCAGTAATGTCCATAAATGGAACCCATTTAAGGCGAATAATTAAAATTTCTGGCTGCTCTTGAATGCTGCTCATCACACGCTCAAAGGTTTCAGCCGCAGCAAAGAAAAATGGGCCTTCTAAGGCATAAACGGCGAGCTCTCTTGGTAACTGAGTTTGCCCATGACGAAGCAGCTCAGCACTGAGCTCATGGTGTGTACTGGCTTTTACCTCAACACTAGATGCCATACGTTTTACAAAGTGAAGGGTAGCGATGATCACCCCGATGTTGACGGCGACAACTAAGTCAGCAAACACGGTTAATCCAAAGGTTAGCAACAAAATAACCACATCGGCTTTGGGTGCACGTTTAACCAATTTAATAAAGTGGGGAACTTCACTCATGTTCCATGCTACGACGAACAAAATCGCACTGAGTACTGCCAGTGGAATATTGACGGCTAATGGTGCAAGTGCAATAAGGATAATGACCAGAGTGAGCGAGTGCACCACGCCCGAAAGTGGGCTTGTCCCCCCGTTGCGTATATTGGTTGCAGTACGTGCAATGGCGCCTGTTGCTGCAATACCACCGAAGAGCGGAGCCACGATATTAGCGATACCTTGGCCGACTAATTCTTGGTTTGAGTTGTGTTTGGTGCCCGCCATACCATCGGCGACCACCGCCGAAAGCAATGATTCAATCGCACCTAGCATGGCAATCGCAAAAGCAGGGCCAATCAATAGAATAATTTGAGAGAAGCTAACTTCTGGAAGCGAAAACTCTGGCAGTCCTTGAGGTATGCCTCCAAAAGCCGATCCAATCGTGCGGATCCCTTCAAAGCCAACAAAATATTGCAACACGGTAACGGTGACGAGAGCAAGCAGTGGCCCTGGCACTTTCGAGAGCTTCGGGATCTTAGGACCGAAGATAACCAGCGCGAGTGAAAATAACGCAAGGCCTGTTGTGGCCCAATCCATCTGCGGAAAGGCATGGAAAATAGACACTAATTTTTGATGAAAATGCTCACCTTCGATCTTGGGGAGGCCGAAGAACTCTTGCCATTGCCCAACCCAGATGATGACACCGATACCGCTGGTGAAGCCGACGATTACGGGGTCAGGAATATAGCGGATGATGCTACCGAGTTTTGCGACCCCTAGAACCAATAGAATCACACCGGCCATCATAGTGGCTATCTGCAACCCGCTGACCCCATACTGGCTAACAATTCCAGCAAGTATCACGATGAAAGCACCCGTTGGGCCAGCTATCTGCACTCGCGAGCCGCCAAACAGTGAAACGATAACGCCTGCAATAATGGCGGTGTATATCCCTTGCTCCGGTTTCACGCCAGAAGCAATAGCAAATGCCATCGCCAGTGGCAGAGCGACAACCCCTACAATCAAACCTGCACTGATATTATTTAGCCACTGTTTTGGTCGTAGCAGACCGGCTTTATAGGATTCATATACGGCAAACATAATTGATAACCTTATTGAAAATAGGGGAAAATAGAAAGCGCGGTGGATTCTACGCTCATTTAAAATGCTGTAAAGAGGGGTGAATATTCAACTGAGGTTATAAATATAGTGGTTCGGCGGCGGAATTTTTACTATTTAGAGTTGTGGATGTGAGTCTATTTTCTTATGATTCATTAGGTAGGATGTTTTTTATACAGAGATGGAGTTTGTGATGATTAATAAACGTTTTTTTAAAACAAAAGAAGAAGTCGAAGTGACCTTTGAAGTGGACGCCCCAGATACGGCTGGCAATGTTGCGATAGTAGCGGACTTTCTTGACTGGCAACCAGAACCGATGAAAAAGGTGGCGAAAAGTAATAGTTTTAAATTTAAAACCCGTTTGCCTAAAGATGCTGAATTTCAATTTCGTTACTTGTTGGATGACCAACAATGGGTTAACGATCCTAGCGCTGACCAGTACATTGCCAATGGTTTTGGCGAGGAAAATAGCCTAGTAACGACTTATCAATAGGTTGTTGATAAATCTTGTGAAAGCGTGAAACATGATTAGGACAGTACTCATTTTTACGTGTAATTGTTGATTTGTTATAAGGCACTCCGGTGCCTTTTTTGACCATAGAATCACACGATATAGGTGACTTTTGAAACAGAAAGTCTTAATCTTGAGGCTCTTTTGACTTAATCCACAGGATAGATAGTGCTTCCTCGTTCTCTCATTCTGCGCTTTTCTGAGCTTTCACTTCCAAAAAAAGCGTCGATTATTGGCCTACCGATTGTCGCGGCCATCGCATTTTCCTCGTCTATTCAGGATAGCTCCTTACAGCGCCAAATTGAGCTCTCTATTACCGAAACTCAAATTGTTCAGTCGATTTTATCTGATGCTATTGAGGTAAAAAATCTTCCGGATTTTGAATATGAGATTAAATCTGGTGACAATTTAAGTACTATCTTTAATCAACTTGGCTTTGGTTACCAAGACTTGATGAAGATTATGGAAACCGATTTAAACTACCTCGCATTGGATACGTTAAAACCTGGCAACATCCTCAGGTTTTGGAAAGCGCAAAATGGAAATGCGCTTTCCAAAATGGAGCTAGAATTTAGCCTAGTCGAGCGCGCGGTATATTCACGTTTAGATGATGGTACCTATGAGTTTCAAGATGTTAAAATACCGGGTGTATGGAAAGAGTTCGCCATGGTTGGCGAGATCCAAGGCAGCTTTTCTCAGTCGGTCAATTCGATAGGGTTAGGCAGCGCTGAGATAGAACAGATCGTCTCTTTACTTAAAGATAAACTCAATTTCTCTCGTGATCTTAGGGTTGGCGATCGATTTGAAGTGGTTCAATCTCGTCAATTTGTCGGTGAGAAATTGACGGGCAATCGTGAAATCCAAGCGATTAAAATCTACAGTCGAGGCAAAGACGTTTCTGCTTATTTACACCGTGATGGGCAGTACTATGACAAAAATGGCGATAGTTTACAGCGCGCATTTCAACGCTATCCGACGACAAATAAACGCATTACCTCTAACTTTGATGCGCATCGCCTGCACCCAGTCACAAAAAGAGTAGCTCCGCACAATGGTACTGATTTTGGTGTACCAGTCGGTACTCCGGTATTCTCGACTGGCGATGGTACGGTGATCATGACGCGTAAGCACCCTTATGCGGGTAATTACGTGGTGATACAACATGGCAGTACTTACAAAACACGCTATTTGCATTTGAGTAAAATTTTAGTGCGTAAAGGTCAGAAAGTATCGCGAGGTGAGCGGATCGGTTTATCTGGGCAATCGGGCCGAGTCACTGGACCTCATCTGCATTATGAGCTGATGGTTCGAGATCGCGCAGTGAATGCCATGACCGCCAACATACCAATGGCAAACTCAGTGCCTAAAAAAGAGATGGCGGGGTTTGTTGCAAGGCGTAATGAACTCGATTCTATGCTTCAGCAGCAAGAACTGCGGTATGCCACCAGTGAGTCTTCGGCTGACCAAGAGTCTTAATGTGATAGCATAATGGATATTAGTAATCCCTCACTTTCAGAGTGAGGGTTTTTTATGCGCGCCGTACATGGCTCATGTTGTTCCAGTGAGTCACGATAGAGTGCGGTGTTTCTGGCTTTGAAAAATAGTAACCTTGGATCTGTTCACAGCCCATAGCATAGAGTTTTTCTAGAGCTTCTTGGTTCTCCACCCCTTCTGCGACGAGATCAACTCGAAGTTGATTTGCCAATTGAATAATCAACCAAACTACGCGCTCCGCTGTTTCGTTACACACCATGTTTTTGATAAAAGTGGCATCAATTTTAATGCAATCGATGGGGTAGCTATGGATGTAATTCAAGCTCGAATAGCCAGTGCCAAAGTCATCAAGCGCGATGGTAAAACCAAGTAGTCTGAGCTTATCTAAGATGTATCTAACTTCACTGGTTTGTGAAAGTAGTACTGTTTCGGTGAGCTCAATTGTGAATTCATTAGGCTCAAAGCCGTATTGAGTAATGGTTTGCATTAAGTGTTCGAGATAGCGCTTGGAGTTGATCAGTTCATGTGCCGAACAGTTAAGTCCTAATTTTACCTTGTAGCCTAAGCCCTCCTCTAGCTCAACTTTTGCTAGGCATGCCAGCTCAACAATGCGTTCTCCTAATTCCACAATTAAACCTGACTGCTCAGCAGTATCGATAAACTCAATCGGTGAAATCGCACCCAGAGTTTCGCTATTCCAGCGAGTGAGAATCTCAAAATAGTTCCACTGTTCTTGGTGACGACTGACGATCGGTTGCGCCACCACAAATAGTTCACTATTTTTACTGGTTAACTTATTGAGTTCACGGCGTAGAGCTTCTGTGATTTGGGTTTGACGATGGTATTGGTCACTCAGATGGGTATCATAGCAACGGATATTACTACCGCGAGTTTGCTTACACTCTTTGAGTGCTAAACAGGCATTGAGAATCAGTTGATCGGCCGTGATTGTCTCTTGAGTTTTCCTTGAAATGCCAATGCTTAAGCTAATTTTAATGCGATGCGATGCATCGACATAACCTGTATTTAGCTTATCCAATATACAGCGGCAGATTTGCAACGGATCATTAGAGAAGGTGATAAACGCATATTCATCCCCTGCGATTCGAAATGCCAAATTCTCTTCCGGAACGCTTTTAATGATGGCATTAGCCACAAACTTAATGATTTGGTCGCCAATATAGTGCCCATATAAGTCATTGATCGATTTAAAATTATCGATGTCTAAATAAGCAAGAGTAAACGGTTCATTGGTTGTTTCAACTAAGCGTTCTAATTTGTCAGCTAGATAACTGCGGTTCATTAAATCAGTCAGGTTGTCGTGAGAAACTTCGTAGCTAAGTTGGTTAACCAAGCTGTCAGAGCGTTCGCTCAACCACTTATTGCGCAGGCTGTGAACGACTATGTTCGCAATGATTCGGTGGTAGCCAATCACGAATTCCTCATCTTCGATGGGAGAATAGAAGGTAGACACGAGCATTCCGAGTATTTCGCCATTCTTGGCACGTAGGGGAATACCGATATAGGCATCAATCTTATTTTCAATTAGAAACTTGTCATCAGGAAAAATTTTGGTCACTTGTGATGGAAACAGACAGTATTCCTGTTTTGATTTCCACACTTGCTCACACGGTGTTCCCCTGAGCGGATAACCCGTGTCGTTGTTGTCTGGCGTCTCACCAGCATGAGATAAGGTGTGAGCTCTGTAATGCCATTTGTCTAACTCGACGATGCATGTACAGCAGGTTTGAAAATGTGTATGCAGCACCAATGTGGCTCGATCATGTAACTCAGAGCCATCGAGCAGCATGAGCTCGTTAATGGTGTTTAGACTAACTGCATCCCTAGCCAATGATGTTTTAGTCATATGTCGTACTCTGTTTTTTTAGAATATGCACTTAGTGACTATGGTCGACATTGCGCAGTTTTGCCACTCGCAATGATGGGTACTTGAGACGCAAAAAAATAAAATATTGGTTATTCAGCGGCTTAGTTTCAGAGTTTTATGAGTACTTTTTTGTCTAGGGATAAATTTGCTCTGGTGGACAATTGTGTGATGGAAATAGACGTAACCCCAATTTAGTTATCTAGCTTCATGCGTTAATTTTTCTTTTAAGTAGTTGAGAAATAAATGAGTTCGAGTGTGTTGATAATCAAGTTTAGGGTAATAAGCGTAAACCGTTGCTTGATCAACGGTGATATCGGGTAGCAAACGTACCAGATTGCCCAAACGTAGCTCTTCTTTGACCATCACGTCGTTGGTGACAATCACTCCCATGCCATTTTTGCCTGCATAGAAAAGTGCTTCTGGATTGGTTGTCGCGAAGTTACCCGATAACGATAGGCGTTTGCCCGTTGAGGTTTTTAATTCGCGCGTTGTGTGTTCTCCCCAAATCAAGACATTGTGCTGTTGAAGCTGTTCGGCAGATTTGGGCATACCATATTTTTCAATATAGTTAGGAGAAGCATAAAAGCCGGCCCTATGTTCAAATAGGGGTGAGGCTTTAAAACTGAGGGAATTGAGTTGGTCAATTTCTCGGCTGATGAATAAATCAAGGTGAAGTTCGGGCAATTGCCCCGGAGTTGTTGTGGTCAGTTGGATTCGAATGTCAGGGTAGCGCTGTAGAAATTCATCTAAATACTGCACCAAAAATTTTGAGCCCACAGAGAGTGTCGCCCCAATTTTTAGCAGGCCAGCGGGAGTTTGGCTGACAGATCGTGTTTCATCAACCACCGATTGCCAACTTTCAAGTTGTGCTTTTGCTCGCTCATAAAAGAGAGCACCCGCTTCGGTTTGTGTCACCGTTCGTGTGGTGCGCTTAAGTAACTGCACGCCAATTTTCTCTTCCAGCCAATGTACTCGTTTACTGATGGCTGAGCTGGTGGTATTGAGCTTACGTGCCGCGCCGTTAAAGCTTCCTTCTTCAACCACTCGCATGTATGTTTTAACATTTTGTATCCAATCCATCGTTACCCTACTCATTCCTCATTGGAACTAATTCATTTCCTGAGTGCTTTATTATCAAATCTGAGTTGCCAATATATACTGAAAACGTATTTTGACACCACATCTACCGACGATAAGAGCTCACTTAGCAACCCATGAAAACTCTCGCTAGCACACCATTTAAAAAGACGCCGATGTTATTGGCGATGATGATCATTGCCACGGGCCAAGTTGGGGTGAGCATCTATTTACCTGCACTGCCGTTGATCAGCCGAGACTTAATGGTTGACCAAGCCAGTATTCAATGGCTCGTCACGCTCTTTTTAGTGGCGTTTGGAATGTCACAGCTTTTTTACGGGCCATTGTCTGATGCGGTTGGTAGACGCCCGACATTTTTACTCGGGCAGGGGATCTACTTGGCCGGTACAGTATTGTGTGTCTGTTTTTCGGATAATTTTCATGCGTTGGCTGCTGGTCGCCTACTGCAAGGGCTTGGCGCGGGAAGTGCTTCTGTTCTTGGGCGCAGTGTGCTGCGTGACAGTTATGATGGTCTGCAATTAACAAAGGCGCTTTCTTACATCGCCATCACTGCCTCAATTATGCCAATTATTGCCCCTGTGCTCGGTGGGTGGATTGCCTTTCATTTAAGTTGGCAGTCCGTGTTTGTGTTCGTATTAGTGTATATCTGTACCATTTTTATTTTAGGTTGGTGGATATTGCCAGAAACGTTGCCATACGCGAAACATCGGTTTCAACCGAAGGCCGTATTGCATAACTACTTGCTACTCTTGAAAAATTCCCAAGTGCTGACCAGCGCCAGTTACAACTGGATCAGCTATTTATCTAGCTTAGTGACTCTGTCGGTGCTGCCTTTTCTTTTACAAAACAAGTTGGGGTTAACGGCCGCCGATTATGGAACCGTAATGATCGTCCCTTCCGCGGGTTTGATGATAGGCAGTGTTGCCGTTAACTTACTCAATGATCGTTTTTCATCCCAACGTTTACTTGCTTTGGCGATTGTCATTATGGCTTTTGCCGGTGTTTGGTTACTGATAACACCGATGAGCGTGTTCAATTTAGTGTGGGGATTTACTTGGTTAACGGTTGCGCAAGGTATCTCATTTCCATTATCCACCAGCATGCTGCTCGGGCCACACAAAACTCAAGCGGGCTCCGTTGCGGCTTTATCCGGCTCCATTCAAATGTGTTTAGCTGGATTCTTAGGGGGATACTTGGTGGAAAGATGGATCACGAGTCAGATGTCGCTAGGTTGGTTCTATTTAGCAACCAGTTGCGCTATGTTTTTGGTGTTGTGTTCTTCCTATCGCTTACGTCAAACCAAATTCGCTTAATGCTGTTTATACCCTTCCGGTTTGAAGCGGTTTAAGTCTAGTGGTGCATTTACATCGTACATGTCGGCACAAGAGAAATAATTTGAGGTATAATCTCGGCGACATTAATTCGACGGAAAAATCAATGCAACAAGATGAATTTCAAGCATTAGTCAAAAGCTTGTGCGAGCAAAAAACACTTCCTCAAGCGTTAGATATGCTGAAAGTATTTGAAGATCAAGATATTGCTGAAGCAGCCTTATCGTTAGTGGGTCAGTTTGCTTTAGCCGAAGTGGATGGGGAGCAACGCATTTACCACGTCGTGTTGCAAGAAAATGAGCAAGGTGAAGAAGAAGAGTTTGTCGAACACATTATGAATGAAGGCGATGACGTTATTAAGTTTGTTGCTTGGTTTTTTGAAACCATGTTTGAAGTTAAGCAGAAAGAAACTTACTTGGCTGCTGGTAAAACCTATAAGCAGCCTAAACGCGGTTAACTGAAAATTAATTACTTTATTTTGTGACTCAAGTCTTGTTTTTGTTCTTTTTTGGACTAATATACACCTCGTTAGGTAAATAAATTACATGTTGAGGTGATTCATGGGTTATGAATTAGGTGGTGCTTACGTTGGTCAACTGATCGCAAAAAAAGCGATGTATGATGCAATGCATGGCAAACCACAAGCAAAGAAAAAGTCTTTCATTAAAACGCTAGTGAAGAAATTCAGTAAATAGTGAATGCCTAAGAATCAAAAAGCCCTAGCTTGGTAACAAGCTGGGGCTTTGCTTTATTTACTGGGGTAAAAATGACTGTGCAAATTCGTCCACCATTCGTCCACAAAGAGCCCGTATACCATTACTGACTAAAGAGTCGGCGGTTTCTGAGGCGTCAGTACTTTTTCTTCTAAAGTAACCAGATACTCTGGGGGGCACTACTGACTTTTTTTGGTTAGCCAATCTTCCAATTTATCACACCCGCCGATATAGCGGCTTTCTAGCCAAATTTGTGGCACGGTGACGGGCGTTTTTTGACCGATGATGGCTTTAACTTCTGGGATCATCCGGTACAGCGCCGCACTTTCTTTGACTACATCATGATAGGTGTATTGAATTCCCGCTTCATCCAGCAATTTCTTTGCTTTTACGCAGTACGGGCAAGTGGCTTTTCCATACACAATATTGCCAGTTAACTCGTCACGTTGTGCCCACTCTTTGATCACCGATTGAACCAAAACACCTCGATTTAACGCTTCTCCTTGGCTGATCACTTTACCTTCAACGACCAATATTGGGGCGTGCCATGCGCCAAGTTTCAAGGGTTCCCACCAGTACGATAGCCAGTCTTTGACTTCTAACTCGATGGGAATGCCCTCCAGTTCATTATTGAAGGTGTCAGTCAAAATGTCCTTGGTGAGCGTACACTCGCCGCAAGGGATGGTGACTTTAAATGGACCCCAACTTCCAGCCCATCGGTATAGTGTGATTTTTATCGGTTTTGCCATCGTGTTTTCCTCAAGAAGCATTGCTTAGAGAATAGGAAAGAGTTGAGTGACTTTTTATTTCAACGCGAAGATTTTTTTGTTTCCCAATGAGTAATAAAGGCCACTGAAGCGATAATGATGGCAGCGCCAAGCCATAATCGCCCGGGTGGTGCCCAGCCAAACACTAACCAACCCGCCAAAACATTCAGTGGCAGCTTCGCGTGATCAAAAGGTTGCACAAAAGACGCATCTGCCACCGCATAGGCTTTAACGATCGCCCATTGAGCCAGTGCTGTCATCGCACCCGCAAAAAGCAATATGAGCCATAGAGTGCCCCCTTGAGGTGTTTGCCAATCTGGTAAAGCGAGCAGTAGATTGAACGGTGTGATCAGTACTAAAAGGTAGACCACCATAGTAGACGGTGAGTCATGGGCAGACAGTTTTTTCACCATCAAAGAGTAACAAGCCCAAAAAAATGCCGCGCCAACAGGCAGCAACGATGCCCAGTTGAAATCGTCAGCCCAAGGTTCAAGGATGATCATCGCCCCGACAAAGCCAGTTAATGTTGCTCCCCAGCGCGCTGTACCCACTTTCTCTTTTAAAAAAAGGCCTGAGCCAATCGTGGCAAACAGAGGAGAGGTCATCAGCAGTGCAATACCTTGCCAAATGGGTACGGGATAGGCGAGTGCCCATAACCAGAGTTGTATGCCAATCACAGATAAAAACACACGGAAAATATGCATGCTTAAATGCTTGGTGCGCAGCGAGTAGCGGATCCCTAACGTTGATAAATACGGCAAAATAACGACTAACGCGATGGCATATTGAACCAGCGCCACCGTGGTAGATGACAGGCCATAATTGATACTGGCGACTTGAGCAAGGCTATTGACTATCGCAAAGGCGAGGCCTGCGATTAGCATCCAACTTGCCCCTTGGATTGGGTGGTGAAGTATTTTGGTCATAGAGAAGAGGGTTATAGAAAAAGTCGTTGAATCATACTGACTTATCAGCGTTAAACCAATCTCTGAAATGAATGGAGTGGTTCAATAAATTTGAGCAAGTGTTATCCCTGCTGATTTCCACTTGTCTGAAACGCCAAACATTTTGCGTATGGGCTGTGGTGATGGGATAAAAAAAGCCCCCTAAAAAGAGGGCGAAAGAACATGAACGGCCAGTGCTCTGCCTTAGCACTGAAAAGAAGCACAAACGCTGCCATGCATTTGTACTTATTACATAGCAGGTTGTGTGCCACCTTTAACTTATTGAAAAATAGTGAACTTATATTGTTGGCTCTGTTAAGCATGGTCTAGCCTAGTGCAATTTGTTTCATTGTGGTGCAATGCCGTCAAATAAAAAAGGCCAAGCGAGTGCTTGGCCAAAAGGATGATATCCTTAGGGAGTATATGCGTTCGTATGATTGAAATTAGAAGTTGTAACGTAGGCCTAGGCGAATAGAGTCTTTTGCATCATACGCAGTGCCGAGGTCTTTTTTATCTAGGTTGTTCATTTTGTAGGCAACGTAAGTGTAGATTGATTTATTGAAATCATAACGCCCTGTCAACTCAGCAAAATCACTTTTCGTCGTTGTGACGTTTGCAGTTTCATTTTCCGTTTTTTGATACACCCCAATCAAGCGGAAGTTACTTGTGATTTTGTATTGCGCAGCAAATTCAATCCCGTTGAATTCGCTCTTCGCTTTATCGTCCAAATCCCCTTGTGTATAGGTCAGGCCTAAGTACAAATCGTCCAACGTGTAATTCACACCGGCAATAATTTGATTCGCTGCACCTTGGCCTGTGCCATTATCGTTGCTTGCGTAGCCCAAGCCTAAACCAAGGCCGATAGGTAAGTTATAAATTGCAGAAAGACCAAAGCCATCGGTGTCTTTTTCTTCGCCTGCAATAAAGCTTGCTTTCACATTGAGGGCATCAAATGTAGCTGCGTAGAGGAAGGTGTTGTTGATTTGCTCATTACCTGCGTTGATGAACTCTTTTTGAGCGCCAGTATAAGTACCGATGTCTGACATTTGAGAAATTTGCACGCCAGCCGTATCTTGGCGGCCGACAGAAATAGCGCCAAAATCAGCTTGTAAACCTGCAAATAGGTAACGTTGGTTGAAATCAGAATTCTTATCGTTGCTGGCGGAGGAATTAACCGTTTGCTCTGCTTCATAGGTTGCAAAACCTTTCAAAGAGTCAGAGATTTCTGTTGAACCTGTAATGTTCAAACGCGCACGGCTTTTGTTTTTCATCGTGCCTTCAATTTCTTTGCCTTTGTCATCACCACCGAAATCGCCACGAAATTCTGCACGTCCACCAACTTTAAGCTCATTTCCATCCGCTTTGTAAACGGTCGCAGCAAAAGAAGAACCTGATACCAATGCTGTAAGAATTGCGGTTGCGATTGTTGCTTTTTTCATTTTATTTACCTTATCCATAATCAATGAGCTTCAGTGCTCGAACGGTTTGATGTGAGTAAAGTAGATGTTTTAAATGAATGTTTAATTACTGATTCATGATGTTTACATGTTGTTTTTATTGATGATTTATTAAAGAAAATGTTATGTAGTGATGTTCAAAATAGTCAAGGTGCCATGAATTTTGAGTCGAAGATCTTACTTTTATCTAATGAAGATGCAAATCCATTCACTCGCGCTGTAGATGAGGTAAACTCGACGATCTTAGTCATCTCAAGGAAGAGTATATGTATTCGGTTCGTTTGGATAAACAGAAGATAACCCCGTCTAAAGTGTTGTGTGTTGGACGGAACTATATTGAACATATTCAAGAGCTTAATAACACAATACCAGAACAAATGGTGGTGTTTAATAAACCCAATACGAGCATTACAACCACTCTATCCTCGTTTCACCAAGAGACGCTTCACTATGAAGCTGAAATTTGTTTTTTGATCAAAAAAGGTCAATATAGCGCGGTTGGTTTGGGGTTAGATCTGACTAAGCGGGTACTGCAATCTCAGCTTAAAGCAAAAGGTTTACCTTGGGAGCGGGCGAAAGCATTTGACGGTTCAGCAGTACTTAGCCGATTTGTGCCATTGTATGGTATTGACATCAATAAGTTGCAGTTAGAGCTATTCATCAACTGTGTTCGGGTTCAGTGCGGCGGTGTAAACCAAATGATCTATTCACCCGCCATCATTTTAGAAGAGCTGAAATCTTACACATCACTGCGTGATGGTGACGTTGTGATGACCGGAACGCCACAAGGAGTTGGAGAAGTGCATTGTGGCGATCTCTTTTTAGGGCGTCTTAAATGTGGAGAGCAGACCTTAATCGAGATTGAATGGCTAGCGCAATAAAACTGATTTGCGCTATTCGGGCTGCGGTTATTATCAGTATTCACCGCAGCCTCTGTCTTTAATGGGCTAAGAGCGTTAAATTTAGCAAAAAGAAAGTCGCCATGCTGATGATCGTGGTCAGCAGGACATTCTTGGTTTTCCATGCAATCAGTCCCGCTAATGCTGCGGCCCACAAGTAGGGATTATGGCGATCAAGCCAAAGTGTTTGCTCTGGCAGGAACACAATCGGAGCCCAAATAGCAGTTAATACAGCAGGGCTAGAATAAGTGAGTAAGCGCTGGATAACTGGGTTGAGACGCAGCGGTAATTTAGGCTCTAAGAACAGATAACGGCTCATAAAGACCAAAGCGGTCATGGCGAGGATAGAAAGCAGAATCATCGTTGGTTCCTCCTGCTCGAACAGAGTAAAACTTCAGAAACATAACCTGCACACATTGCGCCAATGCTTGCTAGCATTAAGCTACCTTCAACTTGCCAAAGAGTCAGGCTTACCGATAACACTAGGGCACTGATGACAGCAACGAGTATCGGTATGTTTTTAATGTTCGGAATGACAATGGCGATAAAAGTAGCCGCGACTGCAAATTCCAACCCCAACTCGTTTAAAGCGGGGATGTAGCTGCCGGCAATAATGCCGACCAGTGTGGCCAAATTCCAAACTAAATAGAAGCTTAAACCCGCACCAAGCGCGTACCAACGGTTAAACTGTTTTTCATTTTGTTGTCCGCAGACCGCAAACAGCTCATCAGTGAGCAGAAAACCCAGAATTAAACGCCAACGTGTCGGGAGTGGGCTGATTTTGCTGCGCATGGAAACGCTGTAGAGAAAATGGCGAGAAGTGATGAAAAATGTGGTGATCAGCAGAGTCAACAGCCCTGCACCTGTTTTAAACATCCCCGTGGCGACGAGTTGCGCTGAGCCTGCAAATAAAACCGCAGAGAGTGCTTGGCTCTCTAATATGGTCAGGCCACTTTCAATCGCAAATGATCCTGCCAATAAGCCCCATGGTAAAACGGCAATACTTAGCGGTAGCATGGCCAGTGCGCCTTGCCCAAAGAGGCGACCTCGAGGTTCCAAATGTACGTGGTTCAATAGTGTGCTATCCATAGTAATTCCTTTGCTGGAAGTGATGAATCTATCAAGCCACAAGGTTGGGTCAAGCGATTGTACAAAATTGCGCATACAACTGTCATCCACTGGAGGGAAAAGATCGTTGTAGTCGCAGGCATTGTTCACCTAAACAGATGAAATAAAAATGCCGCCAACAATGAATTGAAGACGGCCTGTTATTTCGTTGTGCTTGTCCGGCAATGGGCGTTACAAGCTGTGTTGGTGTTCTGCTATGAGCATCGCCATTTGCTCGTCGGCTTTTTTCTCGGCGCTGGCGAAATCTTCTTCTGCTTCGAAGGCTCCGACGACCTCGTAATAGCATTTCAATTTAGGCTCAGTGCCCGACGGGCGCACAATCACTCTCGCTCCGCCTTCCAAGTGATAGGTCAATACATCGCTAGCAGGAAGTTGAATCGCTTGCGTTGTTCCATCGGCAATATAACGTGTGAGTGATTTGAGATCGTCGGTCATGAGCACTTTTCTACCGGCGATTTCCGTTGGCGGTGTGGCGCGAAGCTTGTCACCGATCGGCGGTGAGTTAGGGTCTAACTTAATGCTACGTTGTGCATTAATGTAAAAACCGTGCTGGCGGTAAATGGTTTCGAGTTGATCCCAAATAGTCTTACCTTGGCTGTATAATTCGGCCGCTAGTTGTGCAAATGCCACCATGGCCGAAAGGCCATCTTTATCCCAAACGGTTTGCCCTATGGTGTAACCCAATGCTTCTTCATAGGCGAATAAGAACTGCTGTTCATCGCTTTGTTGTTGCATCGCCACGTTGGTCAACCATTTAAAGCCAGTCAAGGTTTGGTAGTATTTTGCACCTTTCGCCTGCGCAATATTTCCGAGTAAACTGGATGAGACGATGGTGTTGCCAACCAACTGCTTTGAGGCATCGGTTTTGGAGAGCAAATAGTCCCCAAATAGTGTGCCAACTTGATCGCCAGTCAGCATTTGGTATTGACCATCCGCTCGTTGTACGGCAACGGCAAATCGGTCGGCATCTGGGTCGTTGGCGCAGGCCAGTTGTGCATTTTCAGCATGGGCTAACGCGATAACCATATCCATCGCCCCCGGCTCTTCAGGGTTCGGGAAGTTGACGGTTGGGAAAAGGCCATCCGGCTCTCGTTGTTCCTTTACACTGATGACATGGGTAAACCCAGCGTCATGCAGCAAAGTTTCAGCCATCTCAGCGCCGACACCATGCATCGCGGTATACGCAATGGTAAGGCATTGCGGATCAGTGTGGTGGTTTAACAATGGGCTTTGATTGAGGGTACGACGGTAAGTTTGGTAATACTCTTCTGTTAGCCATTGCAAAAGGCCTTGTTGGTGCGCGTTGTCTAACGGCATCAGAGAAATAGCTCGCGTTGCCGCTAAGTCGATTTCTGCTGCAATACCTGAATCGTGAGGCGGGATAATCTGTGCACCATTTTCCCAGTACACCTTAAAGCCATTGTATTCGGGTGGGTTGTGACTGGCGGTGACTACGACTGCGGCGGCGGCATTAAAGTGTTTTACCCCAAAAGCGACTACTGGGGTCGGTGCCACTTTATGCGTGAGATACACTTTGATCCCCAGCGCGGCGAGTACTGAGGCGGTATCATGTGCAAATTGCTGAGAATCTGGCCGGCCATCATAGCCAATCACCACCCCACGTGTTTTGGCATTGCTGACTTGTTGAATGAGGTAGTGCCCTAAACCCGTCGCCGTTTCTTGAATTACCAGGCGGTTCATACGATTAGGGCCGCATCCCACCATGCCGCGTAAACCTGCGGTGCCGAACTCAAGGCGTGATTGAAAGCGAGCTTTTATCTCATCTAACTGATGCTGATCGACTAGTGCTTGTAGTTCTTGGCGAGTTTTAGGATCGGGATCTTTTTCTAACCATTCGGAAACATGTTGCATCATGGTTTCACCTTCTTACATTCATGTTGAATTGATTCTAACTGATATTCATTCTCAATAATGGGGGCGCAATCGCTAAACATCGTTCTTATTTTGTTTCTCATCACGTGTTGCTTCTCTTTGATTGGTTGCGTAACTGACGCTGACAAATTCCGTGTTATCTAGTTAGAGTGATGAAGCGAGAGATGGCGTAAACTGCGTAGCTCGAGCTGTCTAAACAGTAAAGAGAGGCTTAAACATAAACCTAAGTATGCACCGCCCACTAACAACCATATTTCAAAAATAAGCCCAGAAGAGTTAGCGATTTCTGTGCCAACAAACGTCATTTCTTGAATTGAAATTAGCGATACAATCGAAGAATCTTTGACCAAAGAAATCGCTTGCCCAGCTAAAGCCGGCGTGATCGCCGCCAATACTTGAGGGGCAATGACGTATCGGTATTTTACCCATCGAGACAGCCCTAAAGAGTGCGCTGCTTCCCATTGACCTTGAGCGATTCCGGCCAAACCTGAACGAACAACTTCAGCGATGTAGGCCGATGAAAGCATCCCAATACACACAATTCCAGAGAACAAATTTTCCCATAGATGAGAAGGACCAAACAGCCAATGCTGAATGACATTGGTTGGCTCATGGTGTTCCCGTAGTATGTTTTCTAGGCCCAACAACGGGATCAGTTGATTGGAGACAAAAAAATAAAAAATGAACACGAAAACCAGCGGCGGAATGTTCCTAACTAATTGCACAAAAGCGTTAGCCGGAATTCTGAACCACGAAAACTGAGAGTGGCGTGCTACGCCAAGCAGTGTGCCTAACACAAGGGCCAGCACCATCGCCCAGACACTTAAGCGCAAAGTAGCAACTAACCCCTGAAAGAAATAAGGGATAGCACCATGGCTCGTTGGGGTGAAAATCAGAGCAAAAGCTTCTTGCCAACGCCAATTATAATTCACCCCAAGCTCGGCTCGGTGCGTTAACCAAATAACAAAGCCTAACAGTGCTACGAGTAACGCATAATCGAGCTTATTGAGCGATAATCGTAGCCATGGTTTAAGGCTCCGTTTTTCATACAGCACAGTTTTTGTTCTATTCACATCCGCCCCTCAGGCTATTGCCCTGAGACGATTTGGTTTTGCCAATCTAGCGTTGAGAACCAATATTCGTAGCGCTCACTTAACCAGCCGTCATTGGTTCGTTCAATAATCCATTGATCAAAAAAGGCTTTTTTGTCCTCTTCACCTAAGCGAACGGCAAACGCTTCGTTTCCTTTGGACAACCGTTCATTGAAAGGAATGAACAGTTTGTCACTGTGTTTCACTGTTTCATGTTCAGGTTTAGGGCTTGACGCAATCACGGCGTGTGCTTGGCCGTTTAATACTTCTTGAAAGGCTTGTGCATCGTCATCAAATTGCAGAATTTTGGCTTTGGGGAAGGTTTCACGAGCGACTTGAACGGTAAATGCTCCGCGTCGCGCTGCGATAGTCACTCGACGAGAGTTGAAGTCTTCAATGGTGGAAAAGCCATTAGCTAAGGATTGATTGGCAGCAAGCTGCACGCCTGAATGTGAATAGGGAGCAGTGAACAGGACGCTTTTCGAGCGCTCAGGAGTGATAGACATGCCGCCGATAATGACATCAAATTTCTGTGCTAAGAGTGCTGGAATAATGCCATCCCACGCGGTAGGTACAAATTCCACTTTCCAACCTGAATCTTCAGCAAGACGTTTGGCAACATCAATTTCAAAGCCAATTAGGTCGCCTTGCTTGTCGCGCATTGCCCAAGGCACAAACGTAGACATACCCACACGCAATGTGCCTCGTTCAGTGATTTTATCAAGGCTAGGCGTTTCACTGGCAAAGGTGGGTATGGAAATGGTTATCCCTAGTAACATGGTCAACCCGAGCGATAGAGCGGCGATAGCCTTCAATCCAGCGCGTTGCCACGCTTTTGGTGCAGATTGCTGCATGATGTTCTCCTTTTAAGGATGATTATTGAGCGCGCCATTGCGCCCCGAGTTTGTGTTCTAACCATGCTGAAAACCCTGATAAAGAAAGAGTTAACAGTAAATAAATTGCAGCGACGGTAAACCATATTTCAAATGGCATCGCCGTTTCTGAGACAATATTTCTACCTTGAGTGGTTAAGTCAAAAATAGCCATCACACTGACGATAGACGAGTTTTTAATTAATGACACGACTTCATTGGTCAGTGGAGGTAATGTACGTTGGATAAGTTGCGGTAAGATCACATCAACATAGGTATAAAAACGAGAAAGCCCTAATGTTCGTGCCGCTTCAAACTGTCCCTTCGGAATGCTGTTTAAACCACCACGAAACACTTCGGCAGTATAAGCGCCTTGAAACAGTGCCAAAGCTAAAATGGCAGTAGAGAAGCGATCTAAGCCCAGCACTGGGCCAAACACAAAATAGAGCAGGTATATCTGCACCAGTAGCGGCGTGTTGCGGATAAGCTCAATATAAATATTGGCCAACCAACGCCCTACCACAGAATTGGAAAGCTTCAACAAAGCGGTTGTTAAGCCAATGACCAGCGTAAAAAATAGGCTGACCGTTGAGATTTGTACCGTGACGGCTAACCCTTCGAGCAGTTCCGCGGGCCACCATTCACCCTCGTCGTAAAAAGCGATGAAATCAGGCACACGATGCCATTGCCACTGGTAACCCATAGCATGTGCGCCAGAATCAAGTATCCATACCATCCCCGCAAGCAATAGAACTATCTGTATTAGAGCGGAGAAGATCGGTTTTATCAGTACTTTTATCATCAATGGCTCAATATTTGGTTGAGAAACTGTTGAGTTCTTGGGTGTTTTGGCTGACTAAATATCTCTTCCGGCGTAGCGATCTCGAGAATTCTTCCTTCATCCATAAAAATGACGCGATCCGCTACTTTTCGGGCAAAACCCATTTCATGAGTGACGCACATCATGGTGATGCCATCTTGAGCAAGATCTACCATGACATCCAGTACCTCCTGGATGGTTTCAGGATCGAGAGCTGAAGTGGGTTCATCAAACAATAAAATTTCTGGTTGCATACAGAGTGAGCGTGCAATGGCAACACGCTGTTGCTGACCGCCAGATAATTGCACCGGATATTTGTCAGCTTGGTCAAGAATATTCACTCGCTGTAAAAAATGGCTCGCTCTTTGTCTTGCGGCTTGCTTACTCAATTTCAGTGTACGAATTGGAGCTAAAATAAGGTTTTCAATCACCGTCAAGTGAGGGAAAAGGTTGAAATGCTGGAAAACCATACCGATTTTTCCCGCAGGCTGTGTGATGTCGGAATGGTTAGAGTTCAGGGTGATCTTGCCCGCGCTGATAGCTTCTAACCCATTGACCGTTCGGATTAATGTTGATTTTCCTGAGCCTGAAGGGCCACAAACGACTAAGATTTCCCCTCGACGAACCTGAAGAGTAATGTCTTTCAAAGCGTGAAAATTATTGTACCACTTGTTTACTTTTTCAAACTCTATCGCATTCATGGTTGAATATCTTGTTGCTATTTTGTTATCACCTACCTTAGCAATATCAACGAGATAATGCACCTACGAAGCTCATATTAGCGTTAATTTGTGGGTTCCAGCATAAAGGTGTAACTATTTTTTTACGCAATGATAATCTTGTAAAAAAGTAGCCAATATTGCCTTTTGTTGAAAATAATGATTGAAGTTGTGGTTTTTAGTAGATAAGTTACAGGGGAGAGCCGAAAGCAAGGCTGCGTATAGATCCAACCTGTCCGTTGTTCGGTAGGCAGTAGAAAAGAATAAGGAAGAAGTAAGCAATGTTTCAGACTGATGATGTAAAAATTAAACGAGTTAAAGAGTTATTACCTCCTGTTGCGGTTCTAGAAAAGTTTCCGGCAACAGAAGTTGCTTCTTCAACCACATTTCAGGCTCGAGAAGCCATTCATAATATTCTACAAGATAAAGATGATCGCTTATTGGTGATCATTGGCCCATGTTCAATTCATGATCCTCAAGCGGCTGTTGAATATGGAAAACGTCTTAAAGTGTTGCGCGATGAACTAGGTGATCGCCTTGAAATTGTCATGCGTGTCTATTTTGAAAAACCTCGTACGACCGTCGGATGGAAAGGGCTCATTAATGACCCTTATTTAAATGATACCTATAAAATTAACGATGGTTTACGCATGGCGCGTAAGTTACTGCTTGATTTGACCGATATGGGGATGCCGACAGCGAGCGAATTTTTGGATATGATCACACCGCAGTATGTGGCTGACCTTATCAGTTGGGGTGCTATTGGTGCTCGTACAACAGAATCTCAAGTTCACCGTGAACTCGCATCGGGTCTATCTTGTCCGGTTGGGTTCAAAAATGGGACAGATGGCAATATCAAAATCGCTTCTGATGCGATTCGCTCTGCCAGTGCATCGCACCATTTCTTGTCGGTCACTAAGTATGGTCATTCGGCCATCATTCAAACGGCAGGCAACCCTGATTGCCATATCATTCTACGAGGTGGTAAAGAGCCAAACTACAACGCTCAACATGTCGCGGCTATCAAGCAGGAACTAGAAATCTCCGGTTTACCACAAAAAGTGATGATTGACTTTAGCCACGCAAACAGCTCTAAACAGTACCAGCGTCAACTTGTGGTATCACAAGATGTGAGCGAGCAGATTGCATCGGGTGAACATGCTATTTTTGGTGTGATGATTGAGTCTCATCTCGTTGAAGGACGTCAGGATCTCGTGGATGGTTGTGCGGCCACTTATGGTCAATCGATTACGGATGCATGTATTGGCTGGGATGACACTGAAGTGGTATTGCGTCAGTTGGCTGGTGCCGTAGAGGCGCGTCGCGTACGCTAAATATGGCGTCACTCTATAATATAAAGTATCAACAGAGCTCCCGATTCGGGGGCTTTTCTATTTAGACTCAGCTCTGATCGCGTCACTTTAAGCACTATGGTTGTGAAAAGTGCTCAGATAATGCTGAACGACGATTTTTACTTGGGTCGCCGTTTTCATCGTTTTCTACCGTGCTTTCATAGCCTTGTTTGATAAAGCGTTGTAAAGGCATGACAGGTTCAATGCGCTTCAGTTGAGGGGAGTTTGTTGTCCCAGCAAGTTGGTAAATGGTCACGCCACTACCAGTGTTAATCACAATTTTATCCCCATCATATTCAAACTGAGTGCTGACTAAGCGATTATTTCGAAACACGCCATTTGAATTGAGAGTGAGAACCTCAGTGCTATAGCTGGGTGTACCGATTTCAATCCATGAACCATAGACATTTTTGGGGCTTGTATACTCTTGATAGCTCACTAAAAGCAAAGTGGCAAAACCAACTGCGATAGTGAACAGCACTATCCAAAAAAGACTTTTTAATACCCACTTTTTTTTCATGGGGTGACCTGAAGAGGCTTTATTTGCATGCGTGAAACCCTTAACTGCCATTCCCACTCCATAACGTAAGCAATCAGCGACTAGTATCGGTAAGGCTAACCAATTAAAACAAGGTTAGAGAGTGGAATATGTCGTGTGGTTTAGCAAATGTCACACTAGAAAATATGATCTTTTTTCCAAAACCAGTACTAATGGATGACAAGATGAACATTGCATCATGAATTTTGTTGACTTACCGATCAGTATAGGTCGCGTTTCACTATTTGTTTAATCCCAATTGCCACTTGTGTATTTTTACGATTTCAGATAAAACGGCTTACAAACGTGTTATTCACCATATTTTGGTGGTTTATTTTACAAGGAAGAGAAATGATCAAAGAAAACACATACTTCGATGGGGCGGTTAAATCTTTAGGTTTTGCTCACCAAAGTGGTGACAGTTCGGTGGGCGTAATGGCTCCTGGCGAATACACCTTTGGCACGGCCGCTCCTGAGCGTATGACAGTCATCAAAGGTTCGTTAACGATAAAGCGTTTAGGGGATGAACATTGGTCTACATTTAAAGCGAATGAATCTTTTGAAGTCGCTGAGAATTCGTCCTTTGATTTGAAAGTTGCCGAAGCAACAGCTTATTTGTGCGAATATTTGTAGTTGAAATAGGGCTTAAAAGCCCTATTTCTTATCGAGCTGTTAAGCCAAATTTTGCATAGATGGCTTCGATCCTTCCACTTTTTACCATTTCAGACAGAGCGTTTTGTAATGCATCCGCTTGTGGATGGCTTTTAGGCATACCGTAATAGTTGCCGATAGTGTTTGGATAGTAGTAGGTTGCTACTTGGTAGTTACTAAAATTGATTGTTTTTAATTCCACTTCTAGCGCAGGTAAATCCAATACGATAACGGTATCTATTCTCTTTGCCTCTAGCATTCTTGCTAGGTTGAAGTCATCATTAACAACCGTTCTATTTATCTCTTTGTCTTGATCAAACGCTTCGAAATAAGCGGTACCTCTTTTCACACCGACATTCAGCTCTCGTAAATCTTGATAATTGTTGATTGCTGGCCCATCACTGCGAGTGACAAAAACAATATTCCGTGTTTGCTCACTTATAGGACCGATAAAGCGAACAAATGCTTCTCTGTCTGCTGTTCGTATGACACGTGGAACAATGTCAACAGTACCATTTTCTAAAGTAGCAAGGCTGCGAGGAAATGGAATGTTTCGCCACTCGATATCGAAGCCCATATTTTTTGCTGCTTCTTCAATGATTTCCTTTAATGGGCCGCTGATTTTTTGACCATCTGGACTGATCACCATTTCTGGTGGTCGATGCCTAAAATCAGCTTTAAGGGTGTTAGCAAAAAGCGTTGAGCTGATCAGCACTGCTGCCAATGAAATGAGAATATTTCTAGTCAATACCCACATATTTCGTGCCTCTCGTCAAATTTACTACTTGAGTATAGGCAAACTTTCTGAGAACCCCAAAATGACACTTAAGATCAGCCGGATGGCTACCCTATGATTAATACTGTTCAAACAGACCTGAGTTGTAGTCTTTAATTGCTTGTTCTATCTCAGAAAATGAGTTCATTACAAACGGCCCATAATGCACTACAGGTTCATCAATGGGTTGCCCCATTAGCAACAATACTCCGCTCGTATCATTGGCTTTTAATGTTAAGAACTCACCTTTTGAGAGCAACGCTAGCTCGCCTTGCTTCAACACTTTACTGCCTAGCTGTGCATTGCCTTTGTAGGTAAATGCCATGACATTAAAGTGATTTGGAGTGGCGATCTCTAATTGGCTACCCGGTGTTGCTTGCCAGTCGGCTACACTCAATTTAACGCCCGTTTTTGTTAATGGGCCAGTTACTATCTGGTTGCCACAAGTGACATCACCCGCAAGTACTCTCAGCAGGCCAGCCTCTTGGGAGTGGTATTCGGTAATGGTTTCGGGTTGAAAGTCGTGGTATTGCGCTGGCGCCATTTTTTGGCTAGCAGGCTGATTGATCCAAATCTGAAAACCGTGCAACTGACCTTCAGTCATGATTGGCATCTCGCTATGAATAACACCTCTTCCTGCGGCCATCCATTGGGCACCACCAGAGCGTAATTCACCGACATTACCCATATGATCTTGATGTTGGAAATGCCCATTTAGCATATAAGTGAGAGTTTCGATTCCTCGGTGTGGATGAGGAGGGAATCCGCCAATATAATCGGCTTTTTGATCAGATTTAAATTCATCGAGCATTAAAAATGGTGAAAAATTAGCGTTATTAAAGCCAGCAACGCGGCTAATTTTTACGCCATCTCCATCCGAAGTGGGTTGTGCGGGGATTATCTGTTTTATTTCACGTTGCGTTAGCATAATGATTCTCCTTGTCGGTATAACATCAGTCTAAGACAAGGTGCTGATAAAGAAGAGCGCTGTGTTTTGAAGGTCTTCGTCGAGAAATTCGAACATATCTTGAGGGGGGCTATAATTAGAGTAGGTTGGATCACGAGGAGGATGCCCAATGTCTATGTTGCCCAAACATGAAGATCAGAATCCGCATTATGATCCCAAAGAGGATTTTACGCTTGAGCAGATGCACCGATTTACCAAGGTGGCTAATCAAGCGCAGAAAAATCGCGATACGCTTGAACAGCTCAGTGATAAAGACGTTTCCATTGTTGAAGCAGCAAGGCGTGCGGCAATGAGGCCAGTGATTCACCCTAAACCAAATAAACCTAATACAGCACGCTACGCCGCATGGATGGTGGTGGTATGTGCAGTAGGTTTGTGGATTATGTATATGACTCGCTAGCTTTCTTTATTGGTGTCACTGTTGCTGAATGGGTTGCAGTAGATGCTTCAGTATGGTCAAGTGAAATATGTTGGTAATACTGATATTGATTTTTGCCGTTGTGTTTTGCTGCGTACATCGCTTTGTCTGCGCACCGAGTCAGCTCGGCCAAGTTATCAGCATCAGAAGGAAACAAAGCAGCGCCGATGCTGACGGTGAGGTTATTGATCATTTCTGACCCTTGATATTTATCCTCAAACAGATAACAAATCCGGTTGAGAACACCATCCAAATCCTTAACCGTTTTGATATCGTAAAGTAGTAGCACGAACTCATCTCCGGCAAATCTCGCGATGGAGTAATCGTGTTTATCGGTCTTCCGGTCTTTATTTCGGACGTTGTTTTTTAAACGATTGGCGAAATATTGCAAGACTCGATCCCCGACCTCATGTCCGTAGCTGTCATTAATGGACTTGAAATTATCAATGTCTAGAAAGACGAGTGCGGTGATGGTTTTTTTATCAGTCTGCTGGGAGAGTTTTTCACGTGCCCAAGTTTCGAAACTCCAACGATTGGCGAGCCCAGTCAGTTGGTCGGTGTAGGCAAGGTCTTCAATTCCCTCTTGATAAAGATGCTGGATATAGCAAACCGCTTTGTTGTAGTAGTAAGAGGAAATATGACACATGCAACAGAGTGCGATGAGACTGAGAAAAAACCGATCTATGGGGAGATATTGAGGAAGAATATCGGCACCGGAGAGTTGTACTGAGACGCCAATTAGCATAAAGAAACTACAGCTAAAAACTAAGCCTATTCGAAAGTCATTAATGAAGATCACCGCCGCAATAATTGGAAACAACCACAGCACATTGCCGACCATATGCTGTCCATATAGTAGTAATATGACCCCTTTTGTTAACAAGATGGCACTGAGGAATAAATCGGCATAGGAGGTGTTATCAGAGTGATGGTAGAAATAAAGGTAATTAGAGGCAATGGCGATCAAGCATAATAAATTAAAAATGCTCAGGTAATATTGCTGTTCAAGAAAATGAAGAATGCCATAAAAGGCGAAAAGTAGCACAGACACAAATGAGCATAAGGCAACGACCCTACGCTTGCGTGACGCTCGCATATTGGCCATCTCTTCTAAATGTCTACCTACCAGTTCAGTCATACTCGATCTCGATGCTATCCTAAAGTATTAGATACCGAGTTAAGTCTAGAATAAATAACAGAGTTTTGCGGACGAAGTGCATGGAGTCAGTTAAAAAATACAATGGCTAATCATTTGGCGTTTTCGTTAAGTCATTAGGCTATTAATAATCGGTGATCAATGGTCTTATAACTTATTGTATTATCAGCATGTTTTGTCGATTATTTTAACGTTGTTCAAATAAGTCATTATTTAAGCCATTATTTTTTTATAAAAAAATGAATATAAGCAAATGTGGATATAGCAAAAAAATCTAAGCCGTCCTGTAGTTACATTACAAATTTAGTTACATCGCAAATTCTTTTTTGATCCAACTTCTTAACACTAAGATACTCTCTTGTTTCAGTTGCTCTTTGGCACAAACGAAGTAGTAGTCTTGATAGGGATTAGTCACTGCGGAACCGAGTTCTTGTAGTAGGCCTAACTTGATGTCATCTTTTACAAAGAGGCGATGGGTAACGAAAATACCTAATTGGCGGATAGTTGCTTGTACGGCTTGTGCTGAAGAGACAAATGATAGGTTTTTGCGACTTGCTGGCATGGTAAGTTGATAAGCATCGCACCAAATTTGCCAGTCTTTTTTGCGGCGCTCGTTCACAGCGATAATCGCTGGGTGGCATTTAAGTATGGATGAAAGCGTCTGCTTATCACCTTGCTTTATGAGGTCAGGTTTTATGAGTTCAGGGCTGCATACCAGCACCAATTCATCTTCGGCAAGTTTCTCACAATAGTAGTCTTGCCACTCATCTTGTTTACCATGAACAATCGCGATATCAACGTTCTCTGATGTTAGAGAAAAAGTGCCTGTTAAACTCGATATTCTCACGTCTATATGTGGCGCATGCTCTTGAAAGCGGTTAACTCGTGGTATCCACCAGTGCAGCGCTAATGAGTTGACCATGTTGAGTGTCAGTCGGTTATGGCGCTCATCTCTCATAAGCACTTCAGTTGCTTCAACGATTTGCTCCAAAGCAGGCGCAATTCTCCGATAGTATTTTTGACCAGCATTATTGAGTACGACGTGACGCCCAACGCGATTGAATAGCGGCTGGTTTAGCTGGTTCTCTAATGCTTTTATTGATTGACTGATGGCTGAATGACTAACATTAAGGTGCTTTGCTGCATCTGTCATGCTGCCTGTTTCTGCTACGGCAATAAATGAGTAGAGTGACTTGAGCGGAGGTAGTTTTCGCATTGGTAAGTTTCTCTTACAGGTTTGGTTAATATTACTCGTTATTTTTCCTTTCGTCATTGTTCTATGATGGCTGTACTAGAGGAGAGTTGTATGAACCCACGAATTTTGGCTCCATTATTTATGTTGTCCTCCACATTTAGCTTGTCATTGACAGGGCTACTGTCTAAGTTTCTTGCACATGAGATACCGCTACAAAGTCTCAGTTTTCTCCGATTTTTACTCCCCGCGCTTATATTGTTGGGAGTAATGAGCTTAACTCATTTCCGTTTTCCTCCCAAAGGTATGAAACGGGCTCTGTGGGTTCGCTCAGTATGTATTGCAGGCTGTCAGCTCTGTTTTATTTACTCACTTCAGCATCTTTCTTTGGTGGAAAGTGTTGTATTGTTTAGCACTGGTCCACTGTTTATTCCTTTGTTAGAAAAATTAATATTTGGTGTAGTGATGAAAACAGGCACGGTTGTGAGCTTGGCCATTACATTTATCGGGGTGTTACTGCTGGCTGGCGATGTTTCGGGCATCCATTTACGGATGGAGTTATTGGTCGGTTTACTTGCGGGAGCGCTGAATGCGGGATCGCAGTTAAGCTTGTATCGAGCGACGAAAAGTAATATGCGATCTATTGATATCAATGCTTGGACGTTTGTGTGTGCATCAATCTTATTACTACCTTTGTTATTTCTTCCTACCGTAGACGCGAATGTACTTCAACAAACCTGGGGCAGCTTGCAGCAGTTAGCTGTGGTTATTGCCTTGAGCGGAGTCTCTATATTAGTCATTAACACTCAAATTTTTCGAGCCAAAGCCTACCGTCTGGCACACTCTGGCTCGCAGCTCGCTCCGTTAATTTTTACCAATTTGCTTTTTACCGCTTTATGGCAACAGTTGTTTTTTAATGTGCAGTACTTGCCAACACAAATGGTAGGATTGGGCTTGATTGTGATGGCAACTTTTACCGGAATTCTTATCCCGAAGCTATTTAAATCCTCAGTATCGTCAAACCAGCTTAAATCAGCTTAACCCGCTTATTGCTACTGTCTGATGAGCCCATAAGGCAGGCTAGAAAATACCTTAGGATTATTTTTCACTGTGGGCGCTTGGTTGGTTTTCTGCCAGTCAAGTAACATAATGGCAAGTACATTGCGGTGCTCTCCGTCGGCAAGGTCAAACACACCTGAGGTAGAGGGGATCATCCCTTTCTTTTTATCAATCGCTTGTTGAATTGCGAGACGAGTTTTTTCTACAACAGGATCTTTTTCTAAACCTGCGAGTAGAAAAGTGATCCCAACTTCAGCAACCACATCTTCCTTCGCTCTTAGCAAAATGGTATCGATATTATTGCGAAAGTAGTCGAAGATCCATTGATGCTGCTGCTCTTTAATGGGATTTTGATAGTATTCCGAATCGGCAAAAATAATGTGTGTCATGCCATACAGTTTATTGCCATATTGTTGCGCGGAGAGTGCTTTATCAGCAGAATCTGGGTATGTTTTCCTAAAGCTATCAATGAATGGTTGTACGACATCTTGTTCACCTAACTGGCGTAACCAATAGACTTGGTTAGCAAGTTGTGCGGCCCACGCTTTAATCATTTCTTCATCAGTGGCGTACTTAGTAAAATCATAACGGCGGATCACTTGGCGCAAAAGCTGATCTTCTTTATGTTTCAAACCATATTCGTTGGCACGGGCCATAGAGCCTAATAGGTCGACGCCTAAGTAGAGGTATTCTGGCATATGTTTAGTGGCGATATAGCGTAATTGGCTGCGTTCATCTTCGTCATCGAGGTATCCAGCCAAACGTTGCTCAGAGTAGAGAAAAACCTGTTCAGCAGTTGAAACTTCTGCGGAAAATTGATTAAGTCGGCTTGCTACGCGAGCAAGATCACTCCACACCGCTGCTGAATATTTAGGGTCTAGAGTTTGGCGATACATCCGTAACCCATAGTGCCCCTCTTTGAATGCCGGCAATGTGAAAAGTTGCTCTTCATAGGTTTGACGAATAAGCTCCGCAGATTCAGAAAAAGTGTTATTCGTTGTTGGCGCCGGCTCTGCATAGCCAGAGGCAGGCAACCACAATGCAATAGCTAATCCCAGAAATAGGCCACTCTTTTTTAATAACATGATGAAAACACACCTCTAAGCTAATATTCATAATAATATTAGCATTTCATGGATTTATTATTGTTGGTGATATGTCAGGTGTGCGTAAAATGACCGCTTTGAGCCGTCGTTAGGATAATGCGTTTAGCTGATTGTGCTTTTTACGCTATGCAAATTGATGAATTAAAATATTACTATGTTAGCAAAAAGCTACGAGTTCATTTGGTTATATCAACAAATTTGTAATTAATTTGGGTATTCCCTCATTAATTACGTTAATCTTAAGTAAGAAGCACTATTCTAAATAGAGCAAGTAAAACCATACACATGTAGTGATCGCTACAGGCTAGTGAGGGAGAGTTGCATGAGACATATCTCAGGCAAACAGTGGTCTGTCAATTTGCTTCTCGTTGCCTTCATCATTTTTTGTGGAGGGTTGATCGAAATTATCAACTTCAATCAACGAAGTTTTATCCGAGATAATCTTCAAACCAGAGCAAAGGAAGAGCTTTCGATTATTCGAGCTCAGTTAGAAGCTGCCATTTTGTCTGACATCTATGTAGCAAATGGGCTAACCAGCTTAATTGCGATTAACGCCCATTCTCAGTTCGAAGATTGGGAAAAAATTGCGGCTAATATTTTACATGAAGGTAGACATTTGCGCGTGATTGGGCTTGCGCCTGATGATGTGATTCGTTACACCTATCCATTGAGCGGAAATCACAAAACGATAGGCTTAGATTATCGTACCGTTCCCAAACAATGGGCCACGATCTTAAAAGCAAGGGAGATCCAAGAGATCTTCATTGCAGGCCCTGTGAACCTGGTTCAAGGTGGGCGAGGCCTTGTTGCTCGGATTCCTATATTTACTGACCCTCCTGATAACCAACAATATTGGGGGGTATGCAGTGTCGTGATCGATTTAGATTCTCTATTACTTTCCACTGGCGTTGAACGTTTTACTCACCGCTTTAATTTGGCGATACGTGGGGTAGACAGTACTGGTTCGGAAGGCGAGGTATTTTTTGGTGAACAAGAGGTGTTCACGAAAGCTTTTGCAAAACAAAGTGTTCATTTTCCCTATGGCGGCTGGGAAATTGCTGTTGCGCAGAAAAGCGATGTTTTAGGTCAAGTGCCTTGGTATCAGGTTCACATTGTACGGTTGCTAGGCTATCCGATCTTAATCTTGTTGGTTGCGGCGTTTATTACGATATATCGCTTGTACTCTATTGCTAATGAAAGAGCACTTCATGACGAATTAACTCAGCTTCCTAACCGTCGGTACTTCATGTATACGCTTGATCGATATTTTGAGCAGGCTATCAAAATGGACCAATCGGCTGGTTTTGTGATCCTCAACATTGATATTGATAAGTTCAAATCGATCAATGACACCTATGGGCATGCGGCGGGTGACAAGGTGTTGATTGCTTGTGCGGAGCGAGTGAAAAGCGTATTGCGTTCTTCGGATTTAGTTGCACGCATTGGCGGTGATGAGTTTCTGGTTTTGCTGTCTCGAGTATCGGACAACGATGATATTGAGCGGATCAGTCTCAAAATAAAAAGTGCGTTGTGTAATGCGCCAGTCATTTATGAGCAGCACTTAATTAACCTACATGTCAGTGTAGGCGCAGCCGCATTTAGCCCAGAATTTGATAATGTGGATGCGATGTTGAAACTGGCTGATGAGCGGATGTATCAAGAAAAGAGGCAGCAGTACTACTAGATTATTTATTCAGATTTGCATTTTGAAATTTAATTGCAAAATGCAAATTTATTATGCGACACGTTGTAATGAAACCGCTCATAAAGTAGACAGATAAGGTGTTTTTTGGCAGTTTTAAAGTTGGCATGCATCCTGCTATATAGTAAGTGACCCTTCTAAGCCGAGGGTCACCTAGCCAACTGACGTTGTTAGTGAACCTTATTTTTGTTCACACTTATTAATAGCCAATCATACCTTTTGTGATTGGCTTTTTTTATTTTTACGCTCTGCAACTAGCCAGCACATTTCTCATAGCAGCTTGGTTTTCTTGGACAGACAGCACCGCGTGAGCAGATTAAGCGCGCATTATTTTCAATTCCGCGTTCAATCCAATTAATATTAAGAATTTTAGCAATAGTCGTGAGATCTTTTTTGATGTGTCTTGGAATAAGAGAGCTTCCGCCGTTGCTGACGCATAACGCTTTGAGCTCCTCAGCAATTGAGTGAGCATCCCCACCTTGTGCATTGATGGCTGGATTCAAATCTATTCCAGCGCATAGCACTCGATTATTGCCTGCTGGATCGATCATATTGACGGATTCACAGCAATATATTCTCGGTTCATCACCTACATTCAAAATCGAAATTTGCGCAGAGCTGCCACTTTGCGGCTCTGAAAGACGTCTAAACACGGCCCAATGCTGGCAAGGGTCATTCACTTTACGCATATTCCCCCACGGGAGAGGGATCCCATTACCACGATAAACCGCTTTTAATTTGCCTTCACCATAAGCATCGAAATAGTGCCAATGCGGATAGGGTGACACGACCGTCATGCGCCTCATCGCAACGGAAGGAGAAACCCCCGCTTTCAAATGTACATCGATTTCGTAACCGCTGCGATCAAGAAGTTGTCGATAAGGCACTTTGGGGCACAGCAGTGCGCCAGCAAAAAAACTCGATTCAAAATCTCGCCATGCCTGAAGGATATCTTGGGAATTTAATTCACAGGTGGCGGTGGCATCAGGCGTTTCTTCCCAACTGTTTGTGTGGCCAACCGTTAAGACACTTTTTAGTCCCTCTTTGCTGTGCAGAATATTGTGGCCAATATACACCGCGAGGTCGTACTTTAGGCGAGTTGGGTACTCACGTAGAATTTCATTAAGGTAGATCGTGCATGGTGGTTCAAAAAAAGAGGTAATAAGTTGTTTGGCGCTAACACCAAGCTCATCAACAACATCTTGCGGGGTTCTCGTGACCCAGCGGATAACCAAACCAAGGCTTTTGGCGATGTCGATAAGATCTTCAACAGCTAAGTTTAAGCGTTTTAAACCCACTTCTTCTGCTGCTCGCTCAAGATCTGGGAAGTGGTTTTGTAAACTCTCTTGGTGAGCACGGATCAATAGATGAGCAAACTGTTTGCCAGTGATCCCGGTTTGGGAAAGCATCTCTGGGATTGCGATTTGTAAAATATCATTTGAGAATAAAAAGCTAGGTTCAAGAGCCATACCGCTTATCCCACCTCTGTTACCCTTGTCAGGAGTAATATCCGTTTGACCTGGTTCATCATCTAAAAACCAAGCGGGATCTTTTTGGAAAACTTGGGCAATGACCTCCAACATATCAACACTAGGTACCCGTTTTCCACGCTCAATCATCGAAAGGTATGAAACGGAGGGGGCGTATTCTGGGTTGATACGAATACAGCGTGCCGATAAGTCTTCCATCGTTAGGTGATTACGCTTTCTTAAGTTTCTGACTTTTGTCCCTAAGAAATGTGACTGACGAACTAAGCTTTTTGATAAGGCCATTTTGTAAAATTCACACTGTAAAATTTTTGTTGTGAAATTGTAGTAAAAAATTGGTTAATCTACCAAGTAAGCAAGGTCACAAATTTGCACAAAGGTTAAACGCAAGTTTGGAATAATTGCTCTAGAACACAAAATGTTGAGTTACCTATAAGGAAAAGACGATGAATATGCTGACATTCGATAAAACAGAAATCCAAAAACTAGATAAACCCTTTATCGCTGAAGCCGTCTTCGCCGTCGAGACTATCAGTGCTAATCAACAAAATGAAAAGCAGAGTAGAGCGAAGCAACTACTCGATAGATTGTTCCCTTTGGCGACGGGCTCTCATCAAGATGTGACCAGTTATGTGATCGATTACCGCCATGTGTTGGCTTATTTCAAGGATGGGCGTCATAGTGGTTTGAAGCATCCAAAACATTTTGTTGCCTTCAATGGTGAAAAGGAGTCACCATGTTCGATCTTGTTCCGTGATGGAAGTGGTAGCCATGTTGAAGTGATGTTAGGCTGCACTAAAGGGACTGGACGCGTTGAACTGATAGAGATTAATGATATTCAGTTAGAAACGTGTACCACATTTACCCAATCGGTGGAAGAAATGCCCAGCGCCGCAATGCGCCACTGGGTAAGCCTAGTCAAAGGTGATGAAAAGGGTAAGCCTCAAGCTTGTAGTGAAGATAAGGAGTACACCGCAAAAGATGGTGAAGACTATTACTTAAACTACAGTTTTAACCTTGCTTAGGTTATAGATGCGTATTGGGATTAAATGGGGCGTGGCGCCCCTTTTACTTTTCTATCCATAAATTGAGGTTTATGGAACTTGTGATTGCTTTTCAGCTACCCATAAGCCATAAGAGGTTGAAGCGATTAAAGCGGCATAACACGGTTGCGGCCTAATTGTTTTGCTTCATAGAGCAGTTTATCGGTTCTTTCTATCAAAGACTCGGACGTATCACCTAGTTGTAATTCTGTCACACCAAAAGAGGCGGTAATATTACCAACTTGGTTTCCTGAACGGCGATCCTTCACGCTCATTTTTTCTATCGAACGGCGCAGTGATTCTGCAAACTGTCTGGCAATGCGCAGTGTTTTATTTGGAACAATTAAAACGAACTCTTCACCGCCAAATCGGTAGGCGGTAATACCATCTCGACAGCTACTCTGAAGCTTTTTAGCGATGCCTTTGATGACGGTGTCACCAAATAGGTGGCCGTAATTGTCATTAAAAGATTTGAAGTGATCGATATCTAATAAGATCAGGCTTATTGGTTGCTGCGCGCTTATTAGGGTAAAGAGATCATCATTGAACGAACGGCGGTTATATAAACCGGACAATCCATCGAATAAAGCCTCTTTTTGCACCTCGGCAAGCTGCTCTTTCAGTCGATGAATTTCTTTACTGGCACTATTAAGTTGACCATTTAAAAACTGAGTTGAATGGCGAATATCTCGCGATTCAGTGACCAATTGGCGAACCACTTTCATCACCTCTTCGATCGATAAATCATCGTTTTCGACTCGTTCTAATTCACTAAAACTTTTATCAATCACTCTGGCAAATTCGCTGGTATCGGTTAGGGTATCTGACATTGAACTTGCGACTTCATTGACTAACACTTCAATGTTGTTGCGTAGCGTGCTTAAACTGGTTTCAGAGCGCGATGCGACATAGCTGTTATAGAGTTGAGAGCTTGCCGCGGGAGGACAAAGGCCAAAGTTTTCCAATACAGAATCGAGTTCTCGATTGAGTTGAGGTATGGCATTGTCAACATAGGTATACCAAAGTGCATAGTTAGCAGGTGTCGCCGCCACATGATTTTTCATCATCAACGGTACTGCTTTTTTTAAATTGGCTGTAGATCTCTTAAAGTCGTCGCTGGTCATTATCGTAAAATTAATAGACAGTCACAGATATTCATACCGCTAAGATTAGCGGATATCCCAAAGTTATGCGCTAAAAAAATGCAACTAAAGTTTGAAGTTGAATTTTTATTTACGGTGAACAATCGATTCTTGATGTAGATCAAACACAACAGACAGACATAGTAGGGGGTTTTTTATATATTAAATCGCTGAATGATTAAAATAAGTTGGTTACTGAATCAAGGAGTAATAGATGGAGATGTATGATATTGAATCGTTTTTGGATATTTTACCTCAGGTAGAAAGTAGCTATCCGTTTGGTCCTGACGCGTTGGTTTTCAAAATTCGCGGTAAAATGTTTGCCTATACTTCTCAGTCGAGAGAAGAGCCGTTTGTGACATTGAAGTGCACTCCCGAAGATGGTGAAGTTCTGACCAGTGCCTTTTCCGCTATTCGTCCTGGTTATCATATGAATAAAAGACACTGGATCTCCGTTAAGTTAAACGGAGATGTTGACCAGATGATGTTAGAGGAATTATGTGAACGCTCTTATCAGCTTGTAGTGAGTAAACTGAAAAAATCAGATAGAGAAGCGCTTCAGGCTCTGTTTGTGCAAGCAAAACTTGATTAAGCGGTATCCTTACGTTGTTCCAGTTTTTTTGCGCCACGCAGCATCGCTTCTATTAATTCTGTTGCGTTAAATTTTTCCAAAGCTTCGTGGGCTCCGACTTGGTGAGCTCTATCCAAACAGATCTCACTGGAAAGCGAGGTGTGAAGAATACAATAAGCATGGCTCAGCATTGGATCATTTTGAACCTCAAAGGCCAGTTCATATCCATCGAGGCCCGGCATTTCAATATCACTGACCAGCAAATCGATCGCACGTTGATGTTGAGCGTCTTGACGCATCAGCTCAATGGCATCAAGCCCATTTTTACAGATTTGGTAAGGGATGTTGATACTGTCTAAGGCATCTGACAATTGTTTACGTGCAATAGATGAATCATCCACCAGTAAAATACGCAATGCTTTTAATCGCTCACGTTCAATATCAGTCAGCATCGGGATCTTAGTTGATTCATACTGTGGATAAATTTTTGAAAGTAATAATTCGACGTCAAGTAACTGCACAATCTGTTTTTGATAGCGGGTTATGCCAGTGATAAAAACGTCTTTTCCCGCCACTGCAGGTGAAGACTCGATTGTTCGCCAGTCACACTCGATGATTTTCTCAATGCTACGTACCATAAACGCAACTACAGTTCGCAGGCAGTCCGTCACGATTAAGTAGCATTGTTTATATTCGCTAGGTTGAATTGCTCTAAAGCCAATGGCGGCAGCCATATCAATGACAGGTACCGTCAAGTTACGGATAGTCACCGTTCCGATCACATGATGATGAGAATATGGGATTTGTGTCATTGGCATGTAAGGGACAATCTCTCGTACTTTCAGAGTCCCGATAGCAAAAAGCTGTTTCTGAGTGTTCAATGTGAACATCAACATGCCTTGGGATTGGTTTGCCTTACTGGGGGTTTTAGCCATAACACCTTACTCAACGTTGTTTCTTATGCTTAATACTAAACGATCTCTTACTGACGGCAATGCGTTAAATGCAAATAAACAGTATAACCGTATGTTTATTGATCTTTTGCACTCTTACATTGGGGTTGGACTCTTGAAAAGCATCCGTTACACTATTTGCAGTAGCAAATTTATTGAGAAAAATGATGGCAAGAACGGCAGCGGCTCTTCACATTTTAGTGAAGCATAAAGAACAAGCTGAAGATATTATCGCTCAGTTAAAAAAAGGAGCGAAATTTCAAACATTAGCCAGAAAATATTCTACCTGCCCTTCGGGTAAAAAAGGGGGCGATCTGGGTGAGTTTCGTCAGGGGCAGATGGTACCTCAATTTGATAAAATCTGTTTCACTGGAGAGGTACTGACACCCCATTTGGTGAAAACCAAGTTTGGTTGGCATGTTGTAAAAGTTCTATATCGGACCTAGCCTCAATAGGGTGATTTTCTCATCGATGTTGATTTTTAAAGTAATAGTCAATGAGCAGTGAGTGCCACGCTTTTTCTTAACACCAGAAGTGCGTGGTGCTTTTCATTCGTTAGGAATGACACTCGATTCTTTATCTTTTTTATTCCATTACCTTTTATAGAATGGCCTACTACACCCAAACTACTTCAAGTAGTAAGGTATATAAATAAAACAGTCATTTGTTCTCATAAATAAGAATGCACAATAACTTCATGAATTAAATGGATTTATTCATTAGGTTTTTTATTAAAATGAGAGCGGGTTATTTTGAGATATTGACTTATAGTCGCTTAACGTTAGTTTTATCAAGTGAGCGGTATGATCTAGGAGTTTAAAATGAGTGAAGAAAAAAAAATTAACGTTCGATTGCTTTCTGATGTTTGTATGCAGTCTCGCTTACTTAAAGATTCGCTAGAGTCAAAGTTGCCGATTAGTATTGATATCTCTCCGCTTTGCGATACGTGGATGAATGATAACAGTCTATCATCCTATAAAATTCAATTGGTTATCATCGACTATTCTCGCGTTGATGAAAATAATTTTGCTGATTACTCAGCATTTAAACGCTTATCCTGCCCTGATGCAAAAGAAGTGCTTATTAATTGCCCGCTAGATATTGAACCTAAAATGCTCTTTAAATGGCAGAATCTTGTGGGTGTATTTTATACCAATGATCAGCTTGAATCTTTAGTTAAGGGCATGGAAAAAGTGCTTGATGATGAAATGTGGTTTAATCGAAAATTGGCTCAGGAATATATACAGCATTATCGTGCAGGTAATTCATCTATTACCTCTCAAGCTTATGCTAAATTAACGAAAAGAGAGCAGCAAATAATTAAGCTACTTGGCTGTGGTGCATCTAATATGCAAATTGCAGATGAGTTGTTTGTAAGTGAAAATACAGTAAAAACACATTTACATAATGTATTTAAAAAGATAAATGCTAAAAATAGACTTCAGGCATTATTATGGGCAAAAGATAATATTGGTATTGAAGAGTTTAATTAAATTTTATTTATTTTTAAATAAGACAGCCCCTTTGATAGGGGCTGTCTTATTTTCTTAACTGAATTTCTTTTTATTCGGCTTCGATGCCTTTTTCTTTGTAAAGGCGGCGGCATGCACGTCCATCGCTGTGGAAGAGGTGGCAGCGATGCCCAGGAATACCAATTGTCAATGTATCACCTGTTTCAACGCCCAAAGTATCAGGCTGGCGGTAAATTACATCAGAATCAGAGCCTTTCAAGTTCATGTAGACTTGTGTCTCATTGCCGAGTTTCTCAACCATCATCACTTTGCCTTCAATTTTCGCGTCACCATCTTCAGCGCTCAGCAAGTGCTCTGGACGCACACCTAATGACATACGCTCGCCGCGAGTGATCGTGGTGCCATCGACCAAAATCCAAAATGAGGTTCCATTAGAGAGTTGAACTTTCACGCGTTCGGCTTCGACATCTTCGATGAATACGCTCATGAAGTTCATTTTAGGAGAACCGATGAAACCTGCGACGAAACGATTTTCTGGGTAATGATACAACTCAAGTGGTTTGCCTACTTGTGATACGAAACCAGCATCCAAAACCACGATTTTGTCAGCCATTGTCATTGCTTCGACTTGGTCATGGGTAACGTAAATCATAGTGCAGCCCAATTTGCGTTGCAGTTTGGTTATCTCTGAACGCATCTGTACGCGCAGCGCTGCATCTAGGTTAGACAGCGGCTCATCAAGCAAAAAGACATTCGGTTGTGAGACTAAAGTACGCCCAATCGCGACACGCTGACGTTGGCCACCTGAAAGAGACTTAGGTTGACGTTCAAGCAAATGGCTGAGTTGGAGAATATCGGCGGCGTGCTCAACACGTTGCTCGATCTCCTTTTTATCGGCTTTGGCCAACTTTAGGCCAAAAGACATGTTGTCGAAAAGATTAAGGTGCGGGTAGAGCGCATAGGATTGAAATACCATGCCGACGCCACGTTTAGAAGGTTCAACATCATTCATTCGCTTATCGCCAATAAACAAGTCACCCGAGGTGATATCTTCTAGGCCTGCTATGCAACGCAGTAGGGTGGATTTTCCACAACCTGACGGACCGACAAAGACGACAAATTCGCCTTCTTGAATTTCTAAGTCAACATTTTTAGAAATTAATACATCACCGTATGCTTTACATACATTTTTTAACGTGACACTCGCCATAGAGCTCGTCCTCGATCAATATTTTTTATAAATCACTGCCCATCATTATATGAGTTTTCTTGCAGGCAATGACAGCAGGAATTGGGTAAGGTGGTTAATAATGTAAGAAAAAGGGTGATGTCTTCAAATTAAGGGAGTTTGAAGAAAGCATCACCCATCCATGCCAATGATTTAGTTCACTTCCCCTGCACATTGAGCGTCTCCCCCGTTATAAAATCAATTACCACGAACGCTCATTTATGACAGCAAACCAATCTAGCGATGTAAGCCAGTAAACGATGAGTTACTGGAAAAGGCTCTTACTATCCACTCTGGGATGACTGTATTTTGTGTGATGTGTGTGTTTGATACATCCTCCTAATTGAGTTTTTTATAGGGGGGAGTAGCGATGGATGCGATGGAGGAGGGGTTTAAAGGCTGAGTTAGATCCAGTTCAAATAATTAATGGCTGTTAAGTGGAAGCATGTCACAAAAAGGTATTTTTTTGTGATTGAGCTCTCTAACCTTGAGCGATGATGATCACGAAAATAGTCCATAATATCGAGGGCGTAGGGCGTAGGAGGATGAGTCAAGTTAGGTTTTCTCTGATTATATATGACGAAATACGGCGAAACCTGTTGGTGAGCCCTACAACACAAAAATAAAAAGGATATGAACATGAAAAACGCCCTAAGCACAGTCGCGCTAAGTACTCTAGTTGCTCTTGGTTCGTTTGGTGCACATGCTGCTATTGAAGAAGGACAACTCACCATTTGGATTAATGGTGATAAAGGCTATAACGGTTTGGCTGAAGTGGGTAAGAAATTTGAGGCGGACACGGGTATCAAAGTGACCGTGGCTCACCCTGACGCACTTCAAGATAAATTCCCACAAACCGCAGCAACGGGTGATGGACCTGATATTGTGTTCTGGGCTCATGACCGTTTTGGTGGTTATGCAGAAGCTGGCTTGCTGGCTGAAATTAAACCTTCAAAAGCGATTCAAGAGGGTATCGTGGATTTTGCATGGGATGCGGTGAAATACAACGGTAAAATCATCGGCTACCCAGTCGCGGTAGAATCCTTGTCTCTCATCTATAACAAAGATCTTGTGCCAAACCCACCGAAAAGCTGGGAAGAAGTGGAAGCGTTGAACGCCAAACTTAAGAAAGAGGGCAAAACGGCCATCATGTGGAACTTGAAAGAACCATATTTCACATGGCCTCTTATGGCGGCTGATGGCGGTTACGCATTCAAATACACGATTGATGGCTATGATGTGAAAGATGCGGGTATCGCGAATAAAGGCGTAAAAGACGCGATGAACTTCGTGAAAGGCTTAGTGGACAAAGGCGTGATCTCTCCGGATATGGACTACTCTGTTTCTGAAGCTGCGTTTAACCAAGGTAAAACGGCAATGACGATCAACGGTCCGTGGGCTTGGGGCAACATTGAAAAATCAGGTATTAACTACGGTGTGACGACATTACCTAAATTTAACGGGCAATCTTCCAAGCCGTTCGTGGGCGTATTGACGGCTGGTATCAGCACCGCTTCTCCAAATAAAGATCTCGCGATTGAGTTTATCGAAAACTACTTACTCACCAATGATGGTCTGCGCATGGTCAATAATGACAAACCTCTTGGCGCGGTGGCTCTTAACTCTTTCCAACGTGAGCTTGATGCAGATACACGCATCGCCGCGACAATGGATAACGCAATGAATGGCGAAATTATGCCGAACATCCCTCAGATGAATGCATTTTGGGGCAGCGCGAAAAGTGCAATTATCAATATTGTAGATGGCCGCCAAACTGTCGATGCCGCACTGGCTGATGCAGAAAAACAAATGACTAAATAATTCGGTTTTGGTCAAGCCCTTAAGGAGAGGGTAACCTCTCCTTCATTTTACGTTTATATCGCTAGCAGGTTCTTCTATGCAGTCAGTTCAAGGTACAGATGCTTTGTCAGCACCCGAAACGGCACTTCCTTCCAGTAAAAATGTGCTCATTAAATGGGCATTATTAGGTACGGTTGGTATCGTTAACGGTTACGCCACTATTCTTATGTATTCTCGCGGTGAGCTCGCCTTTGCGCTGCTTACTCTCATTCTTACCGCTCTGGCCCTTTATATTTTCGGCAGTAAACATACTTACGCACACCGCTATATTTATCCGGGTATCGCGGGAATGATCTTATTCATCCTCTTTCCTTTGGCCTACACCGTTGGTCTGGCTTTTACTAACTACAGTGCTAAAAACCAACTCTCTTTAGAACGTGCACAAACCGTGCTGTTGGATCGAACTTATCAGGGCGGGGAAAGCTATCCTTTCACTCTATACAAAACGGAAAGTGGCTATCGAATTGCAATCGAAGATGGAGAGCAGACGCTCGCTACCGACGTATTTTCCTTAAATGGCTTATCGGTGACCGATATGGACCTTCAACCTATTGAGGGTATTGAGGGCACCAAAGAGCCGATTAAAACCATTATTAATCACCGTGCTACGTTGAGCTCAATTGATCTGCATTTCCCTAATGGTGAAGATGTACGCATGAGTGGCTTGCGCAAGTTTGCCGCCGTATCGCCGCTTTACACCATGCAAGATGATGGCGAAACGCTGGTCAATAATCAAACAGGCGAAATACTACGGCCGAATATGGATGTTGGCTTTTATCAACCAGTGGACGAAAGTGGTCAATTTATCGGTGCGACAGTATCGCCTGGTTTTGTGGTGAAAATTGGCACACATAACTTTGAGCGTGTATGGAAAGATGACGGTATTAAAGAGCCTTTCATCAATATCTTTATCTGGACGGTCGTTTTCTCAACCTTAACCGTGATTTTCACTCTTATGATAGGGTTAGTGTTGGCTAGTGTTGTGCAATGGGAAGAGCTTAAAGGCCGCGCCGTTTACCGAGTGCTATTAATCCTGCCTTATGCTGTTCCTGCCTTTATTTCTATTTTGATCTTCAAAGGCTTGTTCAACCAAAGCTTTGGTGAGATCAATATGGTGCTCAACAGTATTTTTGGCATTAGTCCTAGCTGGTTCTCAGACCCCTTTCTCGCTAAAAGTATGGTGCTGATCGTCAATACTTGGCTTGGTTTTCCTTACATGATGATTTTGTGTATGGGTCTTTTGAAAGCGATTCCAGAGGATTTATATGAAGCATCGGCGATTGATGGTGCAGGTTTTTTACACAACTTCACCCGTATCACATTGCCGCTCATGATCAAACCAATGACTCCGTTACTTATTGCGAGCTTTGCGTTTAACTTTAACAACTTTGTGATGATTCAACTTCTGACACAAGGTGGCCCGAATATGATTGGTACTTCAGAGCCAGCCGGCTACACCGATTTACTCGTAAGCTATACCTATCGTATTGCGTTTGAAGGAGCTGGTGGTCAAGACTTCGGTTTGGCTAGTGCCATCGCAACCTTGATCTTCTTACTGGTTGGTGGGTTAGCACTACTCAACTTACGTTTTACGAAGCTGTCACAGAATTAAGGAGTAATCGTTATGGCGATGGTACAAGGTCAATCTCTCAAATATCGCTTATGGGCGACTCATGTTGCTCTGTGGGCATTTTTATCGCTGATCATTTTTCCACTATTGATGGTCATTGCGATTTCATTTCGTGAAGGGAACTTTGCCACGGGCAGCTTGATCCCAGATAACCCATCTCTAGAACACTGGAAATTGGCATTAGGTTTTGCTGTCACTAATGCTGATGGCTCTGTTACACCGCCGCCATTTCCGGTTCTGACTTGGTTATGGAATTCAGTGAAAGTAGCAGGCATTACTTCAGTGCTCATTGTGGCCCTATCGACAACGTCTGCTTATGCCTTTGCGCGCATGCGTTTTAAAGGTAAAGACACCATCCTAAAAGCGATGATGATTTTTCAAATGTTCCCAGCGGTACTGGCACTGGTTGCGATGTATGCACTGTTTGACAAATTAGGTCAATACATCCCATTTCTTGGCTTAAATACGCATGGTGGTTTAATTTTCTCCTACCTAGGTGGTATCGCACTGCACGTATGGACGATCAAAGGCTATTTTGAAACGATAGATAACTCATTAGAAGAAGCGGCTGCTTTAGATGGAGCTACACCATGGCAAGCCTTTAGACTGGTGCTGCTACCACTCTCTGTGCCGATTCTTGCGGTTGTGTTTATTCTCTCGTTTATTGGGGTGGTTGGTGAAGTACCAGTGGCATCTTTGCTACTTTCTGATGTAAACTCATATACATTAGCGGTGGGTATGCAGCAGTATCTTTATCCTCAGAACTATTTGTGGGGAGATTTTGCAGCAGCAGCAGTGTTGTCTGCTTTACCTATCACTGTCGTATTTTTGCTTGCACAGCGCTGGTTAGTCGGAGGACTTACGGCCGGTGGTGTGAAAGGATAATAACGATAGGGCGACCGTGAGGTCGCCCATATTGTATTAGCTTAACGTATTTGGTTTGGCCGCCGATCAGTTAAGTAATATGCAAATCTGGCGTTACGCATAGCTGGCTGTTAGCTTTATTCCTTACTATCCAACAAACTAACAGTTTTTGTAACCAAGACCCGAGCATTGCTTGGGTTTTTTTATATCTGCATTAAAGGGTGCTATTGGTAACGCACATGCAGTATATGATGAATTGAATGTCTCAAAAGTGAAATGGTGTTTGGATGCGACTCACATCTGAAATCTTCGTGTAACGTCGTAAAGGAAAGCTAAAAAATTAGAACTCACGGCTAGAAGGGGCGCAGCCTAAGTATTGCAAAAGGACATACAAACTCTCTTGTTGCAACGCAACGCGGCGAAACAGATCGGCGAAGGTATCATCTCCGCCAAAGCAGGCACGGATATAGTGGTTAATTTCTTGGGGCTGGTAGCCTTCAACGTAAAGCGTTCGGACCCAGTGATACTCAATTGACTTTGGGTCGACTAATGTTGATTCGCTCAAGGTAATCTCTCTGGGAGTCAAAGCCTTTTCCTATCATCGATGCAAAATTTCAGAGGGCTCGATTTAAGCAGATAAAGATGAAGAAAAAATGACAACTGAGCGTATCATGGGTGGTTATTTTAAGTACTTAACGTGAGCTTCCATCTCTTCCCCTATCTCTTTACGCATGTTCATTAAGCGTATCGCTGATTGGCGTAGGGCAATATCTTCTGCTGTTTGCGGCACCCATTCGGGTATAGGGGTGGGCTTGCCTTGCCCATCGACAGCCACCATGATGACAATACAATGGGTAGTCAGCTGGTTTTTCAACTCTTTTGGATCGCTCGCTTGCACATCAATGGCAATATGCATTGAGCTCGTTCCCGTATAAATAACTTTTGCGCTGACTTCAACGAGGTTCCCTACGTGGATAGGAGCGACAAAGCGGATCCCTCCAGCATAAGCGGTGATGCAATATTTACCACTCCAGCCTGCTGAGCATGCATAGGCCGCTAGATCTATCCATTTCATGACAGCGCCACCGTGGACTTTTCCACCAAAATTCACATCACCGGGCTCTGCTAAAAAACGCAAAGTTATTGCACGTTGGCCACTACTCATTGGGGAATCCTTGTTTTGTATTAACGGAATCATAAATAACAAAGCGTTAACCAAACTGCAATATTATTTTGAATGCAGCAGATATAAAAAATCCTCTTAGTTGCCTAAGAGGATTTTTAAAGCCGAGCGGTACGAGTTATTTACTTTATGTTGTACCTTATTGAGCCAACTGAGCGTTAGTTATTCAGTTGCGTTAATAATAGTTTAAACAGTATTTCGACGTAACTGTTCGATCGAACAGGTTCTATCTCTGATGAGATTGTTTAGCGTGATTTCTCCAATAACCTAAGGAGAAGTCACATGACTATTTCAATTTATTCACATACCTTTCAAAGTGTCCCTCAAGCTGATTATGTGTCATTGCTGAAGTTACGCTATAAAGTTTTTTCGCAACGCTTGCAGTGGGAGCTAAAAACAAATCGAGGAATGGAGACTGATGAGTACGACGTTCCAGAAGCACACTATTTGTATGCCAAAGAGGAACAGGGTCATTTAGTGGGGTGTTGGCGAATTTTGCCAACGACGTCGCGTTATATGCTTAAAGATACTTTTTCGGAATTACTCGGTGTGCAGCAAGCACCCAAAGCAAAGGAGATTTATGAGCTGAGTCGTTTTGCGGTCGATAAAGATCATTCGGCGCAATTGGGCGGCGTGAGTAATGTTACGCTGCAGATGTTTCAGTCGCTGTATCATCACGCCCAGCAATATCACATCAATGCCTATGTAACGGTCACATCGGCCAGTGTGGAAAAATTGATTAAGCGGATGGGGATCCCATGCGAAAGACTCGGTGATAAAAAAGTGCATCTTTTGGGAAGTACACGTTCTGTCGCTTTGCATATTCCAATGAATGAAGCATATCGTGCAAGTGTCAATGCATAAGCCTTATAAATAGGGATTGATATAGCCACCTAAAATAGCTTTAGTGATCGCTTGGTAGCGATTCGTCGCGCCAAGCTTTTTACAAGCATTACTGAAATGGAACTTCACGGTACGTTCTGACGTATTAATAATCGTGGCAATTTCCCATGCGCTTTTGCCTTCGGCCGCCCAAGCTAAGCATTGTACTTCACGTGCGGTGAGCACCGCTCTCGGTTTTGCGTCTTTATGGTAACGGGTGATGTTGCCAATATTATGAGCCAGTAACGGTACAATGAGCTGTGAAGTATGGATACTTTGTTGATTCAAATCGTAAGACTTGGTATCTGAGGTTGCAAAACTTATCATGCCAAATTCCCCCCTAAGCCCATGGATTGGAATGCTAAATCCCGCTTTGAGTCCATTGCAACGCGCCTCTTCGAAAATGACTCGTCCATCATCATTGACTCGTTTAGCGTCATCCCAGCGAATGGGCAAAAAATTGGTAATACTGTATTTGACAATTGGATCGATATGCATGAAGCCTGATTCATCATATTGCTGTCGCCAGCTATTGGGGTAATTGTCCGTGACAAGCGTTTCACTGGTTTTTAACGTGGGTTGAAAAGAGAGGCCAAAGAGGAAAAATTCATGATCAATTAAGTTATTGAGCCCATTGAGTACATTTTCCAAATCATCGTGGCTAGTGATTTGTTGGTTCTCTTGGATCAGTCTCAGAATTTTGTACATAAGCCGAAAGTTCTAAATTGCGTCGTACTATATTGGCATTTATATCAAAAAAAACCGTAACAGTACGAGCAAATAATGAAATAGTTTATCTATTTGGCGGGAAAATCTAGTTCAAATGTCGGTTTTGGCCTCAATCTATCTATACCACCTGAATGGTTACTTCATTTTCACGAGCGAATGCATCAATTTCTTCTGGGGGTTGAGCATTGGTAATGATCAAATCTACATCGGCAATTGTGCCTAGCTTCACCATGGCATTACGTCCGAATTTACTGTGGTCGACACCGAGATAAACACAGCGACTATTTTCGATGATCGCCCGTTTGACTCTCACTTCATGATAATCGAAATCTAAAAGTGAGCCATCATAGTCAATGCCGCTAATCCCTAAAATACCGAAATCGAGACGAAATTGTGAAATGAAATCCAAAGTGGCTTCACCCGTCACGCCACCGTCTTTATTGCGCACTTCACCGCCCGCTAAGATGACATTGAAATCTGGTTTGGCCATTAAAATCGTCGCCACGTTAATGTTGTTGGTGACAATGCGCAGATTTTCGTGATTGAGCATTAATGCCCGAGCGATAGCTTCAGGTGTCGTGCCTATGTCGATAAAGAGCGTTGCGCCATCGGGAATGTGTTTGACTAGCTCGGCAGCCACTTTCTCTTTTTCTTGCTGATAAGTCACTTGGCGAGTGTGGTAAGAGGAGTTTTCAGAACTAGACGCGATGGTGGCGCCGCCGTGATTGCGTCGTAACTTATTGGCATCCGCAAGTTCGTTGAGATCTCGGCGGATGGTTTGTGGGCTGACATTGAATCGCTCGACTAAATCATCGGTACTCACAAATCCGTGTGTTTGAACTAATTCGATAATTTCTTGATGGCGTTTAACTGCTTTCACCTTAAATATCCTTATTCATTGAAGCTTAAATAGGTCAATACCTTGAATGCTTACTTTGCGTAAGGCACTACGACTTTGTGAGTGTACGGTTTAATCGACCAAATTCAATCATTAGTGAATGGGATACGCGAGTATTTGCTCGTTTTAAGTGATAATTCACATTAAACGAACATTATAGGCCCTTTATGGAACATAGTTATGTTTCTTGGAATGTGGCACATTGATTCCGTCCAGCGAGCTTGGCTTTATAAAGTGCTTTGTCTGAGCGGCGATAAATTTCGAAAAAATCGGCATCTCTGCCCGCAATTTCAGAGATACCACAACTGATACTAAAGTGTGCGCCGTTGTCAAAAAATGCGTATGCATAAAATTCTTTACGCAAACGATCGGCCACTTGAAAGGCCTCATGCGCATTCGCCTTATGCAGAACAATCAGAAACTCTTCACCACCAATTCTACCGCAGGCATCGCCATGGCGTGTGTGCTTTCTCGCTATCTCTGCTAACTGCCAAATCACATCATCTCCTCGCTGGTGGCCATAGGTATCGTTTACTAACTTGAAGTTGTCGATATCAATCGCGATACAACTTATCGGATAATGATCACGCTGAGCCAACGTAAATTCATTACACGCTTCTCGCCACAACTTGCGGCGATTGTAGAGCTGCGTTAAGTCATCGGTATTGGCCAGAGTGTGTAGTTGCTCTCGCAGTTCAACAATATCGGTAATCTCAGTAGAAACACCGATAAGGCCAATCACTTCACCCGTTTGTGTACTTAGAATCGGTTTCTTTATTGCGCGGTAGACGCGTACTTTGGTATCAAATTTTGCTTGTGCACGTTCTTCACTGATGAAAGGCTGTTTGGTATCAAATACCATTTGATCGCTGTGTAAAATATCGGCGAGTAGGTCATCTTGAAAAAAATCATGATCAGTTTTGCCTCTGAGTTCTTCCAAAGTTGTGCCAAACAGTTTAAGTGTTAGCTGATTTGCATACAGATACTCACCTTGACGGTTTTTTACGAACACGTATGAACCGAGCTCGTTGAGAACAAGCTCATGCAAGGCAAACAAATTATTGCTATACACATCTTCGATGTTATCAAGAATCATTATCTGGCCACCAAATTTGCTAGGTTGCCTAACGGATCTGACGTAAAGGATCCCTCAATACATTTCATTTTTGTTTATTTTTATTCTTCTTCCATAAACATAGCTCGAATCGATGCTAGATGCTCAATTTTATGGTTGTATTGCGCCCTCGATAGCTGTTGTACGGCTTTTTGTCAGTTTTATTTGGGATAAAATAACCCCGGAAATTACCATCGTTCCACCTAAAAGATGGTAGTTTTGCACTGTTTCACCTAACAGGGTTGTGGCAAGCGAAACCGCCACCACAGGTAACAAATTCATAAACATCGCACTAGAGTCTGCACCAATTAAATCGATCGCTTTTACCCACATCCATGGAGCCAATAAGGATGCAGCGACGGAAGCGTAAGCGATTAGGGGCAGTGAGCCTTCCGTGGGTAGGAGATGTTTACTGGTCAACCATAATGGTGTCAGCATTAAGACAGCAAACAACCCTTGCATATAAATAAGCGTCCAATTGCTTAGCGGCATTTTCCACCGTTTAAGTAACACACAATAAAGTGCGTAAACGGTTGCAGCCACCACCATTAATGCATCACCATGTGTAATATCTTGATGCAAGAAGAAGCTCATATCGCCTTGACCTAGCATAAAAGCAAGCCCTGCGAGAGAGAGGACTCCTCCGACAACACTCAAAGCTGAAATGCGCTTATGGAGCAGAGGAACGCTGATGAATACACTGAGCAGTGGTACCAGCGAAGTGATCAATGACATATTTGATGCAGTAGTCGTTAGCCCTGCGTAATAGCCAAGAGACTGATTCAGTACCATGCCTAACATGGCTAAAAAAGCCAGTTTAGTTAAATGGGGCTTGATGATTACCCATTGGCGGATCACGGTAGGTAAACAAAAGGGGGTTAGCAACAGCATCGCGACAAACCAGCGATAAAAACTCATCGCACTTGGTTCAATGGTTTCTGCGGCGAGCTTGTTGATGATAGAGTTACCACCCCAAATTAGAACCGTGAATAGTGGAAGAAGATATACCATGTGAGCCTCGTCGCAAATTGTGCTTTGGAGTATAGTGTGGCAGGTCTCTATAATTATATATATCTCCAAAACGACATTGCGAGCGATAGGAAGACAAGTTTGAAAAAAGCGCCCAGAAATCTTCACCCTTCACTATCGATTGACAGTGCGCCATCGGATGTCTTTATGAATTTCGATGCGTTTTTGTCAAACACAGAAACGCGAACTCATAGTCATCCATGGGGACAAGTGCAGCTAATTTCCGGCGGGATTTTGGAAATGGAAGCGCAAGAAACGCGATTTCTCGCACCGCCTCATCTCGCGATTTGGGTTCCTGCGGGGGTGAAACACTGCAGCTATAATCGTAAGCCAATTGAATATTGTTCGCTCAATATTGATCGGGCTCTCACCCATGGTTTTCCCAAGCACACCAGTTTGATAAAAGTGACGCCCATCGTTTCTGCCATCATTGAGGATTTTCGATCGCGTGAAATCAGTGTGGCTCAAAACGCGCAAGATAAACGTTTAGTTCAAGTATTGCTCGATCAATTGGCAACGCAAGAAACACAGCATCATTTTTTGCCTTCCACTAACCACAAATATTTAGCCCCGATTTTAGCGGCGGTAGAAGAAAACCCGACCGATGATACGACATTGGCTTTGTGGGCTGAAAAAGTACATACCACAGAGCGAACATTAGCGCGTCATTGCCAAACGGAACTCGGGATGAGTTTTACCGAATGGCGATTAAGAGTACGCTATCTCTATTCCATGGATTTACTGCGCACAGGACATTCAGTGAAAGAGGTAGCATTAACTCTTGGCTACAACCAAGCCAGTCCTTTTATTACTATGTTTAAAAAATACTCCGGCCAAACGCCGGAACAGTATAAAAATCGTTTGTTATAATATTGCTTAAGCGTATGTAAGCACTTTGTCGCTGATCAAACCATAAAGAAGAACCTTAGACTTGATGTGGTGACTTTTTACAACGTTAAGGGAAAAATTATGTGCGTTCGATCTCTTACAGACAATCTTAATTTATCAGTTGGTGAAGTTATTAAAGCAGTATTGCGTTTAATTGGATAGGTTGTACTAATACATCTTTAGATGCGCAGATTAATTAACACTCATGATTTGATGTGAAAAGTTATGAATATTGTTGAAAGATTGAGTGGCACATGACATATAGCTGATATTTTTTAATATATACAGGTGTTCGTTGAATATGGATAAAGTCAGGCTCATGTTATGTATATTAAAGCGTGCTATGTATACTAAAAAATAGTATTGCCGTATCAAAAAAATCAGAAATAAGTCTTATCAAAATCGTGTGGCTTGAATTAACTATAGATTAATGCAACTTTTTTCATATAGAATCACAAAAAAAAAGATGACAATATAAATCACTTTGTTATTTTTCCGTCAATGTTTGTTTAAACAGGATGATAGCATAAATAACCCCATCTCCATACAGTGTTGGTTCATTTCTTCTAAATTCCTTTTTATTCTGATATTCCCAAGTCTAAATATCGTTATATATCCATTAATTTATAAGAGTTGATAATAGATGCCTTCCATACCAAAACCAACGTCATTAGAACGAATAGATTCAACATCAAATCTAGCCAGTAGTGGCACAACCATACATCCTCATGTCAAAGTTATATCTGTTCAGCATGTTAATAAACCTAAAAGTAATTCACAAACAAAAAATAGGTCAGAGAAAATTTTAAAAAAATTAGATTCGGAAATAGAAAACAGTAAAGGTAATACGAATAATGAACGTAAGCATAAAGAAGATCTACAACGTATCAAGTATTGGGTAGAGAGGGCGCAAGTTGGAGAAGTATCTGATGAAAGCCATTATGAGGAAGTATTTATTAACGAAGTGGATAGGTGTTTAGGTCAAGGTAGGAAAACATACATTGAGCAAAAAGCCCGTGAGTTAATACTTCAAATTAAAGCATACGATGTCGAAGGCGGTATAAGGCCAAACCGATTAAACACCAGTGCAGGCGGCGTAGCCTTAAGAATTCTTTCCGTGTTCAGTGGCCACTTATTTCCAGAGCCTATGGTTTTGGACTCTGCTAGGAACGGTTCAGTATCGACTAGCCCATCCTTGCCTTTTGGGGGGCAGCCAAGGATACAACCTTCGCCACAAAACGCTATGAAAATGAAAACAATAAAGGTTGAAAGCTCGGTTTCGCCTGTTGAACAGGACGTTAATGTAGTGGCAAGCCGCCAAAATTCAAGCCCCGCTCTTGGAAAAAGCACGGCTGCTCCTTTGTCGGGATACAAGTATGGAAAAGAGATAGCAACGCACTTAATGGCTACTGAAAACAACATGCATGGTCATCAGGGAAATCTAGAGCTTATCAAAGAGACTCTCGAAAACTATACAGAAAATTTGATGACGTTTGAGGGGGGAGAGATTGTTGAAAATACCGAGGTGAGAGAAAAAATACAAAATTTATTCTCTTCCATATCAATTGAAGACATCGAAGAGCTTGAAAATCAAGCTGTTGAAACCGCTATTGATGAAGACACTGATGATGAGAGTGTCATTGATAGTCATACTCGGCAAAAAAGGTCGCTTCCTTCTGGCAGGAAGCGAAAAGATTACGGTGGAATAGAAGAACACTTTGTCAAAAGAATCAATGAAAAAATGGAGCGTAAAGATATTTCCATACATCGAAAACGCATATTTGTTAAGAAAAAACTTGCACAGATTAAGATCAATGTATTGCGTTTAAATACACTTCAAGAAAAAGGCATTAAAGTATCCAAGCCACGGATTATACATCTAAACTTCAAGCAAAAATTTTTGCAGTCAAAATTAGATCAATTGGTCGCTTTTAAAAAATCCAAATCGACATTTAGCAATCTACTTGATTTATGGAATGGAGAATTGGATAAAAATGCGTTGAATGAGCTATCAACAGAATTGTCTGAATTAAGAGCTAATTTTATAAATCAGTTGTCAATATTGAGTGTTTCCTCCACTGATAGAGAAAATGATCCACTCCCATTCAACAATACCATTTTAGTACTGAATGAAAACATCGCAATACTAAGTAACCTATTACAGTTAGTCTCTAAATTACCCTATTTTAATGATGCTAAATCACTGAAAATTTTAAATGAACGCAGTATTGAATGGCAATCTTTAGATAACAATTTTAGAAAGCTGATAAAAAAAATATCTAAGAGCGGAATAGATTCAATCAATACAACTAGCGCGATACGAAAACTGAAGAGTCTGAACTACTTCATTGACGAGCAAATTCAAGAAACTAAAAACTATGTAAATACCTGTACTGATGCCTTATTTGTCGGGTGGCTAGGAGAGAAAAATCGACAAGGTGCGACGCCACTTTATTTCAACCGAGAGTCGCTTTATCGAGATATTATTGAATTCAAATCTAAAATGGCCGTTCAAGATAGCATCGATGAACGTACTAGAAATTCCTTAGAAATTGAATCACTTGTAATGAAGTCATTGCCTAGCACCGAGCTAACTGAAGTAGAACTATCAAATACAGCCGCCGCTCTATATTTAACCTCAAGGATTTACGATATAAAAAAAACTGATCCCCATGCAGTCGAGAATATTGATATCGATAAATTTATTTTTTCAGACCTTATATACAGCTTCTCAGACCATTTAGGTCGAATTAAATACGATGTAATTTCAGTCGTCGACTACCTGTGCAGTGAGGCAACAAACCATCCAATATTAAAACGTAAGCAAGTCAGTGTTTCTTGGCCTAGTGAAGTTCATGACAATTTACTAATATTTCTTAATGAAGAGAAAGTGAATGTTACTAAGTTTTTAAGATTTATGGAGAAGCAATCTAGTGTAGAAGCGAATAAAGATAAATTGCTGAGTAGCATTGAAACTCCGATGAGTTATTTCCAACACACATTAGATAGACTTGCCGTGAATGAACCCGGTGTTGCACTATCAAATACAGTAACATACCGCTATACAGTATTCAGTCATCATCCTGAAGCGCACTCTGTAGCAATGCGTGAAAACCCTCCGGTAAAAAAAAGCTTTTCTATTGCAGATATTCTAACGGGTAGGGAACGAGCATGGCGAGCAGAGAATACGGCTTATAATGAACGAGAGATCATTAACACATCAGGGATTTCTAATTCTTTGCTCCACAGTCTTGAAAATACTGACACACAAGCTGAATTTTTGCGTTCAATGAAAGCATTAAGGTCTGATTTACAAATAAAAGAGCGTTTTTATGATTACGCTAAGTCGGCACTTGAACTACACCAATTGGACATTAATCATTCATATTCAATCCGTGAGGCTCCTATGCTTCTCATCTATCCATCGCCTGAAGATGGGCCACATTTTTCTAAAAAATGGTCATATGATTTAAACCCAGAGTATAGCCCTATAAAATTATTCTCTTTATTAACGAATAAAGTTCTCATATTTGCATCAATTAATGATTTTAAAAGACAAATAAGAGTAAATACAGAATTACGAGAATGGGTTCAGCTTCATTTTCCGGCCGAATTTCATGGGAATTATGACCAAATGACGATTGATAAAAAAGGCATGGATTATTCTAATCTTTTTGAACGTACAATTGATAAATATTCAAATGATATGGATGTATTAGTTAGTTCGCACTTAGAATCGGCAGCTTTGGGTATGTTGAATAGAATCGAAAAAATATCACATATATTAGCACTTCCAGCAGTGGGGATGGGGACTGTTGCTGGGTTTTTATACGGTACTACAATGTCAATTGGTCCATTACTTGGGAAAGCCGCAATTAGCGATACTGAAGAAGAGCGAAATAAATACTTAAAAGAAGTAGCGATCTCTGTAGCGATAGAGTTGGTATTTGAAGGTGGTGGCAAGCTAATAGGGACGGCCACAAAAGCCGTAAAAGCGACAAAAGATGCCATTGATACTGTTGCAAATAACTTTTTCAAGCATCAATGGCAACGAAAAGCGATATTTCAGTCGCTCGATATGCCGAGTGACATCGTAGATGTAGGCCGTTTGTTGACCAATAATGAGCTAGAAAATGCGCTCTGTTCACGCGTGAAGCGAGCTCCTGGTGCGTTATGTACGCTATTGAGAAAAAGGTTACTTGATACATCGCGGGAGGTTATGAGTAAAAAGTCATTCGAAGCATTTGCTCACATTGCTCATGAGCAGGGGGTTGATCTCTCAGGGATTAAAACTATGACTGTAGGTTATAGAAAAGCGAACAATGAAATAGGCTTTGGGGCGATAGGTAAGGTATACCAGCTTGATGACAATTTTGTTGTGAAAGATTATAGCGGAAACATTCGCTTGGATGAGAATCCTGCTCGCTCATCGCTGTGTAGACTTTACGCTGCCAGAAACACTGAAGCCGCATTCAACAGATTGTATGGGGAAGGTTCTGCTGAGGTGATACTTCATGACACTACCGATCCCATGGTAAAAACTGTCTCGGTCAAAATGAAAAAAATTCATGGGGATTCGTTGAGTAACATCATTAGAAATGCTCGACCAGAGCTGTCAGATGTCGTTCGAAAGTTCAAAGAAGAGGGTATAGTTAATGAACTTGTGGAATATCTAAGATCTAATGGGATCGACCATAATGATATAAATTTGGGTAATATTTTATACGATCCTCATACAGGTAAGTTTGCGCTTATCGATTTTGATAGTGCCCAGATAATTCCAGTGGTTGGGGAAAGCCTTTCAGCAGGAAAAGTTAAAACCATCAGGCAGAATCTAAACCATGTATTTAATGAAGCTGAAAGAGCATTAAAAAGCAGTCAAAGTTCGGTATTATCTGACTTAGATGAAGTAAGTGGAAATTCATGGGGTTCTATGCTTGAGCGTATACCCATTATTGGAAACATAATACAAGTACGAAATATTAAAAGAAGTTTAGCTAATGCTCTGCCTATCGCTAAAAGTAAGCTTGATAATACCTTATCTGCTATGGATAACACGGCACTAAATGATGATGTTAGGCTTGCTCAGGATGTATTTTTTGGTAAAGATTTTTATGATGACCCTAGTAGTCAAGAGAGACTGAGATCCATTATCGAAGCAATGCGTTCCGATACTGAACGGTTGTCTGTAGTGAATTTTGATATAGGTAACCAGATTGAGGGTAGCTCAGTCATAGTCGCTGCGTTGTCGCGCTCTGAATACGCTAAGTTTGGATTAGATCAACGAGTAAAATTTATTAAAGTCAACAAAAGAGGATTTAATCAGTACTACCAAAAAATGGGGAAAAGTGACAGAGCTGTGGCGGATGTATTAATCCACGAACTCTCTCATGGTGCGCCGAATAGTTTGGATTTTGTCTATGTTGGTACTAAAAAACAGGCAACAGGATATGTTGATATTTATGAATTAGCAAACCTTGCAAATGACAAAATAGAATATCGTAGTGATTCCATCGGGCTCAATCCAACTAGCAGTTTAGGTGGTCCACATCTTAGATCCATAAACAGTATTTCAGGAAAAAAAGGTATCAGGAATGCAGACTCTATTGCTCAGTATGTTTCCTTGTTTGATAAGTTTCGTAGCAATTTTGGTGGATTTGATATAGATATGAAAACATTGAGAACGTTGCAATTAGAAACAAATGATTTTTCTCAAAGAGCTCACGAAGGCGTGCGTGTTAACCGGATGCAACGTTCTATAGTCGAAAAACACTCTCGCATTTTGGTTGCTATTGATAGGGATAGTGGGGATTTTGATCTCTATGTCCCAGCAAGTGAAGGGGCCCTCAACTAAATTCTACGTGTTAAAAATGCATGAGGATAAGTTTCTCTCTCATGCATAATAACAAGTTCTGCATACACGCTAACCTAGAATTGTTAGTTTATGTTGACAGCGAGTCAATAGGTCATATTTATTTTTTCAAGTATAGACGTGTATACTTCATCTGGTCTATAAAATATTATTCCTATGTACGAAAAGAATAAGGTTAGACATTGAAGTACAACCTAATTTGTCCATTAGTCTTTTTTTATACGTGCTAACGGTTTTCTCGCTTAGAATCAATAAATTTGCAATTTCTTTATTTCTATAACCTTGAGCCAAATATTTTAGAACTAGAATTTCTCTAGCAGATAGACTGTTAACTAATTCATTTGCATCTGATGAAGTATCAACATATATATCACAATGGCTATTAATATATGATTCTAATTTTGTTTTTATATTAGAGATATCATCTTGTTTTGATATATATGCTTTTATATTGATTTTTTCCAAATGCTCTTTTATTAAACTATGTGGCATAGAGGAAAAAATAATATAATTTTGATCAGTATGAGGGGGGCATCGTTTGATCACTTCAAAACCGTCGAGATGAGGTATCCCAATATCAAGAATGATGAACTTAGGATTTAAAGTGTTTATTTTCTTAACAGCTTCAATACCACTTTTTGCTTCTCCTATCACCTCATGCCCTATTGAGGTAATAACATTTTTTAAACATTCTAGTACAACGGAATGATCATCGACTAAAAGAAAACTTGCCATAAAATTAAGCCTTATCTTTATTTTTAATAATAGAACTAATGCTTGTTATTAATAATGTCACTCTTTCCGCTATTTTAGCTAGTGTGACTGTTTGATTGTCTTTTTCAAATAGTTCACATTTCTCCAATAAATCAAGGTCGCCTATAATTCGCGTAATACCCTTCAATTTATGCACAATAGACTGAAATTCTTCATTACAATTGGTTTCTGACAATTGACTTTCAATTTCCTTCAATGCGGTATGCAATAAATGGATCAGCTCTTGGAATGATTGACCTGTCTCGTAAGAAAAACGGCGAACATTAACGATATCAATATGTTCATCTGCCAGTGTTAGATTCCTGTAAATAGTGTCCTGCAAGTCTTTAAGATTTATTGGTTTAAATATGCAATCGTTCATGCCTGATTTCAAACACAATTCGAAAACCTCAGTTTGGGAATTGGCTGTAAATCCTATAATTGGCATTGATTTTGTCCTATTTTTTATTTCCCATGAGCGAATCACTTCTGTTAGTTCAAAGCCCGTCATGTCGGGCATGTAACAGTCAGTGATCAACATATCAAACTGGGTTTCAGATTGGTTGATCAGCCGCCAAGCTTCTAATGCACTATGACAAGTTACAACATCGATATCTAATATACTTAGTTGTTTCTCTACTAGACGACGGTTAATATCATAATCATCAACGACTAATATATTTTTCCCGCTTAATTTAGCCTTATAAGTATTTTTATCTATTGAATGAAGCTTATTGTTGTGACTATGTTCACATACACTGTTCAATGTCGATGTTTTGGGAATGGCTAATTTGATTTCCGTTCCCAAGTTAATGCCACTTTTTATATTTATATCTATATTTAGTATAGAGCATAATTTGTGTGCAATAGCTGAGCCTAAGCCATAACTATCAGTATCTTCAGAATCTGTCACGAATGGAAGCGCCATATCGTTAAGCTGACTATCGCTCATACCTACACCTGTGTCAGAAATAATTATAATTACATTCTCTTGTTCAAGATGGCATGCTATCGAAACTGAGCCAGAATCTGTGTACTTTATGGCATTACTAAGTAAATTATTAAATATTTGACGAATATAAACTTGATCAGTATAAATATATGTATCTTCATCCACATCAACACTAATAATGAAGTCCAGATTTTTTTGATTACACAGAGCAGTAAATATACTGGAGACGCTATTTATTAATGTGGTTACATTGATGTATTCTATGTTTAGATTGCTGTTTACCACCTCCATCTTTGATATTTCAAGGATATTATTAACTATGTCAATTAATCCTAATGAGGCATCATATGCTTGCCTAATATATTTTTCTTTTTCCTCAATAAATGAAACTTCTAACGATCCAATAATGGCATTTAATGGGGTTCTAATTTCATGGCTCATGACGGCTATAAAATTAGATTTATCTCTGTTAGCTTTTATAGCTTCATCTCTAGAAATGATTAATTGAGAATTAAGATGGTTGATTTCAGTCAAATCTATCCAACCAGTAATAAGTCCTTTAGTTTTTCCATCTACATGATAGGGAACTGACCATTCTTTCAGTACCATCTCCTCATCATCTCGTATGAATTTAATGGTATTGTGAGTTGGTTCAGGTGATTTAAGCATTTCAAAAAATCGTACTTCTTCATTATCCAAAAAGTCTTTACCTAAATGTTTATTCGGATACTCGGAAGTTTTTTTTCCAAGAATACAGAAATCACTTGTATCCTTAGAACTGAACTCAGAAAATGACTTATTGAAATGAACAAACCTAGATTCAGTATCTCTAACAACAATAGGAATAGGAATGCCGTCAATGAGGTTTGCTTTAAATTTCCATTCTGATAATACTTTCTTTCTTCGTATTTCTCTCAGAGAGAAGATAATTAAGTATATAAATATTAAAAACAAAATGACTAATATAATATAGAAATATTGATTAACCTTATCTTCTTTTTCTACCCAAACAGATTCCGAATTTACAAGATAAGAATCCCATTTTTCATTTGATTTATCAATGTAACTGAATCCTAGGCTTGCAATGGATTTATCGAGTATGCTTTTGAGCATCTCATGATGTTCATATTTTTTGCTAATCACAAACCTGAGGTCGCCTTGATATTTTGTTGATATGACTTTATAAGTAAGCTCCTTTTGAAAGTATACATTGACTAAAAAATTCATGACTTCACTGTAACCATAGGCGGAATCAGCACTTCCTTTCGCAACGAGTTCCACTGCCGTTAATGTATTGTCTGTAAAAATTATTTTTGAATTGGGGTAGGTATTTTCTAAATATTTTTTTAAGTTGTAAGTACCAGAAACAGCAATTGTGTTATTTGTATTTTCATTTTTCTTTTTACTGGTAACCACTGAAATTTCGGTTGATGCATAAGGGATGGTGTAAGATAAATAGTCGTCCACTTCCTTTGAATAAGATGCTGATGGGCTCATGTTAACACGATTACTCATTATGTTACTCACGATGTCAGGAAGTTTCGTAATTCTTACCCACTGAAACTTCAGCCCCGTTTTTACACCAATTGTTGAAAGGAAATCTGAAATTATACCAGCTTCATTTCCTTTTGAATCGTAGAAAGTATAGGGTGGCAAAGAACTATTGAATGCGACAGAAATAATGGGTTTTTCTTCGGCTATCCATTTTTTTTCAGCTTGTGTTAATTCAATGGGATAGCTATGACTAGCATCGATGTGCCATATAGATTTAATCAGTTGGTTTTTATATCTTAAGTGTTTTAAATTAACCATATTTTTATATTCTGGGTTTTTGTAAATAAGGTATCGTTCAAAATTTTTGTCGAAATACTTAAATATATTTACAGCCTTACTATCAATTTTGTTCATTAAATATATGGCAGAAAAATAATTTATTATGGCGAAATCAATATCACCGTTGATCATGGAAATATAAGCATCATTGGCACTATCGAAATGAACACATTGGAAACTATCATACCCAGAGTCTTGTAGCTCGTTACTAAAGCAATGATTGACATAACCAATCGAAAGGTTGCTATCAAGTTCAGGTCTATCATTAACAGTTAATGCGACATACTTTTCTGAAATGACGGTTGTCTTTTTATAATCGCCCTCATCAAAACCGGATCCTGCAATTGAAAATTGAATCAATCCATCGTCCATAGCTCGCTTTAGTTCATCCATCGAAGCGTAAGAAATGTAACGGATGTTATCTTTTTCGCAGGGGAAAATCGTCATAAGGTAATCTGACTCGATTCCAGAAATGTAATTGTCAAATTTTATTCTAAATGGTTCATCCAAGTCATCAATAATACCTATATTGATATTTTCACTACTCTTCTGGCAGGATCTGTCAAGTGAAGAATAAAGCCCACTACTTGGATAAATTTTGCTTATTGAAGATTGTGATTCTAATTCAGAAAAAGCAGATATTGAAAACATGGTGGAAAGTATAATCAATGCTGATTTTAATATGTTGCCCATAGCCTATACACCACTTAATAGCTCTGACTATTGAGTGTAATCTTTCATTAGGAATTATCAAGCTTATCCCTTGTGAGTTCGTGTAAAGCTCGTGAAGAAAGTCTCATATTTTTATGGTGTGGAAGTTTTTTTATGGTGTGGGAATTTTCTTAAGTCATGAGCTGGCTATGGTCTGCTTTGACTGATGCTCATATTATGATGTCACCGAAGGATATGTGTGAATGCATGTGAAATTATGTGAAATTCTCAACCTTGAGATTATTGATGTGGGTGCATGGGTGCATAAGCAGTTTGGTTATAGCTCAATTGACTGAAACTGAAGTGTTTTAAAGCACTAGAATAGTATGGCTCTGTCTGTATTAAAAGCTAAGACTGAACACGGTCATGCTGTATGTACGAATGAATATCTCTGCTGTTTATTTCCTTAATTGATGCTAGTAAGTGATTTCTTCTTTGTAATTGATGGAATCACTTTTTTATTGTAACTAAAGTGTTAATGATATTTTTAAATATAATTATCCATATGTTGGTTTCGATGCATGATTATTGATGTGCATAAATACGGGAGAGTATTATTTGTGAAAAAAGATAAAAGAGTAAGCATATATACGGTCGCTATATTAGCTGTAATAGCAAGTCAATATGCGCAATATGCGTTTGCTGCCGATGAATGGCAGGCAAAATCCTATGTAACTCATTCCCAAGTTTGTTATCAAAATGGGTTATTTAAAGCCAAATGGTCAGCAAGCCCACATAATGTACCTGACCTTGATGGCCCTACGTCCTCTTCAGAACTAGGATGGGGTATACAGCCTTGGTTGTTACTTGAACGAGAATCAGGGCAATGTTTAGGTGGTGAACCGCAGAACCAACCCCCATTAGCTAATGCTGGTCAAGATGGCTCTCATGAAGCACCTACACAAGTATTATTACAAGGTAATCAGTCCAGTGATCCTGATGGTGACGCCTTGACGTTTCTCTGGGAGCAGGTCAGCGGCCCGACAGTAACGATTGAGAATGCAGCTAACGATGTGGCTATTTTCCGCCCTGGTGATGTTACTTCATCGACAAGCTATGTCTTTAAGCTAACCGTGAATGACGGCAAAGCCGCAAGTAGTGATACGGTGACTCATATCGTTAATCCCAAGCCCATCATTGATCAAAATAAACCACCTAAAGCGAATGCGGGGTTGGATCATACGCATGAAGGCTCAAGTGAAGTCTGGTTATGGGGACAAAATTCGAGTGATCCAGATGGCGATGAATTGAGTTTTAGCTGGCGTCAAATTGGTGGGCCGTCGATAAATATCGAGGATGCAACGAGCGATGTAGCAAAAATTCGCCCAAGAACGCCCGGTACAACGCAATATGAATTTGAACTGACTGTTGACGATGGCCGTGGTGGTATCGATAAAGATACGGTAGTACATACGGTCGTTCGCCCCGAAGAAGTTGATGACTCAAATCTTATTGTTCGTGCACCTCAAAAACCTGTGGATGCGAGTGAACATTTGCGCGCACTTAATTTAGTATCAGGAAGCGAGACAGTACCCGCAGATTTTATTTGGGGTATTGAAACGGGGTTAAATATTCCGCAAGGAACCTATTCGGTTAAATTTCCATTTACACTACGCAGCATTCCAGAGCCATATAATCAAACAGAAATTGTGGTTGATTCAGCGCAAAATGCCCCAAAAGTTGCATGGACGTATAAAACGTTTTCTAGCATACAGGGTTATGGTGAGCATTTGCTCGCGACGACTTGCGCTAAATGTCACGGTCCGGGGAAAAATTTAGAAATCAGTGCGGATAGATCACCATCAACCCAATTGATTGAAGCGTTCCAGTTTGACGATAAAGCCATTGAGAAAAAAATCGCCAGCATGGCGACAAAATCAGGTGTTTTTTGTGATGAAAATTGCCAAATCACTATGTCTGACTACCTTGAAGAACTATGGGCTGATTATTGGTTAGAACCGGAAGTTGCATCGGGGTATGGCCAGAGAAACATGCTGCTGCTTTCACGTCAAGAATATATCAATACGGTCAAAGATTTACTGAATGTTTCGATTGATAGTGATCTCTTACCCCTTGATGACCGCAGTACCATGGTGGAGTATTTTTATTCTAACCCTGCCAATATGGGTTATATGACCAATGATAAGTTTGATAGTTACCTTAATGCGGCTTTAGCCGTAGGCGAGCAGTTGGATATTGCCAGCGCGAGTGGTTGCGCTGTGGGTGGAAATAGTGTCGAGGCCTGGAATGCCAGCACTATTTATGAAGGGCATACCAAAACACAGGTCCACTACAAGGCGAAGGAATACTTAGCGGTAACTTGGAGTCGTGGATCTGAACCAGATCAAAACTACGTAACTTCTGGGTCAGCGAAGCCGTGGCTTCTGATCGGTGATTATGAAGGTAGCGATGAAAACTGCCTTGATTCTTGGCTGACCAGTATTGGCGAACGTTTATTCCATCGCCCACTCACTGAACAAGAGCGAGATAAATACCTTATTTCAGATGCCAAAGGTTCAATATTAAACATGTTAGTTTCACCGGCATTTTTATACAGAACTGAGTTTGGTACGCCAAATGATCAAGGTAAATATAACCTAAACGCTTACGAAGTTGCTTCGATGGTGGCTTACCGCTTATGGGGTTCGGCGCCAGACCAACCATTGTGGGATAAAGCAAAAAATGGAACCTTGTTAACGCCATCGGTATTGAGTGCGGAAATTGACCGTATGCTAGATGACCCCAAAGCGATTGATAATTTTACCCGCTTCGTTATGCAAACGTTAGATTTTGATGAAAGTCGAGTTGTAGTTAATCGAGGAGATCTAACAGAAAAGCTTGGCCGAGATATGCTGGAAGAATTGAAACTGTATGTGGCTGATACTGTATTTAATGACAAGAAAGGTACCTACAGCGATTTAATGTCTTCCGATACCACTTTCATTAACAAAGACCTCGCGCAGTACTACGGTTTTGGCACTGTTACAGGAAACACCTTTAACCCTGTGAAAGTACCAGAAAGTCGTGGTCTAGGTTTGCTCAGTTTAGGTGCGGTTGCCGTTGCTTACGCCGATGACAATAAAACCCGTCCAATTCCACGTGGCCGAATGGTACAGCGTTCATTACTTGACTGGAATGATGCACCACCGACAGGAGCCACTCCCTCAAGTATTGAAGGTGATCACTCGACACGTGATTATTGGACTCAAGGCACTGGGCCTGCGAATCCTCAGTGTTGGGCTTGTCATGAAAAAATGAACCATGTGGGTTTTGCGATGGATGTTATCGATAAAACAGGTAAATACCGTTCAACAGAGAATTATATTTCTATTGAAGGCACAGAATACCCGAATGTTGCTTTATCTACTGACGGCACCTTAGTGAATAAATTTGGTACCACTGTTGGTCAATTTTCAAACTTACATGGTTTAGCGAACTTAATGTCTGATGATGAGTTAGCGAAGAATGCGTTTATCAAAAACTATTTCGCCTACTTAATTGGTGAAAAAACAGAAATGTTGACTGACCTATCAGCTGACTATTCAAAAATTGAAAAAATCAAAGACTTAATACGTGATGTCTTGATGTCTGAAACTGTATTGGTAAGAGAGTAAGTCGCATGAAAGAGAATATACAATTAACTCGCCGCCAGCTGATTAAAGGTTCGGTAGCACTAGGTGTAATGGCTGGTTTGGGTCTCCCTAGTTTCAATGTGCATGCTGGCCGTTCTTCAACAAGCCCAAAGTTCATCTTTATCAGTTTTTCTGACGGTTACCCACGAGGAACTTGGCACCCAACTATTAGTGGTGGTCAACTTGCCATGAATGCTTGTACCTCACCACTTGAAAACTATAAAGATTATGCTGTTTTCATTGAAGGCAATAAATCTCAAGGAGGCAGCGGGCATGATGGTTATAAGGGCCAAATGCAGGAACGAGAAGGCCAAGGATCGCTCGATTACCACTGTGAACAGCAATACGGTTCTGGAATGGCCAAAAAAGCTTTGCGTTTAGGAGTAGACACCAATTATTGGGGGCATGGCGGTTTTGTTGCCACCCGATCACCCAATGGTGCTTTACGCGCTACGGATTCGCCACATCAGGTTTACAATGATCTGTTCGCTGGAGAAAGTGGTAGTGGTGAATCTCCGCAGGACGTAAAAAAGTTGAGGTTACTGGCAAGCAGCTTAGAAGACGTACAGATTCTACAAACTCAATTGGAACAAGTGGCGGCAAGCAAGTTACAAACGATGGACAGTGTAGGGGCTTCACTTCAGGAAGAGTTACAAAGTTCAGGTATTGTAACGGGTGAATGCCCGACTTACATTTATGATCAGTTAAATCAGGGTAATGGCCGTGACCTTACGTTGAACTTGCAAGTGGCGAATACCATTTTGGCTTTGGCTTGTGGTAAGACTCGCGTAGTCACGTTGTCGCTGGGTACGTCTAACGATTCAGCGCAAGTGGCAAGCGTCAGTGCTATGGTTCCGCATGATGCTTCACATTACGGGAGTAGCACGATTAGGGAGACGTACATTAGGCACCGCCAATGGTATTTGAGCAGCGTAACAAAACTCATTGATCAGTTGAAAAAAATCCCTGATCCAGAGGTGGGTGGCAGCTCGCTGTTTGACAATACCATTATCATGATCTCGTCAGAAATGGATGATGGTAACGCACATAGCTCTAATGATTTACCTGCTGTATTACTCGGTGGCCAGAATACTCAATTGAATACGGCCAACGGCGGACGTCTGGTTCAAAATACCACAGGGAATATGGGGGGGGTTTTACGTTCATTCTCGGATGCTTATGGATTAAATGCCCCGTATACGAATAGCCCCATCCCAGGGTTATTTAAATAAAATCGATGATAAGTTCATGAGTGTTCATGAACTAGAAATATAAAATGAATCACACACAGGTTATTTGAAAATAACTTGTGTGTGATTTATAGCCAATTACATCACATGGACAAGGATGTTGTTGTGTAACTAAGGTGCAGAGAACAAAGATATGAATGATAGACGTTATTTTTTGGGTAGTGAAATAATTTTCGACTCATTAAAAAGAGAAATTATAGCTAATCAACAAATTTTACGCTTAGGTGGTAGAGAGTCAGAAATCTTAAAGCTATTGTGTGAAAATCCTAATATGGTATTAACTAAGGAAGATATCCATATAAAAGTTTGGGGTAGTATTTACGTTAGTGAAACATCATTAACGAAAGCAATTTCTAATTTAAGAAAATCTCTTAGCATAATGGATAATTTATGTTTTGAGATAAAAACCATCCCTAAAGAAGGATACATTTTTATCTCTGATTCAATGAGCACCGTAGTGCCAGAAGAGTTACCAGAAATGTCAGATGAAATAGAGAAAAACAGTTCTAGTTACTTGAGTGATTTAAAAGTTTTCGGGCAAAAATCGGATTCAAACATTAGTTACTTTAGAACACCGCAAGAACTTAGGTTAATGTATTTTGTATTATTATCTTCAATTTTCTCTTCGTCAATGACTCTTTTTATTAATAAAATATTAATGTGACTTATAGAGGCATATGTTTAATGGTTTTTCATGAAAAATAAGTGAGTATTAACAGTAGTAATCTAAACTTAAATCCCCATTTAAATAGCAAGCAGCTAATAATAAATTGGCTGCTTGCTATCATCATGTGCGACTTTCGATGACTATTTTAAATCGAAAAACTAACACCTTCATTGCGCGAACAATAATGATTTTTTAATCATAACATGATACACGTAAAGCATGCTTGCATTGAATTCTTGATCCGCCTTAGCCTTGCTCGGCTAATGACAGTGTCATCATCCTAATGGAACTTCCGGTATTCATTTTCATGGGTTAAAAATGCACCTCACGTTGCATTAATCTCAACTAATTGTTTTTATTGGGTTTATTTTTATTCACAATCACTCTGAATGATTCACGTGTTCAATGTGATGATGTGTGAGATTTTAACAATGTAATTAACCGTGTATTAATGAATGTTGGAGACAAAGTTATGCATATCAAAGTTATTAGTCATTTACAGTCTTGGGTAAAATCGAGAGGGTCGAATCATAAAAATTCATTTGATGTACTGTCTGTTAAACAAATGAAAATTGAAAATCGTATTAAAGAAATGTTGTCCATCGCAGATGCGAGTGCTTGTTATGAAAGAGATAAAGAAAATTATAATAAACAGACTAATAAACTTAGTATACTAGTCTGTTATGCTAAAGATAGCAAAAAAGAAATTAAATTAGAAAAAAGAAAAGTAAATAAAAAATTAGCTGAAGAAATGAAATGTGTGGTTAGGAAAGAAAAAGAACTCAACAAGTTGTTAGATAAACAAGCGAAATTGAATATAAAAATAGGAAAAACAAAAGAAGAAAAAGCAAAAAATGCCGTGAAGCAGTTATGTGATATTATGGTGAATAATAGAGTATTTATAAAATCTGAAGGTATTTTTAGAATATCGCCTATCCAAGCTTATGGAAATAAGTACAAAAATAATATTGCTAATTTGTTATCAGACATTGGAGAAAATAACGTCTCTGATATGAATGTGGTGGCTCTTGCAATTAAGGCTCAACTAAAAGATTCCTTGACAACTTCCGACCACCAAATAATCGCAAGTTGTATTAAAAGATTGAATGCGGACAATAATATTGTTTTTCAACTACAGGATTTACCCACTAGCATTGTAGATGTCGTAAAATTATGTAAAAAAATAATCGATGAGCAAGCTAATAAACCAGATATTAAAATGAATGCGGAAAGTTTGGGAATTGTTTTAGGGCCAAATATTGCCCCTAATATGCCTAAAGATAATGAAAGTTTTACGTATTATGAGGTTTATCAGAAATTTTTTGAAAAGCTGCTTGAACAACGTGAGATAGCATAAATTCCATATCATAAATATAAAACATGCCAAAATTGTCGTGTTGTTGATTTAAGCGATACGACAAAATATTTAAATAATTAACTTTGAATTATTGATGGGTGTGATACGATATTTTTCAGGTATGACACTAGGCGCATAATTTAAGGGATATTTATGAAACCATCATTGAATATAGTTAATCTTGAAATACTCTCCCACACGATTTGTGATAATGATGCAACGCTAAAGAAGGAGATCGTTACAATAAGAGAATATACAGAGAAAAATATCGTGCAGCGTCAACAATGCCGTAATCATTCTTCACCGAAATTAAAACCTTTGAAAGATAGCAAGATCATCCAGCCTTTGACTAAGTCTATTTTGACAGATCATCTGCTGCTTGTACCTTATCGCTCCTTTTGTTTGGCCGTACATACTTATATCAAATCGACACAAGATTTAGACAATAAGAGTAAGAAAAAGGCTTTTTATCATATTCACCACTTTTATGTAGAGGATGATGTGGCTCCTAATGTTTGGCGCGGAAAACTTCGTGGTCAAATTAATGTTGTTGCTAACATTGAAAAAAGCAGTCGTTTTCGAACCCAAACTAAATTTAGAACAAGCGTAGAAGGCGTTAGCGATATTGATTCAGATGATTAAACCATTTGGCTTTTGGTTCCTCACGCCATGTTTATCAGCCATGACGAGATTTTCATATTTTTTCGCATATTAACATTTTCAAAAATAGACAGCGGTAGGGATGATGTAACCGAAACACAACAAACCCTATTTGTATCGAGGAATAAAGTAATGAAAATTTTTAATTTTGGTGCATGCACTTCGTCGGAAACCAAAAAACTTAAAAAAGACATAAAGAGTATTAACGAGCAGATTAAATCGGTCAGACCGCAAACAAATGAAACTAAATTAGAAAATCTAGCGAAACAAATAGATGCAATCAAGTCAAGAGTAAGTGAATTAGATGCTAAGCATCAAGTTAAGGTTACAAAGTCATCAGGATATGCATCTATGACACGAGATTCGGTCTCCATCCAGAAGGCACTTAGTGGACTTAATGATAAAAAAGAGGAGGCTAAAGCAGCTCAGGCAGCTCAGGCTGCTCAGGCAGCGAGTAAAAATGCTGAGGCTGGATTGGAACTAGAGAAGATATTCGCGAAGGAACCAAGTTTACGGGAGCCTATGCAGCCCATGATAAATCGTCACGGAGCTGCATATGCACTCACTACATTAGAATATTCCAGAAAAGGAGAAGTAAACCGAGATATTCAAAAGGCAAAAAACCTCGAAGATGCACAATCAGCACAAAACAAAAGACAAAACAATCAACCACGCCGCGATGATTGGACTTAGTTAATCACTGGATCTCAAAACTTGTGTTCATAAGAAACTATGACACTTACCTCGTTTAGCCACCGTTAAAAACGGTGGTTTTTTGCCTAACATTATTTTAGGTTCGTTTAGAGGGTTTTTTAGCCACCAACGAGTTTACCAACGCGATGAGTAACCTTATGTTCGATGGGTGTATTACAAGTCATTTTTTGGGTTTAACTATCTGATTTGTATTTGTTTCATGATTATTCAACTTTGTTCAATAGTGATGTGAAGATGAGTTCGCTAAGTTACTTAATTGTCACTCAGTGATTTTTTAAGCGGAATACACACACTATTAAAGGAGTTTTAAGTATTCATATGAAACAAAAAACGATTAGTTTGCTCATATCAGCAATACTGCTTTCGCCACCGTTACTTTCGGTACCCACCGTCAGCGCAGAAGTGCAACGTTCGACAAGTGTCAAAAGCGAATCAGTAAGCAGCTCTGTCTCGATGGGGTCGGTTGATACTTGGTATTCCCAAGGCGAAATTTTATTAACGAACACTTCTGGCCAGTCTCTGGATTTCAATGGGGCTGAGATTTGGCTCGTTGCGGATAAAAATATCAGCATTGAGAATGTTTGGGGCAGTACTGGGTTCTCAGTTCGTCGCCAGCAAGGTAACACGTTCATCTTTAAACATGACAGCACGTCGTTACCTGTTTTATCTGGAAATTCCATTAAGCTTATTTTTGGTGTGGATGCTGCGGATGGCAACTCGGTTGATGCCAATGATCTCCATGTAGAAAAAGTGATTGTGAAAAATGACCCAGCGATGCAGGGTAAAATAGAGATCGTCGCTCCCACGTCGCCTCACTCTAGCCTTAGCAGTGCTTCTGTTCAAGTCGAAGGGCAAAGCTATAGCGAGACGGTTTCAGTACCATGGGGGAGTACGTTTACCTTAGATCATCTTAGTGATGGTGAATATCAGTTGACAACATTGGATGTTAGCAGTGAGTTTGGGCTTGCTAACGCAGTGTCACCAGTGATGAGTGTGACAGTAAACAGTGAACAGAGCCCGGCAAGTTCTCAACTTCAATATAATGCATTCATTTACTATGCGGGTATAAATTTGACCTTGCCTGCATTAGACAGTATCGCAGGAAACCCAACCACAGATGTTGCAATACACCAAGCGGGAAGTGAAGAGGTTTTGCGTAGCGTTACTGTACCTTTTGGTAGCCAATTTGATATCACTAAGTTGTTGGATGGCGATAGCTACGATCTCTCTTATGCTCCTGTCACTGTGAATAATTCGGTGTATCAATTGCAGCCAAGTTTGGGTGTGACAGTCAATAAAGACAGCCTAATGCCCGTTTCGCCTGACGTTGATGTATCGCAAGTTGCGACCGACGGTTTTCGCCAAGTTGAAGCGCAAATCACTGGTCTCCCTAGTGAAGCGCTACCCGTAATGGTCAGCTTGATGGCGCGTGATGGTTCTGTAAGCTACCGTTACGAAATTTCTAGCCATAATGAAATCTTGCCAGAGAGCATCAAGCCTGGTGATTACTTAATTCAAATCGAACCTGTTTCCACCGATGAAACCCGTTATGCGTATGAAGGGGATAGTGTGGTGACTATTGATGAAAGTATTTCACCGTTTGCGCTGGTTCTGCCATTTCGCGAAAGCATGAGTTTAGCGGTCAAAGGTTTCCCGGATTTTGTTGCTAACGGTACGGTTACCAATGACGGAGAACAGGCAACCAGCGCAATTGGCGCAACCAGTGTTGATGCCATTTTCAAATATGCAGGCTTCAGTGGTTCAGGTGATCCGGGTGTTATTTTGCAAAAAGCGGAGCTACCTTTGCACCGGACCTATCAAAATGCGCAGACGGCGTCTCAAATTTCCGGTAAACACGTATTACCTGTCATGGTGGTATACACCGCCAATGCGAGTGGTGGTGCATCGTTTGGAGATTTGGAAGATAACGATACGCTTTATAAGCACTATGCGACATTTATGACTCAAGCCACCGCCGCTCAGGAATATGCTGCTGGTGACGGATCTTCGCCTATGTCTTTCGTGCTGAACCCCGATTTCTTAGGTGAGCTACAGAAAAACCCGGATCACGTTGAGCGGTTGAATGAGCAGGGTGCAGTGAAAGTTAATGAACAGCTTGCGCATGCACTTCAATACATGAAAGACACTTACGGTTATACGCTACCCACCGAGTTACCGACTTTTGACAATACATTGACGGGGTACATTGCATCTTTGAACTTCATCATGAAAGGGATGGCACCGGATGTAAGCTTTGGTTGGCAGATTAACTTATGGGCTGTCGGCAGTGCTAACTGGATCCACAGCACTGAAGATAATTCTCAGAATACGGGTAAAGATGTCGCTGATTTTGTCAATTCTCTTCAAGTGTATTCGGGCAATTATGTTCCAGATTATATTGTGTTTGATAAATACGAGCGTGATGGTTTCGGGTCAGAAGCGATTGCAAACTACGCTTATAACGCCACCAGTTGGACTCGTTATCTCTCTTATGTGAAAACCATCAGTGGCGGCGTTGATGCCCCAGCGATGATTTGGCAGATCCCCGGTGGACACATGCCAACCGTTGATGAAAGTAACAGCATGATCATGGAAGAGCATGAAGCGTCCGGTGGTTCTTACTTTATGGGAGACGCACGAATTGGCTCTGACATTAGTAAGATCCGTGCTGGTTTACTTGATAAGCCACTGAGTGCGAACATCTATAACGGCGCAAGTAATGTGGGCGAATTGCTGGAGAAAGATGCTGGCTATGATTGGTCGAACGCTGGGATACAAGATTTACCTAAGAATAACGTATTCGCGGTTTTTTGGGGCGGTGGTTCGACAACGGCCGTCGTTTCTATCGGCTCCAATGGTTCGGATAACGGTTGGTTACAAAGCAAGGTGGATGCTTATGCACAAAACCCAGTTTGTTTATCTGGCCATGAGTGTGACGGCTCCATTACGGGGGGGAGTGGTGGTGTGACACCACCTCCGGGCAATAAGCCGCCAGTCATTCAACTTGCTCCTTCTTTTGAAGTGAAAAGTGGTGAGTCCGTTACGATCACTGCAACCGCAAGTGACCCTGATGGTGATACGGTAAGCTACCAATGGACAGTGCCAGCTGATGTCGTCGTCATTGGTGATATGAGCAGTAATACGCTTCAAGTAACAGCACCAGTCACTGCATCCGACATCACGTATACCATTGGTTTAGACGTTTCTGACGGTGAGATCTCTACAACCAAAGCGACACAACTGATTGTAACGGGTGATGGTAGCGGTGGCGGTGATGATGGCCTCTGTGCGGATATTGCGCCGTTTGTACAAGGCCAGTATCAACCCGGCGAACAAGTTACATACGAAGGAAGTTTGTATGAAGCGGAACGTTGGACTGATGGTGATAAAACGCCAACTACTCCTTATGCCGGTTGGGTACTTATCGGTAGTTGTAATAGTTAATTAAATAGATAAAACAACCAAAAGCTCCCTGTTTGGTGGGAGCTTTTTATTGAAAGCATGGCATCTCGTTTTTACCTTTGGGTTATCACAAATCAATACGCAAGCTGCACCGAGCAAAGAGTGCCATTTTTGAAAAAAACGTGCGGATGGGCTGGATAATTATATTTATTCTCTTTTTTTCAGAATGATTCCGTTTTATCCATTGGCATGTCTACGTTGTTCCTCGTTACGATACTCAGTATTACAGCACTACAACACAGTGTGCAGAGCAAGTTTCAAGTTCAAATTATTGTATTATTTTGTGGGAGTCGTTTATGACAGGTTTAAATATAGAGCAGATACAACCTTCTGTTTTGGAAGATACGTTCAATAATATAGGAAAAGGGTTTCAAGAAATCTTAGATTCTCTTGATAAAGCGAATGCTAATGGCAAGGCGCTAACCGTTCAAGATACGCTATCACTACAGCAGTCGGTTTTCCACTATACAATGTTCCAAGAAACGGTGACTAAAATCGCTTCAAAATCAGCGAACGCGATCAACGAAGTGACGAAGGCTCAGTAATGAATAAGCTGTATGTCTTGTTGTTGCTTTTTTTATTTGGCTGTGGCGAGCAAGGTTCTACACAAATTGCTAGCTTTGAGTCTGCCGATATTGCCAATAAAGTTATTGTGATGCTGTCTCAATACCAAGTACCAGCAACGCTATCGAGGCAAAAAGAGAGCTTTTTGGTGTTTGTTGATGAATCAGCCGAAGAGAAAGCTCGTACTTTACTAACAAAATTTAATTTCTATTTCCAGCGTGAAGATCTCAATGACCTTCTTGAATCTAAATTTGCCAGCTTAAGCAAATTAGAAATGGTAAAAGGAAACTTATTACAAAGCCGAGAGATATTTAACAAGTTGAGCGTAATTCCAAACGTATTGCGTGCAAGTGTAGTGGTTACTGGTGATGTAAATAAACGCGTTTCAGTACTCATCATGAGTTTTCAAGATATTGAACAAGAAAACAAAAATAATATCGAACGTTTTTTAAAAGGACTGGTTTCCGAAAAAGACACGTTGACCATTAGCTATTTTGTTCAGAACGTTATAAATGAAAATATCTAAAAAACGTCATCAAAAACTACTTCATTATTATCTGAGTAAAAGGATCTTGTCTCAAGAGGTGTTCTCCGTCTTAACGTCTTTAACGGAAGAAGAAATTGAATCTTGGCTTTCTATCTCTAAATTCAAAGTGAGAGAACACGTCTTACGTTTGGGGTTAGTGCTGGAGTATCAAAAATGTCGGCTAAGTAATGAAAGTCAAAACTTCGCATCACTGCGGAAAAAATTAGGACAAGAATTATATCTTTGGTCAGACACTGTTGGCTTTAACCAGATTCCCAGCATGTCATCAACTTTGTTGTCTGGATTGGTGTTGTTGACTGAATACAACAACAGGCAGGCGATCGTATGGTCGATTCGATTGGGGCTAGACATTCCAGAAACATCGATTGACATTAAATATCCTTATCGCTTAACGGGTGTGATGCATAGAGCGATTGGCTCTTCATTAAGCCGAGCAGATGGCTAGATAATCACAGTTCAGGACAAAGAATATGAAAGAAACAACCTTTGATTTTGTAAATAATGAAGAAGAAAACTTATCTTTATTGGATAGTAAAGGAATCGAGCAGAAACTCGCCCAATTACGTCAGTCTAAAAAGGTAACAGTGACGCAACTTAAAGAAATTTATGATTTGGGTGTTAACTTTTACAACCAATTACAGTTTAAAGAAGCCGAAATTGTTTTTTCTGCTTATACCTCTCTTAATCCTTATGATCACCGTGGTCCCGGTTGTTTAGCGGCGATCTATTTAGAAAAGGGACAATTTAAAAAAGCATTGGATATACTCAATGTATTAAAAACATACCCCACCAATGATTTGGATGAAACGGTGTTAAATATTGCGTTATGTCATTATAAGTTAAATGAACATCTGCAAGCAGCGGCAATGTTATTAATTGTACAAGTTCAAAATTTAAATGAATTTTACGAAAAACGTTATGCCTACTTGCATCAACAGTTGCAACCCTATATTTAATAGGCTGATGGTTGAATTAAATTATAGCTCATGTTTGATGTGTTTGCTTTATGTGAACATTTTTAATATCAAATAAGAAAAATGAAATGGAAAAATAGGAGCAGTCATGCAAGTTAATTTATTTAATAGACCACTTCAGTCGTTTAATGTTCAAGACCAACATGATGAAGCGCACAACATCTCATTAGAGAAAAACCTTAAGACTCTTGATAAAGCACAGGCTGAATTATCTAAAATTGACAAAAAAATTGCGTCATTAAATAAGCAATCGGCCAGCGTTGAAACGTTAGCGATGCTCGCAGCACAACAAAAGCAAGTCGTGTTGGCGATGTTACGTGGAAACCCAGAAATGGCCATCGCGGCACTATTGGCTCAAGGCATTGAAAAATATGGAGATCAATTAGCGGACATTCAAGCATGGACGAACGGTGGCGCTGCGATGTTTGATGCGGCTATGTCGGAGATGTTTGATAGCTTAGTCGCAAGTGGATCAACCGACGGCTATACACTGGAAGATTTATTCCAACTTGCAATTATGGATTTTATGTCTCATGAGTACCCATCTACATCGGTACTGGATTCGATTATGGGGCATTTCCTTGAGAGTACTGGATCCGGATCTCATGGTTACCACGAAGGCTGGGATGGGGATGGTTTCGCCAGGGAGTCCGATGCGTTGTTTGATCATTTATTAAATAATGCGCCAGCGGGTAGCTTGTGTCATGACATTCTGACCTACATGAATGGTACGTGTGGTGGGAAAAGCGCTTTAGCCAATCAGTTTCGAAATAATTTTGATAATGCGGGGGGCTTTGTTTGTGACAGTACTACCTACCCGTCAGGTATGGGGCTCTCCCCAATGTTACGGTTTGCGATAATGTCAGGTTATCTTGCTGCTAACCCTGATATTGACCAAGCTACGATTGAAATGTTTTTAACGATGCCGATTGTGGATTTGAATACTTTCATTAGTGATACGACGACATACTCTTCTGCAATAGAGTTTCTTTTTGATAATGATGGTTATCCTGGTAACGATGGTTCTGGTACTCCATTGGGTTGGCGCCCTGCTGGTCCTCAAAATAATCATGCAGTTATTGACTGGAATGGTAACGGCCTGTCCTTGCCGTATTTTGAAAATTTATACGCCACTTTCCCCGCTCGTGAGCTAACAAAAGAAGAATTAAAGGAAGTGAATCGCATTGGCGATCAGATCCAAATGCTGCAAGAAACCTTGAAATATTGGTTATCGATAATGCGTGATGAACAGTTAGCTGCGGCACGGAATATTTAAGCCTAAGAATCCAATAAAATAAAAGGGCATGCCACTGCCGGGGGACATGCCGCTCGTGCCACGAGAAATGTGTTGCTATCAAAGAGGACGCAAAATCCCGGCTAATAACATGAAGGGAAAACTCATGAGTACATTCATGAATACCATCTCAGCGCCGGTCTATGTCAGCGCAGTAGAAGATGAAAGCCAAGATGTTCAACGTCAACCTGCGCAACGTGCAGCAGTAAGTGATATGACGCCAAATCAACCACTTCCTGGTAGTGCAGTTTCACTTAACGCGTTATGGCGTTTGATTGAAGATGCAATGAAAGAAGTGGCCAATGCGACCTCAGGGACTGGTAAAGAGAACTCTGCGGCGAAAAAATCACTGATTGATGTGCAAAAAGAGTCGCAAATTAAGCAGCTTAAAGATCGTGAAAAGCAGATTGAAGACCAGAAAAAAGCGCAAGCGAAACAGAGTTTTTGGAGCAAATTCACGATGGCTTTGGGTTTCATTGCTGCGATTTTGATTGCACCGTTTAACCCTGTGATGGCGGCCATTATGATCGTTACTATGGTTGCGTCGATTGTCATTCCTAAAATTGCCGATGAAATCATGAAATCGGCAGGTGTTCCGCAGAATGTTCGAGATAAAGTCAAAATGGGGCTTGAAATCGGCATTGGCATCGTTGGTATGTTGGTCAGCTTTAACCCAGCGCAATTGGTTAAGAATGTGGCCAAAATGGCTGCGGATACGGCGATAAAAGCGGCGACGATGGTTGAGCGCACTGTTGTGGCTCTACGCAGTATGTTGGTGAATTTAAACCCAGCTAAATTAGCGGCAATGCTCGGTAAGTCTGCGGCTAGTAGCGCTTCGAAAGCGACTAAGTTGTTAGATACAGCGATTGATGCGCTTAAAGCTTTTAAAACAACCGCACTGACGGCGACTAAAGAGGCGCTATCTAAAGCGGCTGATAAGGTTGCTCAGGTTGTTGAGCATGCATTAAATGCGATTAAACAGATGAAAGCCACCTTGCTTAAAGCGTTAGACAGTGCGGTTGATAGTATTAAGTCAGCAGGTTCAGCACTGAAAGAACAGCTAACCAGCTTAAGCAAAGCTGTCGATAAAGTATCGGCGTCTATTGATGACTTACTCGCCAGTCTGAAGAGTTTAAGTCCTTCAAACTTGATGAATAAAATGTCGCAAATGGTCGATAAAATGTCTGATTTGCTCAATTCACTCAAAGCGATGCGCCCAAGTCAATTGGTGACTAAAGCCAAGCAAATGCTGGATGATGTCGCAGATGCACTCAAAGATTGGATGACGAACAGCGAGAAAGTCGCTCTGCGTACGACTCGTGTGAATCAGGCTGTTGAGGTGAGCTCAAATGTTACGTCTGTCGTGAGTATGGGTTATGGCATCAAATCTGCCGATATCAGAAAAGATATGGAGATTGCACAAGCAAAACAGGAAGCATTGGAGACTCAAATCCAACAGATCTTAATGATGCTTTCTCAAGCGATGCGTGCCGTCACTCACGCCTTTGAATCACTGTCTAAAACCAACAGCGATTTCCGTGAATTTAACGATAAAATGATTTCGACCCATATGTAATCTGGAGATAACTAAATGAGTTCTATTGTATTTAATACCCAACCTTCGGATATTACATTTGCTGAAAAATCACACGCTCGAAACGCAGTAGTGGTTAATGAAAAGCAGTGGAATAGTTACAGTGAGAAACTGGACAAAGTTGAAACAGGCTCAGTTTCAATGAGTGACCTTCTGGCTTTGCTTGCTCAAATCATTGAATCATCTCAACGTTTACGTGCCCAAATGATGCAAAATCGCATTACTGAAGCGGTGGCGACGAGTGATTTAGCGGTTAAGCTTTCGGGCGATAAATGCAGCGACGCACAGCGGAAATTCGGTATTACACTTGCCGCTTCCGTTGCGACGATGGCCATGTCTACGGCGGCAACAGTACGCATGGGTCAGAGCAAAACATTGAAAGATAAGCATGTTACGGATTTAACGAAAGGTAAAAATACCTCAGTGAGTTCATTGGATTCACGCTCGGTGAATAAGTTTACCGCTAATCTGCAAGAAGGCCGTACTGCCAAATACCGTTCTGTTTCACAAATGAGTGAAATGGCCAGCAGTATGGTAGGTAATGTCAATGAAATGCAACATGCCGATCAAGTTCGCAAGCAAGAGGAAACTCAAGCGAGCAAAGAGTTGAAAGAGAAATTTGACGCACAACTTGACCAGTATATTCAAGATTTAACCCAAGAAGCGGTGAAACTGAATGAGATCTTGGATTCAGTAGCCAAAGCAAGCTTGGTACACAACCGATAACCGGAGTAGGAGCGAGCTTCGGCTCGCTCTATTTTATCTATGCGTAGTGTGTCAATTTCTATTTTAGCGAAGACTGAACGGGTCTCAGATGTTTCTCCGACAAAGCAAACTCGTGAAGATAATCAGCCCAAGCGAGTAAGAGATGTAAAGCAAGCGGAAAAACGAACGAAGAAACATCCACGGTTGTTTCGCATTCGGCGTAAGTTGATGACGCCTCAACATCAACGCCAGTTTGCTAGGATGTTGAACAGTTATCAATTAAAAGCATTAAGAGATTGGCAAGGTTTTGCCGATACCATCACTGATATCAAATCACTCAATGATGCGCAGCACTTTATTTTGCAAGCCGCTCAACATTCAGAACACCTTTATCCTGCAGCTCTTCGTAACAAGATAAAACAATACCTCAATTCTTTGGGAGTTATGGCTGAGGAGATGGAAGCAGACAGTGGAACGTTGCAACAGTTAGTGGCTTATGAACATTATCTTGAAGGCCTACTTTCGTTGCTGGCATTGTGCAGGAAATACGATACACGAGAACGTAGCGGTCCGAAATTAGCGCGTAAAAAAGAACATGATGATGAAAAATAAGCAAACTCGCATGACCCATTGTCAATTAGAAAATAAGTCACTGGATCCCTACGAGATTTTGAAAAGTAAATCTCAACGTTTGAGTTGGAATCGCTTATCGGATGCCGAGATCTATCTCGATAAGAAAGCTGTGGTTTCTTGGTTTGAACGACTAAGAAATTATTCAGAAGGAACCGTTAAGGCCATTATTGTCGAAGGAATTCTAGAAAGTCAGTTCCACAACATTACTTTTATTCTGCGTCTTGTTCAGAGCCCGGATTTTAAAACGATGACCTCAAAAGAGAGTTATCAGTTGTTGTATGAGATGGTGTGCGAAATACCACAAGGTATCCGGGATTGGATCGACGAAAAAGATTATTTAATGAGCCGCGATGTACTTGCGCTCCTTTCACGAAATCGGTGACGAGTATGAAACAACAGACAACAGTAACGGTAGAAGCCCGTTATCAATTGACATCAGAACTTTGCAGACAAATCAACAACGTTGCAGGGCATCAATTTGATAATCAATCGATAACGCTTGATTTTATTGCCCCCCATTTTGCGCCTGATTTTGCCGAAGATTTGCTGGAGATTCGTGTTATGCACATCGGAATCGAAGCGAAAGGTTATGTTCGTGCCTCAGAAGCGGAACGCTTGATTGGCGTTGAAGTGAAGTATTTAGACAACGATTATCTCGCCTACTTAATGACGCAAACCGTAGCGTCGAAAGGTGTGCATTATCAAGGTTACCAGTCTTATCCGCATGAGTCGGGGATTGCTCCATTATTTGAATGCGTCCTAACCTGCGATGATTTGCAGGCCACGCTTTATTTGGATATTGCATCGTTGGATATTGATGATGATGGGCTTGAATTACAACCTATCCAGCTGTCGGAGGATCTGCGTTTGACGGTGAATTGGTCACCCTTTGAGACCTATCTTGATACTCAGGAGATCCTTGAGTTGTCTGATGAAGATTTAGTCTGGGTGTTTTCGAAATAAATGCCAGTGACACTCAACGAAATAGAGCAGTTTTTACTGCACATAGAACAGAATGAAGAGGTTGTATTTGAACAGTATACAAACTACTTACTTCTTCCTATCGTGCCTTTTTTTCAGTTGGTTCATGTACAGAATACGCAGCAGGTTATTAATGGCTTACTGTGTTTTGAGCCAGCATCAAATGGTTTTTTGATCCGGGTGGATGGTTATCTGACCTTAGCTTGTGAAGATCACAGCATAAGAGACGATGACCTTCGCCGCATCACTATTCAATTATTAGAGACAATGAGGTTTTAGTATGCCGCATCCAATTAGTCATATCAGTTCAGTATCACCAGCCCAATCTCTGCACTCTGCAACAGATTCTCCCGTTTCTTCGGCGAGCCCAGAGCCGTCTGCGCTTGGGAGTCAAGAGCCACACTTAGCGTCAAATCAGCCTCCACAGACTCCAGATAGTGCTTTACCTACCGCCTCAGTAATCGATGCAGAAGATCCTCCAGCAGAAGGATCGACAAGTTCTACCACTGACTCAGAAGCACAAGCGAATAAAAAGAAGACTCACAAAAAATCGAATCGATACGCTAATCAACCCAAAGCGAAAGCTCATATAAGCGCTTGTGCGGTTGGTGGTATTACCTTGGGTATTCTGGCAGGCCCGATAGGGCTAGTTTTTGCCGCCGCTTACATTAATGCTATGTGTGGAGCCATGTATGGTGGCTCAGAATATTTTACCGGGGATAAAGCTAAGCATCCAAAAACAGAGCCAGAACCACAGCCTGAAAATACCCCCCCTAGGCACAGGCCAAATCCTAACTCGGTACCATCTGAAGAAGGACGTAGGCCCGATGAGTCAGACACCGAACAGGGAAGGGAACATGTTGGTCAACCGAATGCAACCATTGGTAGTAATAACTTTATTTTTGCTCCGACTAATATTTTTGCTCCAACTACCATTACTTCTCCAACCACTACGGAAGGTAATGTTTATTTTTTCCGTGAAGATGATAAAAATCATAAATCGACCACCGAGCAGAAAACGTCATCTACCGCTTCTCAAACCAACAATAGTTCACAAGGTTTTTCAACTTCGGGAGTAAAAAAAGTAGTCGGGGTGAGCACGCTAAATCGTCAGCAGGCAACTGCGGATAAACCAGCGTCAGTCGCGGCTGGTGTTGAGGAATTTTTTGATAGTTTTGATGGTGATACCGCATTGCATGTTAGGTTTGATGATGGTGTAAATGCCTTTGTACACGCTCCTGAATCGATGACAAGTGATATATTGACTAGGCATTCTCATCTTTTAAATAGGCCATCGTCGACGGTTGTCACTACAGGTAAAGAGAACGATCAAACTGATGCTAAGGAAGTTCAACACCCTAAAACGTCTCAACACCATCGAGCGGATGGTTTTGATCAAATGCTGGATGCGCAAATAGCCCATTCACAGAATAGTGCGCGCCTAGTGGCTAATGAAGAAAAACCATCGATAGGTAAAGATGGCACTCATAGCTGGCAGCTACAGCAACAAGGAAGTTGGGAGTTAAAATCCATTGACTCAGTAAATGCTAAAACAGTTCAACAGCAGGGATTCGATAGAGCTGATGGTGCGCCAACTTCTTCAGGAAGTGCGTTCGAGAGGCTTGATATGGAGTTAAAGAAACGTAATCCTCAACCATTTGACACTTTGCCGATTACGCCGCAAGACATAACGGAAAATAGGCCATCGTCGACGGTTGTCACTACAGGTAAAGAGAACGATCAAACTGATACTAAGGAAGTTCAACACCCTAAAACGCCTCAACACCATCGAGCGGATGGTTTTGATCAAATGTTGGATGCGCAAATAACCCATTCACAGAATAGTGCGCGCCTAGTGGCTAATGAAGAAAAACCATCGATAGGTAAAAATGGCACTCATAGCTGGCAGCTACAGCAACAAGGAAGTTGGGAGTTAAAATCCATTGACTCAGTAAATGCTAAAACAGTTCAACAGCAGGGATTCGATAGAGCTGATGGTGTGCCAACTTCTTCAGGAAGTGCGTTCGAGAGGCTTGATATGGAGTTAAAGAAACGTAATCCTCAACCAATTGATACTTTGCCGATTACGCCGCAAAACATAACAGAAAAGTTGGAGGTTATGCGAGAGAGCTCCGAGAAGGTGATGAAGCTAGAGCGACAATATTCCAAGCCGCTAGCAACTAAGGAGTTAACAGTGGAGACTTCTTCAAACCAGTGGACTAAAGAGATCACCGAAAACGGCCAATCTCGCTGGGTTAAACCAAAACAATCTTCAGGTAATGATAAAGTTTTGCTCACGGGTGGTGCAGTCAGTGGCCTAGGCCAAAACTATACTCAGGGAATTCGTAACAATTTGAAACCACTTGATGAATTGAAAATGGCGCATTTTCAACAGTTAAAAAAAAATATAAAAAATAATAATGAAGCTACACGACAAAGCGTTTTCCATAGTGGAGGGTTGGTTGTGGCAGGCCAGTCAGTCAGTGAGCGGAATTTAATTCGGGCATCAAATTAAAGATATCAAGAAATCTCATTCTTATTTTTAGACCAAATCAGGCTTGTTCAGATTTGGTCTTTTTTTTTCTTTTGTGGTTAAGCGAGAGTCTAATTACATTACGCTCAATAATGAAGTGAGGTGCACATTGTATATTGAAATTGAACCTGCAGAAAAACGCATTCCGCAAATCAGCTTGAAACGTAATCGAGATTCTAATGTTATTAAAAAAGCAGAGTTGCGTATTTACCACGAAGCGCGTGCTTTGCTGATGGCAATGGAAGAACGAGTGTCCGAATACCAAGCGATTGTGGAGCAGCAAGTTGTACAAATGATCCAAGACAAGGAACAGTCTTTAAATTCTCACATCAATGAAGCTTCTCAATCGGTCATTGATGGTTGGTTTGTCCAACAAAAGCATTGGTTAGAGACGGCAGAAGAACGTTTGGAACATTTGTTGGCAGAACAGGAAGAAAGTTTGGCTCTGTTGAAAGATGAAATAAAGCATTCAATTATTTCGGCCATCCAATCACGTCTAACAAAACTAAGTCAAAGCGATAACTTAATTTGCCATCTAATTGAAGTGCTACATGGTGAAGTTGAGGATGAAATGAAGTCACTGAAGGTTGAGCAGGTTCGTGATAATCATGGTGTTACACTGACCATTGAAAACCAAGATAGCATCATTAGCATTAATACTGCTGAGTTGGTTAACGAGCTACACACTGGTTTGGGGCTGATATGATCCCGCTTCTTAAACGTTATCCAATACTGTTCAACCCGAGTAGTGTGATCATTACGCTGTTGCTGCCCACCATCATTTTGGTCACCTTGCCAGGCGTAGTGATTGATTCCCTTATTTTACTCAGCTTTATTAGCTCTATATTGCTGTTGGTCATCATGTTAGAAAACGATCAGCCTTTAAGAGTGACTTTTTTACCCACGGTCGTGTTGCTATTAACGACTTTCCGTTTATTGCTTTCAATTGCGACAACTCGAAACATTATTGCTAACGAAGACGTTGGCCATGTTATTGAAACTGTTGGTGAATTTGTTATGGGTGGCAACCTTATTTCAGGGTTGTTGATTTTCGTCATTATCACCATTGTTCAATTTTTAGTCGTCACGAAAGGGGGGGAGCGAGTTGCCGAAGTCGGTGCGCGCTTTTCACTGGATGCATTACCTGGTCGACAAATGACCATCGATGGCGACCTAAAAAGTGGCTTGATTAGTGGCGAACAGGCACAAAAACTGCGTGCCGATTTAAGTACGGAAAATAAGCTGTTTGGTTCTTTAGATGGGGCGATGAAATTTGTAAAAGGTGACTCGATAGCTGGAATTTTGATCAGTTTAGTCAACCTTTTTGGTGGGATTTACGTTGGTATCAACCAATTTGATCTCTCATTATCGGAAAGTGTCAGCCGCTTCTCTGTACTCACCATTGGTGATGGTCTGGTGTCTCAAATTCCAAGTTTACTATTGTCTTTAGCGTGTGGGGTTTATTTAACGAGGATCAAAGGTTCTGAAGAGGAATCTCGTCCTTTTATCGGCCAATTGATGACGCAAATTCGTTCATTTTGGAAAAGCTTGTTGATCATCGGTGTCGTGATCTTATTACTCGGCGTATTCAATTTGGATTTATTGCATGTCTGTCTTCCTTTGGCGTTATTGTGTGCAATTCTCTCCTTTGTTTTGCGTGGTAAGCATGATGCGCCTGCGGCATCGATTACTTTCGATCCGAAAGGCAGTGGTGTATTCGAATCTCTCAAATTCGTTTTGCGTGATAGCCAGTCGCAAATGGTCATCCAACGTCGGCTGGAGTTGATCGAGAGCTCGATTTGGGGTCAACACGTAGGGATTCCGGCTATCATCGTTGATGAAGCACAACAGTTTGATATTGAAGTGTTTGTTTCCGACATTCGTATGTTTGGTTTTACACAATCTGATGCGGACGATTTGGTGGAGATCATGAATGACGATGTCTTTGTGCGTAACCATGATGTGCTGGTGAATATCGCGCAGATAGCAGACTATTTTTTGCGTAAGCGTTTAGTTGAAAAATACAACTTACAGTACACCAGCAACATCATTGCTGATCTGTCTAATGAAAGTGAAGTCATGAAGAGTGAAGTTGACGCGGCCATTGGGTTAAATCGCGTCCATGATGTATTGAAAGAGATGATCCGAGCCCCAGAGTTTTATCTTGATCGTATCAGTTTTTTTGAGGCCTTGATCTATTGGTCACGAATGGAGAACGAGCCCAAAAACTGGCTGACTCGTATTCGCAGTCAAGCTAAATATGAAATCACTTCGCGTTTACTCAATAAAGAAAATCAGATCCACGTTGCACTTTTAGAGCAACCACTCACGGAATTGATCGAATCATTTGTGATGGGTGAAATGGAAGATGTAGACCGATTGCTTGAAGTGCAACAAGAGCTTCGTGCTGAAGTTCTTCGCTTAACTACATTAAATGGTAATAAGCCGATCCTTGTGGTGAACGATAATGAGATAACGGCAGTGAAGGCTTTCTTCCAACAAATTGTTTCAACCATGCCCGTCTGCAGTCATGGTGACATTGCCGATTCTGCTTGTGTTGCTTCATCTGAAGCTTTGCAAGTTGCGGCTTAAGAGAATCCCACATGGAATCGACAGAACCCAAAAAATATCCGCCCACGGAAAAGAAACTGCGTGATTTGAAAAAAAAAGGACAGTTTCCCAAAACAGAACTCGCAGAACCAACGTTGGAACTGGTCGCTTTCGCTCTGATATTCAGTGGGATGCTTTTTCTTATGTTTGAGCATAACGATGAATGGTTTGAAGTGATCCTCTACGCTGACACTCAAGTGGGTTTTCATCTGGTGGTGTCGGTTCTGAGTTTATGTATCGGCAGCATATTCATGATAAAGCTGGTCATGGCCGTGATTAACTGGGTACTGATTAATAGCACGGTGATCAGTACCGAGTCGCTTGGATTCAAAATTGAAAAGATCCATCCAGTGACCGGTTTCAAAAACATTTTTGGTATAGAAGCGCTTTCGCGCGCCTTACGAAAGGTGCTAGAGCTATTGTTTCTGCTCTTTCTGCTCAAGTATGTTTTCGATATTACTGGCGGTGAATTAAACATGCTTAAAGAGACCAATAACAGTAGTGATTTCCTCTATAAGCTAATGTTTTATATTGCTTTTGTTTCAATGCTCTATGTCGTTTACGGTGTGTGTGTAGGCTGCGTCGATTTTTTAGTGGAGCGTTATCACTTTCATAAGAAAAACCGAATGACCTTTACGGAAATGAAAAATGAAATGAAAGAAACCGAGGGGTCGCCAGAAATCAAGTCTGAACGGAAACGTAAAATGCGCGAGGTCATGGATGCACCAATGGTGAAAGGGCGTCGTCCAACCTTTGCTTTGGCAAACCCTACGCACATTTTGGTCCCAATCTGTTATGACCGAAATATAGATCGTGCCCCTGTTGTATTGCAGATTTGTACTGATTCATTAGCTCAAGAGGAGCGTAAGCGGTTGCAAGAGATGAATGTGCCGATTATTGAAAATAAACCGTTGGCTCGTGCGTTTTATCGCAAGATGAAAAATGGTGAGGATTTTATTCCGAAGGAGTTTTACCGCGACGTCGCTATTATTCTTTCCGCACTTAAAAGGCATCAGAATGCAAAAAAATCATAAGGTGAGTTTTATTTTGGCAGGCTTGCTTGCTCTCACAGCTTGTAGCAATCAAATACGTGATGACAACCTAGCGCTGGATTATGACTGGGAACCGGATGTGTATAACCTAGTTTACTCTCATGTCGCTGATGCCGATAACCTGCGTTTTTGGGTACGTCGTGCACCCGAATATGGTGAAGGCTCTCCCCACCAGCGCGGGTGCATTGAAATTGCCCAGCCTCAAAGCCCCAACCGTTTTTACATCGCTAACCTTAATACTTATGGGTTGATAGAAGTAAAGAACTGTGACGGCGATTATTTGGCATTTAGTAATTTGATCGCGCCCGAAAAGAGCCGAGCTTTTGATGTGTCTGCGTGGCAGCGTTCTTATGGCATTGTGGTTACAGAACTTGATGGTGCACATTGGTTACTGAAATTTGAAAACTTATTTGTTGTCAATCAATACCAATTAACTGTGCAAGGCCGTCACACTTTGCTTGCGATGCTCAGGGAACTACAAACTCTCCCGGTGGAGAGCCTTTTAGTGTATGGCGTTGCTGATTCATCGGGCTCATATGCAAAGAATCGGCAATTGTCCGATCAACGCTCGAGAGTGGTGCGCGAGTTTTTAATTGAAGAGGGGATGAGAAATATCCCTATTGATATTCGGGCAAGTGTTGAAAACGCCCTTCCAACAGCGCAAGAGCGAGTTGCTCAACGCCGTTTTATGATTGAGGTTAAGCTAAAAAACAATGAAAAATAGAAAATTCTCTTTATTAGTCAGTGAGTTTATTCAGTTCACTCAAGGTACGGCGATGAAAGTAGAGCTCGGTGACGCTTTAGCTTGCCACTATGGAAAGCGCTTGTGTCGAATTGAAGATGGCCAGCGCGTAGGTTTAGCTAATCAGTTGCTGATTTTGGTGGAAATGCCGGAATTGGCAACACAGCCTGAGTTGGCACTGCGTCTGAACGGTGAATTTCATCTTAGTCTTGATGGCTATTTGGCACAGCTTCGCCAAGGTGGTTTTCATTTCATCCGTCATCGGCCGATGACCGAATACCCGCAAGAGCTTGTACGTTATTTGAGTGAGAGTGTCACGTTTGCAGAACGGTTGAGTATAGAGATAAAACAACATGTGGCTGATTGAGTTTGTTGGGGGCCATTTACAAGGAGTAACACTGCCGCTTGATTCATCACTTGAAATAACAGGGAATAAAGAGAGCCAGCACCCTGACGCGTTAATTGCCCCTGAAAGTTTGCCAGCGGATATGACATTGTTGATTGAGCTCAAGGGGTCGGTTCCAATAATTAAAGGGTTCAATAAAAGTCATAAAGTGAAGCGGTTGATCGCCAATCGGGTATATCGTTTTAAGGGATTGAGTTTTTTTCTATATAAGGAAGGAGCGCGTAAGCCTTGTTTAAAGCGTTATCGTTTCAGAGAGTATCGTCCTTTAATTGTGTCTAGCCTGTTGCTCAATATTATAATGACGGCGCTTGTATTCTTGTTATTTCAAATGCAACAGCAAGCGTCAATCGTTGGTTATTTGCAACAGTTGGGATCGGGTTACCTCAAAGACGGAAAATTTTATGTTTTTGAAGAACAATCGCTAGTAGGTTTACCCAATAGCTGGCTTGAGAATATCAATATTGTGAGTTCAGATAATTATCTACAGGCCTCTCAACTGACTCTTGAATTAGTATCAGCATACTCAGGTCAACCTTTGGTTGGGAAATTAGTTCAACGTGAAGGACGAGATCAAATACGCGTTGAAACTAATGAAATAGATCATCAGGTTATGGCGTTATTTGGACAATATGGTCTTGAGTTCAAGAAACAAGGCGATGATTGGTTTGTGTCCAACCGAACCAGTGCGACTCGGCTTTTAAAAGAAGCGGGATTGAATCAGGTAATAAGCCGTGTGAAATCTCGTGAAGGTGAAGAGGAAATTATTGACGATCAAGCTTTTCCTTATTCCGTCTTTTATTCAACAACCGCAGGTCGTTACCTTTATGATGCACTTGACCGTTATTGGGAAGGTAGCGAGGTTCCATTGCTGGGAGTAATAGAAAGTATTAGTCCCAATAAAATAGTGTTCAAAGAGGGTTTAAAGACCCGAATATATTTAATTCAACCTTAGTAGGAGTATTGTATGACAACCATCAGCCCCGTTATGTCTACTTTTTTGGATACTGACGATAGAGCATCCTTAGATAGTGCCACAAGACGACTGTTAGATAGCGAAGTGGTCAAACGAGCCACAACTGGCCATCAGAGCAATCAGATTCGAAGCTTATTTTCATCCGGTACTAAAGATCCATTATCGTTAATTGATGATATTTTGTCGAAATACACGAGTGATCAAACATTGAGAGCGGATCAAGCGGCTAAAGAAATTGAAAAGAAAGCAAATGCTATCGCAGAAATCAACCGCTTATGGGGTTTGATAATGCAAGATAACTTACCGAATGTTAACCCGACAAATAATGATAAAACACCGTTAGGAGATGCTGCTTCTTCTAGTTATCTAGACCAAATACAGGCAATTATCGCAAACGATTTGAATGATTCAAGAGGCATTGCTGCGATTACTGGCAAGAATTTAGCAGACTCAAAAACTTATCGAGTGAGTTATAACGATCTACAAGCAATGAATGCGACCATGACTGCATTCTGTGACACGATTCAAGTTGATCTAGATACCGAGCAACAACTGTTTAAAAATATTATGACGGACATCTCTTCTGCGCAAGAAGAAATTCGTGATATACGCAGAGCTATTGTTGCTATGGCGAAGGGGTAAAAATAATGAAAATTGCCATTGACGTTGTGATCGGCCATTGCACGATGACGTTAAGCGAACTCCATCAATTACAAAAGGGACAGATAAAATCATTTTCAGATTTCGTTCAATCGCAAGTGATGTTGAAAAGTGGTAATGAATTGATCGCAGTGGGGACTCTGGTCAAGGTCGATGACCAATACTGTGTGTCCATTGAGCAAGTAAATGCAATAGAAAGTTAATTTTTAAAAAGAAAGTTGGTGCCGTTCACTACCTTTCTTTTTATTCCGTGTTCCTTATCCTGTTATTATTAATGCATTAATTTTTTTTTGCAAAATAACACGTAATTCACAGGTTCACGGGGGTGCAATTTATCGGTTTTTGGTGGATTTAAGGACTTTAATTTCGAAAAAATAGAAGAGGGTAGACCTATGGAAAGAAATTATACGTTGGGAAAAGAAGTTATTTTTGATGCCCTGAAATGTGAAATTCTAGCAGATGAACAAATTGTTAGTCTCGGTAGCCGAGATGGTGCTATTTTAAAATTGCTATGTGAACAAAGTAATACAGTTGTTCTTAAAGAAGAAATTCATGAACAAGTGTGGGGGAAAGTATTAGTCAGTGAAACCTCATTGACTAAAGCCGTGTCAAATTTGCGTAAACATTTGTCATTGTTTGACGGAGTGACATGTGAAATTAAGACGGTTCCTAAAGAAGGGTATATGTTAATTACGGAGGTTCCATTTTCAGATTTATTATGGGTTGATATTCCTCCAGCAATAGAAATAAAACGTGTGACGAGTAGTGAACGGAAATTAGCGGCACGACCTACCTTGAGTGCTGTAAATAGATCGGATTCTTCGACAATGCAGATGGAATATAATGATTCATTTATTGATTTATTTGTTAGAGGTCATTTGGTTTTTTTTGTTGTCTTTTTTGCAGCGCTAATCGCTTCACTTTGTACGATCGGGTTTATGGTCCTCTGGTCGTGAATGGGCTGAATATTTTAAGTTTTATCTTAAAGCAAGTAGTAAGGTTAAAGGTATTTTGCTGCTTGTTTTGAGTGAGCACCATTTTTGTTTTTTTAGTTATAAGTGTTGATAGCCATTGTTGTTCTCTTTTTTTTAAAAAATATGTTATATGGCTATTAATAAGTAATTGTGCAGGCATAGATTGTATTTCTTATTCTACGAAGAAGAGTGGTAATCCCTATGGTTACGAATGTACCGGCTACGCAGATCAATTCTATTCATCAAGACATAAACGAAAACGAAAATGGATTAATGTTTAATCCTATTCGTCCAGATACTATTAGTGCTCAGCACTTTGTAGACCTTACCAGTGTTGATCAACCTCATGGTCTTAAAATGATGGCTTCAATTCAAGATGGTAAACTCATTCTAATCACGGGGAAAAACCGTGGTTTATTACGTGAGATGTGGCATCGTCGGCCATTCCATCATCGTAAAGCTGATTATTTATTCGCACCCATTGAAATCCCTAATAAGCGAATTACTCAACTTTGGATTGACAAAAAGCAAAATCTTCAAGCCGTTTATACGGATATAACGACGGGTAATACGCACTGTAGCCACATTAAACTTATGCCTAAATTGACGAGTCAGGGTCAATTAGTTGTTGATGTTCATACATCGGCGAATACTGAAGTGACATTGGGAAGTGATAACACGCCACCCGTAACGCTCATGCTGAAAGGTGAACAGGAAGCAGATGTAAAAATTGATTCCTTAAACAATCGCAGATTAAGTGTCGCTAGTGGTAAGGCGCAATTGGCTCCACCCTTGTCAGACCAAGAATATATTCAGCACATCAAGCCTTGCGGGAAATGGTTACAAGTCACTATTGCAACCATTGGCGAAAATACAGGTAGACAACGAATTATTTATCTCGATACGCAACATTTGGAATTCCGAACAGAAACAAATGCATTACCTGAAAAATGGCAATCGGCGGTTTCTGATACGCCACCAATTGCTTTTGCGCATTTCGCGGCCAACAACAGTAGTCATTTTGTCAATGCTAACCCTTTTGTTGGCAACAAAGTGAAGCATATTGGCAATCAATTTGTGCCACTGTCTGGCTGGATTGATGGAATTAAGCATCGAGTCTCACGCGGCAACGAAAAGTGGCAACGAGGTAGAAAAGTCGATGCAGCTAAGTCTTATGCTAAATCGATTGATCCTGGGTTACATACCATGGCGTTATGGGGAAAACAGAGATGGAATCATCGCCATCTGCCCGCTGAAATTGTAATGGCTGAACAGCGTTTGGCTAAGCAGCTGAGTTTGAAGTCGTATTTAAGACATGAATGGAATAAGTGTTTTTTAACGGATGAATTTGATAAGGATAGATCACGATTAGATTCACGGCTTCGTGTTGCACTCAGTATTTCTTGCGTTGGAAATAACACTAGAGATAGCGATAAAATAGAAGAGCTAACAGCAGAGAAACTCATTCTTGACTCATTGAAATCGAGTGAAAAAGTGCTCGATCAAGTAGTGATTACCAGCGTGAGTGGTAAACGCTTAATGGATTCTGCCTTAAAAGAAAATATATCAATATTAAACAAACAGCTCTCGGATTTGCTTTTACACTCCGATGCTCAGAACTTATCAATCGAGCCTATCCACTCAATCCTACGGTCAATGCAGAATCAGTTAACAACATTGACAGATTCGACCCATTCTTCGTTTAAATATAAAGAGATTGACCTTTATCTCTCATATATTGAACGAACGCTGATCAATACTCGGCTTTATCTCGCCTGTCAGGGGGCTTCTGAATCTATTAAAATCCAAACAAATCCGATGGATACCCTAAAACATAAATTGTTGAACGAGAGAAGTGACGAGTTGAATAGTGCTATCCAAACGGGCTGTCCTTCGATGAAGGCATGGCGGTGTGCTAATAAAATACATTCTCGTATGGCTGAGTCACTAAACAACCAGCAGAATGGTTTGGGGAAAGTATGGACGCATGTTACAGGCAATCAAACACCCGCTCATCAGATCTTGGATCAAATCGTTCAGCGTATGCATGCCTTGCCCAAGGGAGATGCGTTAACGTTAAGCGCACAGCAGGGGCTGAGCGGCTTTGCTGGAATTGCCCATTTTGGTTTACCTTTTGCCGGGGGCTATTTTGCAGGTGTAATGGCTTATTATGAAAAGCACTATGATTGTAAGTTAGTGGCGCTTGGTGATGAAAAAACGCAAATTCAGTTCGTTCGAAAAAAAGATAAAATGGCAACAGCGATGCTTGGTACGGGGGCGGGCATGGAAGACATTGCCAACCTGGTGAAGGATCAGTATGGATCTGTGGTGACTGTGTTGCCTTTTGAAGCAACCTTAGCTTTAACTGCGAAGAAAGAACATGAACAAAATTTCGCGTTTAATGTAAAAAATGTCGACTTATCAAAAATGCTAGGCTACCTCTTCAAACTCGAAGATGGGGATAAAGTTCTGCAAGAGTATCAAGATACGATAAGTCATCCCCAATATACGAGTGAGCAGACAAAAACACTTAAGGTGACGTTGGCCGAAAACTCTGAAGTTCGGCTGCAAAGGGGGATAAATGTGTCACCCAATATGTTTATGGTGGCACCACGGTCTTATATCAAATTTGGGGCCGATGTTTCGGTGGCCAGAGAGAATAAGCGCGTCACTAAAATAGGAAATGAGAGCAGTTTACATGTCCAAACTGACTACGTTGCGAGTTTAAATGTCTCCGCGGGTTCTGGAGTGACAGCGATGGTGTTTCCACTTGCTCCCCCCTATGCTTTCCCCACAGCAATCGATGAAAAAACGTTTGCAACCACCACCCCTAGTTTGGCTCAGCATGGTTATGTTACACGTTTTAACCAGTTAGGCAGCCATGAACTGCCTTTAGCCTCAATGCATGGCATTAATGGACCAATTGATGATACGCCTGCGGTCGTGCTCCAAAGTAGTAACGTGATACAAAACGATTGGATGACTCAGAACGACGTCAGCAGTAATGATCTCGATTTGTTACAACCCATTCAAACTGACCACCAAAATCATATTCAGTTGAACCAACTTTATCATTGGTTGAACACGAACGGTACAGGAGAAAAACAGCTACAAGCTAGGGGGGTAAGTATATTGACCAAATTGGCTATAGCAGAAAAAATGGGTTACCACGAAGTCAACAAAGAGATTGCTGCCGATAAAATAGAACACTTGAAAGTGAGTTATGATCAACGAATTCATTGGCGTTGTCGTTGGGCTGATAATATTCGTCGTCATATTCATATCAGACCTAAATATTCGCGTTCTCTTAGTCAGATAATTGGTGGTGAAACATCAGCTACAGGACGTAAATTTCTGCAAGAAATTAAAGCATCGAGCCAAAGTCAAAGCCAATTACTCAACGCAGGGCGAGAGTCTTTTGTGCAAGCGACGGCAAAATATCGCTTAGAACGAAACCAGTTAGATGTACTGACAAAGGAACTCGTTGAGCAACTTACTCGAAGTAAGAGCACCAAAGCTGCACACAAACTATTGGCTAAGTTCGATCAACAGCTTTCTCGTAGTAGCAAAGCGGATCGTAACCAGTTTCAATTGACCGAAATCGCGTTTCAGCGCATTTCTTCAATGAGCCGACACCCTGCGGGTATTCTCCCCATGATTAAAGTTAAACAAAAAAGTCAGATAATGATGACAGAGTCTCTCGGGGAGATAGTATTTACACCATCAAGCCCAGAGATGGATAAAAACAATACTCCTTTATTTATCAATCAATTAGACCCTTCATTGTTTAGCGTAAGCTATTAACCTTACGGATAAAATAGGGTTGTGAAAAATGTTGAATTTTTATACCTCGCAAATAATCAACATTCTTCATTTTATGCGTCGGTGAATCATTGTTAGTGTTGGCCATCGCAAATTGATGTGGGCTGTGAGCATTTCTTACATCTACTTCATCTTTTTATTACTTAAAGGAAAACAAAAAATGGCGGCTATTAGAGCTATTATTGCTGATGATGCACTGACTACAGGTGAAGTCGGTAGTACTTTTCAAGATTTTATTGCACAAGCTGATGGTGCAATCGAGACGTTCATTACGGCTCATACTGATGCCACTACGGGAGCTCTGGATCTTTCTGCATCGGATTCTTTGGAACTGCAAAAATTGATGTCAGATCAGAGTATTGCAGCACAGACAGGGACAACAACCTTGAAGTCACTAAAAGATTCGATTATTGCAGCAGCAAGAAATATCTAATTTTATAAGAGGCATCATGCCTGTTTTTTGATGTATTTAATGACGGTGAAATATGCTTCAGCTACTTAGCCCTGACAATGCCTATTCAGGTGCCAACTTATTACTTTTATTGGTATTGGTATTGTTGTCAACGGTGTTTTTCATCTGTTTTTCTGGTTTTGTTAAATACAATATAGTGTTAAATATTATCAAAAACGCGGTTGGAACACAGCAAATCCCACCGGCGATTGTGGTGAATTTATTGGCGGCACTCATGGCGCTAAATAGTGTGTGGCCCGATATAAAACCCGGTATAGAGCGCATAAAACCTTATTTTTCTGAGCAATCAGAAAATGAACAGATGTTTGACGTGTTTTATGATCAAAGCTTGGAAGAAGAAAAACCGCAAAATATAACGATGTACTATTTAGCAAGTCATATGTTTGAGTTTTTTCCTGAGCTGTTGGAACGATCTAAAATAAAGACAAACCAGTTACTTTCCATGATTGATATTCCGCTGAACTTTGATGAAACCACGGATACGTTTAAGTATTTTCTGGGCAGTTTAGTATTAGATCTGTATCAAGGGTTTGAACTTGGGTTGAAGTTGTATTTGATCTTCGTGAGTATCGACTTCTTAATTGCCGTGATATTGAGTGGGGTGGGGATGACGATGTTATCACCAACGGTAATCTCTACCCCAGTTAAGCTTGCTGTGTTCTATTTTTCAGACAGCTGGACTCTTTTGTTCAGAGCGCTTGCGTGATATGGAAGCGGTACTTTTTCCCGATTGGCTTTTATTTGCTGGGTTGTTTTTATTCCTGAAAATTTACAACCCTACTCGGCTTTATTTGGATAATACCACGTGTTTAGCCATCGCGATTGTGCTTGCGATTGGGCTAGATGCGAGTGATTTGGCACAAGTTCCAACCCCTTGGTGGGTTGCAAGTGTTGTATTTTTTGCGCTTTTTTCCTCAGTGCCATATTGGTTAAGTGGCACGATAGGTAATGTTATTCAGCAATTGCTCTTGCTGAACGAGCAGTCTGTACAGGACCGTCGTTTTACTGATGAATCAGAAGCACTTGCTAAAATCAGCAGTCTTATTTTCCTGATGTATGCACTAGAGAGTGGTGCTTTATTTCGTCCACTCTTTGATGTATTTACGCAAACACAGAATCAAGACATCAACAATCCGTTTGAAACACTTTACTTCATGATCGTCGATAGTTTATCGATGATGATGGTTGTATCAGGGAAATATATAATTTTGATGCTCACGATTACGGTAGGTTGTGGCTATGTGGATCTCTTTTTTAAAAAGGCGTCATTGTCTATGTTTGTTACGACAAGCATTAAAGCGATCGTAGTTATTATTATCATTAATCTCTGGTTGTTGAGTGACCAGTTTTATGTGTTCAAACAAATGATGCAAAAGGTAGGTTATGAATAATAGAGTAGAAATGACAAACAGGTTGGCTATTGCTCAAACGCATAGCGGTATGGACGATTTTGATACTGTTGCTCAGGAAGTTTCGCGAACCACGAAAGTACAAAATGAAGTAACAACTAATATCAAGGAAGAGGGAATTACTGAAGAAGACATGCTGAGTCAAGATGAGATTGTGGAGATGATACTGAAACAATCGGTTATGAATGAAACAGTGCGTCAAATGAAGCAAAACCAAGAACGTTTAAAAGAGATACTTAATGAAGATTAAACTGCTGTCATTGGCTTTTTTCTTGTGTGCAACAATGGCACAAGCCAGTGTACTAATTAAACAGCAAGATATTGATTTAAAAGGAGCCTTATCTGCAATTGCCAAGGATATGCAAGTCAAACTGGTCAATGATCTTGATGATAAAACCCAACGTCAGATTCTGACTCAAACGTTATCAGGGGAAGGGCCTGAGCTATTGAGACGACTTTCTGATGTGTATGATTTTGACTGGTATGTTTATGGTGGAATGCTAACGGTTGAAGCCGGAAAAACGTATATTAATTACGCTTATAAGCCACGTAATATTTCATCTCAAGCGTTACTGAAAGAATTGAAACAAACCTTTGATACCAACTTAACAACTAAGCTCAAATTAACCGAGCGAAGAAACTCAATTTTATTCTCTGGCACACGTAAATTTGTCAATGATGCCGTCAGTTATGCCAATATGGTGGATAAAAACCAATTTCTTGAAAACGGTAATAATTTAGAATTAGCGCGAATTGAATTTCATTTTATCTCAGTCATTGATCGCAGTGTCAGCACTTTCGATAGTACGGTCACCTTTCCAGGTGCTCAAGCATTGATTGCAGCGGCCATAACCAACATTGGACAATTTCAGAATGTCAGTGATGGGGAAATGGTACAGCGCACTTATAAAGTTAAGTTGAGTGAAGGTGAAAAACAGCAATTAGACGAGGAAGAAAAAACGTCTAATGTGCAGGCTTTACCTGCGGCCAATGCCCTTTTAGTCCGAGGTACTCCGGAAGAAATTAAACTGGCGAAACGCATCGCAGCTTTGATTGATGTCAAACGACAACAACTGCTTTTTTCGCTAAAAGTGTATGACGTCGCCGCTGATCGTAATGAGAATTTTGGTATTGATAGCGCTTGGTTGAGCGGTATCAAAGGGATTTACGATATTGTGATCCCACCTTTTACCCAGACAACTGAGTTTTTAAAAAATTTCCAAGCGCTGTCTTCCAACGGCATTGCTCGTGGTGTCTATCAGACCAATCTTTTAGTGCTTGAAAATCAAAAAGGTCACTTTGGTAAAAAAGAGACAGCGACTATCACCTTGATCTCTGAACGCCAGGTTGAAACCCAAAAAATAGAAGCCGATAACAGTTTGTACGTGACTGGCCGACTATTACCATCTGGCAATGTGCAGGCCAAAGTTGAATATATAGAAGAATCTTTAGGTGATACGGCAGATTCTGAAAGTACCAAAAGTGAGCCACCAAGAGTGAGCTCACAATCGTTGGAAACAGAAGTTTATATTAAGCCGAATCAAACGGTGATTCTCGGTGGTTTTGATAACACTGTTACTCAATCGACAACCAACGCCGTGCCAGTGCTTTCAAGTATTCCTTTCTTAGGAGAGCTGTTCAAAAACACATCGCAGACAAAACGTAAATTCAAACGCTATGTGTCTATTTCATTTGAGGTGATTGAGTAATGTTAAATCACTTCTTTAAGGTGAAAGAATTGTATCAAGATACAGTGGTTTGTCATGTTTCTATCGATACCTTTGTTGGCCAAGAATGTTTCATTCACACAGTGAGTGGGGACAAAATTCGTGGTGAAGTGATGAAAGTTGCGCAACCGAGAGTGGAGATCAAACTACTTCAACCCGGTGCGGTACAGCGTGGTGGACGAGTAGAAATCACCCCTCGTCGATTCTGTTTTCCTTTGAATGAAAAAGCATTAGTAGGGAAAGTGATCAACTGTTACGGCGAGTCACTCTATGGTGATGATTACCTAACGCAGCCTGGTGAATTTGTTGATTTACCGATCATTATTGAGCCGATCCCGTTGCAGATGCGAGCGCCTATTGAAACGGTTTTTCCAACTAAACTTAAGATTATCGATGGGTTGTTTACGATTGGTGAAGGGCAACGTGTTGGTTTATTTGCCCCAGCCGGTGCTGGCAAAACGACAACCGTATCTATTATGGCGAATAACATGGAAGCTGATGTTGTTATCTTCGCCATGATTGGAGAGCGAGCCCGCGAAGTCATCGAATTTTTAGAGGGAGAGATTGGCCCAGAAGTCATTCGTAAATCCATCACTGTGGTTTCGACATCGGAAGCGAATCCTTTGGAAAAGGTGCGTTCTGGTTTAGTCGCCGTATCTATTGCTCGCCATTTTATGGAACAGGGTAAAAAAGTGGTGATCTATTTCGACTCGTTGACTCGTTTTGCTCGTGCGCAAGCCATGCTGGATGGTACGCCGATTAAAGGTGGTATTCCGATCGGTGTGTCGCTCGCATTGTCGCGCTTGGTTGAAAGTTGTGGCAACTCAGTGTGCGGTTCAGTAACGGGTATTTTCACCGTCTTGATTGAAAAAGAGATAGATGATGACCCGATTGCTCATGAGGTGAAATCTCTGATTGATGGCCATCTTGTGTATTCAACAACCATTGCTTCGACTGGCCGTTATCCCGCTATTGATGTATTGAAAAGCAAAAGCCGTCTACAAAATAAGGTTCAGGATAAGAAATACGTCCGTTTGTCAGAGCAAATCAAAGATATGGTGTATCGCTATTTCAATGTTGAATTGTTGATTCGGGTTGGAGAGTACGAAAAAGGTAACGATTTAGAAACAGACAAAGCGATTGATCTTTTCCCGATCGTGATGGAGTTTTTAAAACAAGGTTTTGAAGGTGTCGAGTATGAAGAAACACTCGAAGCGATGGAAAGAATTTGGTCAGATTATTGAGATCGTTGATATTCGAATCGATAAACAGCAAAGAATGTTAGTTAAGCTGAGAAAACGCAATCAGGAACTGCAAGATCAGATCGAGGAATTTTGGCGGCGTATTGAAGTGTTACAGCAAGAGCTTAAAAGTTTGGTCGTGGTAAAAGAGAACAACGCACTGAGCCGTCTCTTTATGCGTCGCGAGAGTGTCAAAACGAACATTGAATCGGTTTTTTTCGACGCCTCGATTACTCGACAAAAAGCGGAGGATTTAGCTTCTGAAATAGAGCTGGTTGAAGCGGAAAAACGACGCCTTGAAAAGCGCAAAGATGCGCTTCATGAAATCCGAGAAGAATTGAGGTATGAGAAAGCATGTTAAGTAAACTCAATCAAATCACGTCAACCCCCTTGGCGTCGAAGGATAACAATTTTGAAGGTATGTTGGGTGATTTATCCGATGAACTCAATACCGTTGATGCCAGCTCTGCCACTGATACGAGCCTATCTAAGAGTAAAGATAAGTATAAGGGCGTTCTTAAAAAACGTCGTGATGTAATAGAGAACAACGCTAGCTTCGAAGGCTTGATAGCGAATACAACCGTAATGCAGAAGAACGAGCTCTCTTTTAAGCCTCAAATAAAAACAGCGGCTGATCAGAAAGTACGAATGACGGGAGTAAACGAAAATCGACGGATCACACCTTCTCTTATAACAAAAGAGACGCAGTTATCGTCACTAAGTGAAACAAAGCACCCTGTATGTGGTGTAGAGAAGATGGCTCTTAAAGAACAACCGTTGATGGTGTTGAATCGTGTAAAAATACAAGGTGATGGAATCAAGCTAACGACTGCCCATTCGGCCCTTACGTTACCGTTACCTCACGTTAAGTCGAATTTTGGCGGTTATATGTGGTCGCATTCTGAAGTATTAAGTCAGGCGCAATCAAAGCAAGGAGATGGAATAAAGTCTGTCTCTCCGCACCTTACGGTGATGCGACCCATGCAGGGTAAGTTGATTTCTGAGCAGGGTGTAAAGAGCCCTTCACCAGCATTAGCTCAGACGCAATCCAAGCAAGGATACGGAGCCAAGCTTGCCTCTCCTCACCTTACGATGGCGCGACCCATGCAGGGTAAGTTGATTTCTGAACAGGGTGTAAAGAGCCCTTCACCAGCATTGGCTCAGACGCAATCAAAGCAAGGAGACGGAATCAAGTTTGCCTCTCCTCACTTTACGATGACGCGACCCATGCAGGGTAAGTTAAATTTGGAGCCGAATGTCGGTTTACGTTCTGGAGCACAGAATCGAGAGTGGGCGATAGCACCTAGTGCGTTGAAAGAGATCCAATCTCAAATATTTATGGGTAGATTTTCTGGCGGGGATTCAAATAATTTGAAAGGTTCACCTCTTACTCTATTTGAGGCTGAGCCAAAGAATGTGCATACAGGCAGTGTTAATTTGAATCCTAGATATTCGGTCTTACAAAACTTTCCAGTAGTGAGTTCGAATTATCTAAATTATTCATTATCACCTGACCTATTTTGGCAATATCCGAAGGTAAATAGTTACCGAGTTTTTTTCGCAAAAAAATACTACTTATTTAAATTTGAAAATAATAAAGTAACCAGTTTGTTAGAGGAATATTATGACCGTACTTGATGTCACTGCTGCATGCCTAGATATTGTGAAAAATGCGATTATTATTTTTTCCTTAGGTTTTGTCATTACAGGTGTGGTTGTTGGATTATTGCAAACGGTATTTAGCGTCCAAGATCCTGGTCTTCCAATGTCAGCTAAATTAGTTGTATTTATCATTTTGCTTACACAGGTCGGTGGGAACATTTATGAACAGTTCCACCTGCTTTTTCATCAGTTATAGGATAAAAAATGAATAGATTAAGAGAGCTCGTTTATAAAACTTTAGTAGATAATTTGGGCGTGCAACCGAATTTGCTTTCAAGGATTGAGGGGAATGAACCGATCGGTATTGAATTGATCGGTGGTGAGGAGATTTTTATTAATTTACAGGAAAATGCGATACAAACTTTTGTCGAAATTCCAATCTTTGATACACGAGTTCTTCGTTTGAAATCTCAAAAAATAATGGATTTGTTATGTTCAGACGAAAGTGTTTTTATGAATGTAAAAAAGAATAAACTCATTATGATTTCTGAATTATCTGCAAATGTAATGAATGTAGACCGTGAACTTGCTGATAAATTACAATTCTTTAATAATGTGATTCACCAAGTTAAGAGTTGAGAAAAGCAGGCCGTATTTATGCGGCCTGCTTTTTTCGTTACCACTCATGAATCCATGACATAGGGGGTTGGGTGTTTTATTGTTTTAGCGGCACACGTAGTCCAAAGCGCCAACAATGGCGGCGACTTGTGCGTCATTACACTCTTGCGCTGTGACTTTTGGGCTATCTGGGTACACTTCGGTGGTGGTGCCGAAGTAGCAATTTGTGATGCCACCGCATAACCCTAACGCTTTCATGGGGTAGTTGATCACTCCTTCTTGAGTGATCGGAGAGCCGATGATCTCGCCTTTACTGTCGGCTGGTGCAATGTGCGTGACTTTGCGTACCGATTCAATAATGGCTGCTTGGAATTCTGGCTGCGGATTTTCCGTATCGCCGACAGTATAAAACCCATCGGGAATCGTATCGGCTTCATATTTAATCCCATCGCGCGCTGCTAGTGCAGGGCGAAACTCGCTTTCATCACTGTCTGTAGTTTCATGTAAATCAATATGCACCAGCACGTCACCTAAGCTTGCGACCCAGCGCATTAAGCTTGCAGACTCTTCGGCTGGGCTATTGGCGTAAAATGAGCGATTAGGGTCAAGCGCTGATGGGTTCCAACGATTGATCGTTTCATAGCCCCAAGGGCTTACGCACGGGGCAACGGCAATGTTGAAATGAGATTGATACTGCTGTGCTTGAGTCGCTAAAAACTGCAACGCGCCGTGCACTCCGCTGGTTTCGTAACCGTGTACACCACCTGTGATCAACACCGTTGGTTTGTCAGGGTTCCATGAGCGACTTTTTAAGGCAAATAATGGGTAGCGATCTTTGTCTATTGATAGTGCACCGTATTGCTCTATCTCAAAATCCGTTGCCAAAGCGTTAATTTTCGGCACGACTTCTTGCTGATATTCTCGTTTAATCGTCGTTTGCGCGAGCCACGCTTCGCGTTCTGCTGCTTGCCAAGGTGTGCCTGGCGTACCGATAGGATAAGTATAAACAGAGTACATGAGGGTTCCTTTCTGACTAGTTGCCCACAGAGTAAGAGGTGTGAGTGTTAAGAGCAATCAAAAATACCAAGCTGGATTTACCACAGCCCGTTAACAGGGTTCATTACCTCAACCTGTTTTTGGGGCAATGCAGGTTTGTTAGAGCAAGGAAATAGCCGACTCTGGCCTGATAACTGAGGTAAATCATTGGCTAAACCGAACGGTCACATCTAAACTGCAACCAGACCAATGCAATTGAGTGAGAACACGATTGGAGAATAGTTTCCCCCTTTCTGAACTAATGATTTCGCTAACGACCGCCTTAGACATGACGGAAGGCCAACCACCGGAGCACTGCATTCGTTGTTGCTGGGTTGGTATGCATATTGGCATGCAATTAGAGCTCGATCAGGCTGAGCTGCATGATCTGTTTTTTACCTTGCTATTGAAAGATGCGGGCTGCAGTAGCAACGCCGCGCGAATTTGCGAGTTGTATGCCACTGATGATCTCGCTTTCAAACGGCGTTATAAAACCGTCGGAACCAGTCTATCGAGTGTGATTAACTTTATCGTCAAAAATACCGGTTCAGAGCAGAGCTGGGCAGAACGTATTTTAACTACCATCGACATTTTGAAAAATGGTAATGATTATGCACAAGAGCTTATTCAAACTCGTTGTACTCGTGGGGCTGATGTGGCGCGAGAGTTGCGATTTAGCGAAGTCGTCGCGCAGGGGATCCACTCACTGGATGAACATTGGAATGGTCAAGGGCGTCCTCAACAGCTAAAAGGTGAAGCTATCCCCCTTTTCTCGCGGATTGCGTTATTAGCTCAAGTGTTTGACGTTTTTCAAATGGAACATGATTTGGACGAAGCAATACGCGAGGTTACAGAGCGTAGTGGTGTATGGTTTGACCCACAATTGGTTGAGATTATTGAGCAGTTGGTGGATAACCCGCACTTTGTGGCTAGCCTCAAAGCCTCTGATATCAGCCAACGAGTGATGCATTTACCACCGGCACAAGCGCATCAGCCTTTGGATGAAGCGTATTTAGACTGTATCGTCACGGCATTTGGCAAGATTGTTGATGCAAAAAGCCCCTATACCGCAGGGCACAGTGAACGAGTGGCTGTGTATACTGATTTAATCGCACGACAATTAGCCATTTCGGAAACTGATCGATCTTGGTTGAGACGCGCGGCATTACTGCACGACATTGGTAAGTTAGGGGTCAGTAATGCCATTTTAGATAAACCCGGTAAGTTAGACGATATGGAGTGGAAAGCCGTTCAGGCACATGCCGCGTTTACTGAACAAATCTTGCAGAAATTATCGCCCTTTAAGACGTTGGCACGTATGGCAGGGGCACATCATGAGAAACTCGATGGTACTGGCTATCCGCGTGGTGTAAACGGTGATGAGATCAGCGTGATGACTCGAATCATCACGACGGCCGATATTTTTGATGCTCTCAGCGCGGAACGTCCTTATCGCTCCGCGATGCCAATTGATAAAGCACTTTTGATCATGCAAGAGAATCTACATACTGCCATTGATCCTGACTGCTTCGCCGCGTTACAGAGCGCTCTGGCTCAATTGCCAGCCGAATATACTCAGTCACTGAGCTAGTGTTCTTTACTGCTTTGCTACTTGAAGCGTCAGCACTGTTGGTGGGATTCTCATCGCTGTGTTTCCCTTCATCAGCGCTTGGTGTTACATTTTGTCACGCTTTGAATAATGAAAATGAATAAGAGAGAATTTGCATGGCAGGCGCGAGCTTACTTACCCTTCTTGATGATATTGCAACCGTGCTCGATGATGTGGCGTTGATGTCAAAAATGGCCGCGAAAAAAACGGCAGGCGTATTGGGGGATGACTTGGCGCTCAATGCTCAGCAGGTGTCTGGTGTTGCCGCTGAACGAGAGATCCCAGTGGTATGGGCAGTGGCTAAAGGCTCATTTCGCAACAAATTAATTTTGGTTCCCGCCGCCTTGCTGATGAGCTCATTAGCCCCTTGGCTGATAATGCCGCTCTTGTTAGTCGGTGGACTTTTTCTCTGCTTTGAAGGGGCAGAAAAAATCTTAGAAAAAGTGTTTCATACCAGTCATCACAGCACCGCTGACGCGGATGAGCGCATGCTCACTGACGTATCGATTGATGACTATGAAAAACGTAAAGTCGCTGGGGCGATTCGGACCGATTTTATTTTATCGGCCGAGATCATCGTGATTGCGTTGGGGACAGTGCAAGGCCATAGCATGGTGACACAAATTTTGGTGGTGAGTTTGATTGCAGTGGTCATGACCATCGGCGTTTATGGTTTGGTGGCAGGCATTGTGAAATTGGACGATTTAGGTTTCTACCTAGAGCGCACTTCAGATGGCGCAGGGCTGCGTGCTCGCTTTGGTAAAGGGTTGATCAGTTTCGCGCCTAAGCTCATGAAAGCATTAACTGTAGTGGGTACCGCCGCGATGTTTTTAGTGGGCGGTGGCATTGTGGTGCACAACATCCCTTTTATTCACCACGTGCTTGAACCTGTGATTGTAGCCGTTGCTGAACTCTCTTTATTAGCAGTAGTGATGCCAACCTTGCTTAATGGTTTCGTTGGTTTACTCGCCGGGCTGGCTGTGGTTGCAGTGTGGGGGATAGTGAGTAAATTGAAACCGTCCCATTAATTTTTTTTATGGTGATGATAACCATATTGAATGGTGATTTGCCCGCAGACGAATAGACTAGCGCTTTTCGTTTTTGGCAGTTCCCATTATGCAGTGTGCGTTTTTTGATCAACAGCTGTGCCGTTCTTGTACTCATTGCGCGGTTTCTTATTCAGAGCAGGTGAAGCGCAAAGATTTGGCACTAAAAGCGCTGTTTTCAACGCAGATGCCACAGCAGTGGCTAGAACCTGTCATAAGTGAAGAGACGGGTTTTCGTAACAAAGCGAAAATGGTGGCTCTTGGCGCGGCTCATGCACCGATTTTGGGTGTTGAATCCATGGTTGATGGGCTATCAACGCCCGTGTCGTTAGTGCAATGTGCTCTCTACCCACAAGAGACACAAGCGCTATTAACTTATCTACAAGATTGGATCCGTAGCTCGGGCATTCCTCCCTATAATAAAGCCAAGAAGAAAGGCGAACTCAAATACATATTGCTCACACGCAGCGAATATTCAGGTGAGTTTATGCTGCGTTTCGTATTGAGAAGCCGCGAAGCTTTAGGCCGAGTTGAGCAAAACCTCGCGCGGCTTCAGGCGCAGTTTCCAACCATTCGCGTCGTCTCAGTTAACCTTCAACCCATCCACATGGCGCGCCTAGAAGGTGAAGAAGAGATTTTTTTAACCGAGTGTGAGTATTTGATTGAGCAGTTTAATCAGGTGCCTATGGTTATCCGCCCGAAAAGTTTTTTCCAAACCAACCCGCATGTAGCGAAGCAGTTGTACGCGGCGGCGCGTGATTGGGTGAGAGAGATAAACCCAAGTCACATGTGGGATCTGTTTTGTGGCGTGGGCGGTTTTGCCCTACATTGTGCCAGTCCAACTACGACAGTCACAGGCATTGAAATTGAACCAGAAGCGATCGCCAGTGCTAAACGCTCTGCCAAGACGATGGGCATTACCAATTTAGACTTTGCTGCGCTGGATTCTGCCCAATTCTCACAGGCTCAATCAATCGCTCCTGAGTTGGTGCTAGTCAACCCTCCGCGTCGTGGTTTAGGAGCTGAATTAGTTGAGCGATTGGTGGCTTTATCACCCAAACACATCATTTACTCAAGCTGTAACCCGCAAACGCTGATCACTGATATGCAAGGTATGGTGGGCTACTTACCCAAAAAACTGCAATGGTTTGATATGTTTCCACATACCGATCATAGCGAAGTGATGGTGCTGTTAGAGCGTCAGCCTAAGCTGAGATAAGCGCTGTGTGGTGCAAAAATGATAATGATAAAGAGAGGGAAGCCGCGGCTTCCCTTTTTGATGCATTAATGGGCTATTTTACTGCCCACGCGACCGTTTCACCGGCGCGGATCGGCACCACAATATCTGAGCCAAATGGCATACTTTCAGCAACTGGCCACTCTTCTTTGACCAAAGTAACGGTGTCGTTATTACGGGGTAGGCCGTAAAAATCAGGGCCATTGTGACTGGCAAACGCTTCAAGGTTGCCAATTTTACCAACTTGCTCAAACACCTCTGCGTATAACTCTAAGGCTGCGTGCGCTGTGTACGATCCAGCACAGCCGCAAGCGGCTTCTTTTTTGCCTTTGGCATGAGGCGCAGAATCAGTACCCAAGAAAAATTTCTTATTGCCCGATGTCGCTGCCTGAATCAGCGCAAGCTGGTGGGTGTTGCGCTTAAGGATTGGCAAACAGTAAAAATGAGGGCGAATACCACCAGCAAGCATGTGATTGCGGTTATAAAGTAGATGGTGCGCCGTGATCGTTGCCGCTACATTCTGGTTCGCATTTTGTACAAACTCGGCAGCATCGGCGGTGGTGATGTGTTCTAACACTATTTTCAGATTTGGGAAATCATTAACAATAGGAGCAAGCACTGTATCGAGGAAGGCTTTTTCTCGGTCAAAAATATCCACATCGTGAGCAGTTACTTCGCCATGAATCAGCAGCAGCATGCCAACGTCTTGCATCGCTTCCAATACAGGGTAAATATTTTGAGCGCAGGTTACGCCAGAATCTGAATTGGTGGTCGCCCCAGCCGGATAAAGTTTGGCTGCCACGACAGCGCCAGAAGCTTTGGCTTTGCGGATCTCATCAGGTGTCGTGTTATCGGTGAGATAAAGCGCCATGAGTGGCTTGAAAGAATCACGTGGTTTTTGCGCCATGATGCGCTGTTGGTACGCTAATGCTAATTCTGTGGTGGTGATTGGCGGGACCGTATTGGGCATGATCAGTGCGCGGCCGTTGTAGCGACTGATGTCTCGTACTGTATCGGCCAACACATCACCATCACGTAAGTGAACATGCCAGTCGTCTGGACGAGTAATCGTTAATGTTTTCATTGGTTGCTCCCACCGGAAAATAAATTGATTGGAGCTTAAACGGGCTTCGCTTTTAATGTGCGCGCAATCGCTTACGTTTAAGCGACAGGATGATAGAGGAAACAGGGGTGAATTTCATCCTTTTATTTTCCATAGGGTTAGCCAGCTTTGGCGATTTCCATTATCATCGCGTTATAAAAATACCTTCAAAAAAGCATAAGGATAGGCCATGTCGTCAGCTCAACTTTCACAAATTAACGTTTACCCAGTCAAATCGATAGGTGGTATCGCGCAGTCCACCGCTTGGGTTGAAAAACAGGGGCTGGCTTTTGATCGGCGCTTTATGATCGCGTTAGCTGATGGTTCAATGGTCACTGCGCGTAAATATCCAAATATGGTTAAGGTCAATTCAATACTGGTTGCAGATGGTTTGATCTTTACGGCAGCGAACCAATCTCCATTAAAACTGCGTTATGCAGATTTCAAAATGCAACCTTCTCCAGCGCAAGTGTGGGACGATAACTTTACCGCTTACACCACAACCGATGAAGCGGATGATTGGTTTAGCCAAGTGTTAGGCCAGCGTGTTGAGTTGCTGTTTACCGGAGAGCAATCAAACCGAATGCGTGAAAAAGTGGGTCACAATGTCAGCTTTGCTGATGGCTATCCAGTGCTGGTCATCAGCCAAGCTTCACTTGATGAACTTAATCGCCGCAGCCCTGAAGTGCACAGCATGGATCAATTTCGTACCAATCTAGTGGTACGAACCGATGAGCCTTTCGCTGAAGACAGCTGGAAGCGGATCCGAATTGGTGAGGTAGAATTTGAAGCGGTAAAACCTTGCGAACGCTGTATTCTCACTACTGTTGATGTGAATAAAGGGGCTTTTCGTCCAACCAAAGAGCCGCTAAGAACCTTGTCACAATTTCGTGCTAACGAAAGAGGTGGGGTGTTTTTTGGGCAAAATTTAGTCGCAAAAAATGAGGGGATGATTCGAGTTGGCGACAGCGTTGAGGTGCTTGAGTACAAAGAGAAAGAGTTTTATCGAGATTTGGGCATGAGTCACCATGTGATGACCTGTGTTGAGCGTGAAGCGATTGCGCGTGATTTTGTCACGTTCTGGCTAGAGCCGAAAAAGGGTGAAATGCCAAATTATCAACCTGGGCAGCACCTACCAATCGAAGTTGTGATCGATGGCGAGAACGTGGCGCGCCGCTATACTTTGTCATCTAGCCCATCGCGCCCGGGTCGGTTAGCGATTTCAGTCAAACGTATTGATGGCGGTAGAGTTTCTAACTGGTTGCTTGATCACTTGCAGGTAGGAAGTACATTGACCACGCAATCACCGGATGGCTCGTTTCATCTGTCGACTCAGCACCAACAACCGTTGTTACTGTTGTCGGCTGGAAGTGGCGTGACGCCTATGTTATCGATGTTGCGCTATCTTGCCGATAATCAACAAATTCAAGATGTGGTCTTTTATCATCAATGCCGCAGCGTTGAGGATATTCCTTGCCGTGTTGAACTTGAAGCGCTTAAGCAGCGGCATCCGGGGTTGAAAGTCTTCATTTCTCTGACTCAAGCTCCAGTCGATTGGTTTGGGCTGAAAGGCCGGCTCTCTTTATCTCACCTTAAGCAAATCCAACATGTGACTGCTCGCCAAGTGTTTGTGTGTGGGCCTGATGGTTTTATGCAGAAAGCAAAAAGCTTATTGTTGAAAAAAGGGCTTGCGGAAGAATCTTACCACCAAGAAGCATTTGGTGTGGCGCACACCGTCGCAGCTGAGCTGAAAACGTTACAACTGAGCGTCAATGGCCATGTATTTGAGGGTAATAACCAAACGACCTTATTAGATCAAGCCGAAGCCGCTGGCCTTGCGATTGCCAACAGTTGCCGAGCAGGGTTCTGTGGTGCGTGCAAGGTGACTGTGCAGTCGGGCAAAGTGCATCAACCTGACGTGCCAGCACTGCCTGAACATGAGCGTCATCTTGGTTTCGCTTTAGCGTGTTGTTGTATTCCTGAAACCGATATTGAGGTTGTAAACTAGTTTTCGCCTCACGCTGTTGCACTACAGTGACTTTGTCCAATAAAAATGCCTCTTGGGTCAGTGTTGACCGCAAGAGGCGTGACGTTGCTAGTGATTTTTATTCGAAACCGTTTCAGTCTCTTGAAAGTGACTCTCTTAAAGCTAGTTGGCAAAGTGCAGAAATACCAATTATTCGTTTTTATATAGTTAAATTAGTTTAAATTTGTGATGAAAATTCCATATTTTTTTTGTTTGTTTTCCATCCAATCTTGCCTGTGTTTGATGTTTTTTTAGAATAACTGTCGAATAAATGAGCGCTTGAACGTTTGCGTAAAAATATGTGATGAAACTCTCATTTTGTTCGCTATACTTTCCGCCCGGTTATGAGCCGGTGCTCAACCCATACAAGCCGTCACACGGAAATGTGAATGACCCCAAGGACTGGACCAGCTAAGTTCCTCTGCTTGTATAAGGTGATCTTAGATGAACAATATGTTCGCATACCCCTCTTTTTGTCATGCTTTTGTTGTGCAAAAGGACAATGATTCCTCCTTTGCCAAGTTTTTTGGTTCTACCCTTATTTCCAAATTTCAAACTAGGTAAATACAATGAATATTCTTTTTGGCCTCGTCGGCATTTTAGCGCTGATCGCTTGCGCCTACCTGCTCTCTGAAAATCGATCTTTCATCAATTGGAAAACCGTATCACGTGCTTTATTGCTGCAAGTTGGTTTTGCCGCGCTGGTGCTCTACTTCCCATGGGGACAAAGCGCACTAGCCAGCATCAGCGGCGGTGTGTCGAGTTTGCTGGGTTTCGCCGATGCAGGAATCCGCTTTCTATTCGGTGATTTAGCCGATTCCGGATTTATTTTTGCTGTTCGTGTTCTGCCTATCATCATTTTCTTCAGCGCTCTTATCTCTGCCCTTTATTACCTTGGTATCATGCAAAAAGTCATCGAGTTTATCGGTGGTGGTATTCAAAAATTTTTAGGTACGAGCAAAGCAGAATCTCTGGTTGCTACGGGTAACATTTTCCTTTCACAAGGCGAATCACCACTGCTTGTGCGTCCCTTTTTGTCGCGCATGACACGTTCAGAACTGTTTGCCGTCATGGCCGGAGGCATGGCCTCTGTCGCAGGTAGCGTGTTGGGTGGCTATGCCGGTCTAGGTGTTGAGCTTAAATACCTTATTGCAGCCAGTTTTATGGCGGCACCCGGCAGTTTAATGATGGCAAAAATCATCGTACCAGAGCGCGATGTTCCACTTGATCAAACCAATATTGAGATGGATAAAGCGCAAGAGAGTAATGTGATTGACGCACTGGCGAGCGGGGCGATGAATGGCATGAAAGTGGCGGTGGCCGTCGGTACAATGCTGGTTGCATTTGTGAGCGTGATTGCGATGGTTAACACTGGGCTTGAAAGTTTCGGTGAGTTATTGGGTTTGAACGGCATTACCTTACAACTGCTGTTCGGTTATCTATTTTCACCACTGGCTTGGTTGATTGGTGTACCAAGCCATGAAGTCTTGATGGCGGGCTCTTACATTGGGCAAAAAGTGGTGATGAACGAATTTGTGGCTTTCATTGATTTTGTTGACCACAAAGCGCTGTTGTCGGAACACACCCAAGTTATCATTACTTTTGCTCTGTGCGGCTTTGCCAATATTGGTTCTATCGCGATCCAATTAGGCTCTATCGGGGTTATCGCTCCTGAACGCCGTGCAGAAGTCGCGAATTTAGGTATTAAAGCGGTGATTGCAGGTACGCTAGCTAACTTAATGAGTGCATGTCTAGCGGGCATTTTCATTCTGCTTTAAACGCCCTGTTTGCTTCTCTCAATGCTCACTGCGGTGGGCATTTTTGATCCCTTTTTTGAATGATTGACACCTCAGTAATTGCTGAAAAGCTGATTTATAGCAAATTCCGTTTCTGATGAGCGCGTAGTATAGCTTGCAATTAACTGCGTATCCCAACATAGGCGATACGTTGACATGCTAACTTATTGAGTGCTTGCTATGGAAAATCTTGTTGAACGCTTTTTGCGTTATGTCTCTTTTGATACTCAATCTCACCCTGCCAGCCGCCGTTGCCCGAGTTCAGTAGGGCAAATGACGTTTGCCCATACACTGCATGAAGAATTAATCGCATTAGGCTTAACCGATGCTACGGTTGATGAACACGGCTATGTTATGGCGAAGTTGCAATCGAATGTTGATTACCCTGTTCCTGCGATTGGTTTTATTGCACATATGGATACCGCGCCAGACGCGTCAGGCAAACACGTTAAGCCGCAAATTGTGGAGAATTATCAAGGCGGAGACATTGCTTTAGGTAAAGGGGATGAGGTGCTGTCACCTATTCAATACCCGGATTTGCATCAACTGCATGGTTACAATCTGATCACGACTGACGGCACCACACTGCTTGGTGCCGATAATAAGGCAGGCATCGCTGAAATTATGACGGCCATTGAGAGGTTAATTGCCGACCCAAGCATCGCACATGGTGATATTTGTATCGGTTTCACTCCCGATGAAGAGATCGGCCGGGGCGCGGACTTATTTGATGTGGAGAAGTTTGGCGCACAGTGGGCTTATACCATTGATGGTGGCCCGGTGGGTGAGTTGGAGTATGAGAATTTCAATGCGGCGAGCGCTGATGTTATTTGCTATGGCGTGAATGTTCACCCTGGGACCGCGAAAGATAAAATGGTGAATGCCATCAACATCGCCGCACAATTTCAGCTTATGATGCCAGCCGATCAAACCCCAGAGACCACGCAGGGCTATCAAGGCTTTTACCATTTAAAATCCGCAGAGATGAGTGTGGCTCGCTCAACCTTGGGTTACATTATTAGAGACTTTGAACGAGAAGGCTTGGAAGCTCGTAAAGCGTTTATGCAGCAGCAAGTGGACCAGTTAAATGCCCGTCTTGAGAAAGGACGAGTTGAGTTGGTTGTGACGGACAGCTATTTCAATATGAAAGAGATGGTCGAGCCTCATCCACAAGTCATTGAACTGGCTAAACAAGCCATGATTGCTTGTGATGTTGAACCGCTGATCAAACCTATTCGAGGTGGTACGGATGGTGCGAGGCTCTCATTCATGGGCCTGCCATGCCCTAATATTTTCACTGGCGGTTATAATTTTCATGGTATTCATGAGTTCATTACCATTGAAGGGATGGAACAAGCGGTAAACGTGATTGTAAAACTGGCTGAAAAGACAGCGTTGGCGAATCAACACTGATAACAAACCTTTCCTTTCGCCAATCTCAAAGGGAGTTTCTCTTCCAAAGCTATGACAGGGCGCATAATAATTGCGCCTTATGCCGACGTTAACTATTCACTCAGTTACAATACCTTTCTAAAATTTCTAACACGATCTCAATCTGCTGCTCTCTAGTGGCTTAGATGTGTTGCTGCTCATTATGCATAAAAATAAAAGAAGGGGATTGATATGGAGAAAGTGGTCGCGGTGTGGGACTTTCTTATCACTCATAAATTGGTGTTTAGTATTTTAATCATAACGTTGATTATTTTGACGCGGCGAGTTGTGCTTTCTCAAATTCGTGGCGATGTCGCACTGATTACCGAAAAGCAGCGTAAATGGATGTCACGCACCAAGAATGGCACCTTTGCGTTTACTTTGGTCATCCTCTTCGTATTGTGGCAATCGGAGATCAACGAATTTGCACTGTCAGTGACTGCGATAGCGGTCGCCATTGTAGTCGCATCAAAAGAGATCATCTTGTGTTTTACGGGTTCAATTCAGCGAGCGAGCTCTCGCTCATTTCGTATCGGGGATTGGATTGAAGTCGGAAAACTGAGCGGTGAAGTGATCGAACACAACTTGATGGCAACCGTGATCCAAGAAATCGACTTGAATCATGGTCAATACCACTACACTGGAAAAACTGCGACCTTGCCAAACAGTATGTTCTTTTCGTTTCCGGTAAAAAACCTTAATTTTATGAAGCGTTATGTGTTTCATAACTTTTCGATAGTAGTGCCTGAATTTGTAAATTTGTACCCTTTATTGCCGATTATGCATGAAAAGATTGAGAGCCACTTTGCCCACTTTATTGATGTTGCAAGGCGCTATAACAGCATGATTGAAAAACATGCGGGTGTAGATTTGCCCAGTGCTGAGCCGCACATTCAGATCAGCAGCGCAGCCGCAGGAGAACAGATCGTGCATTTCATGATTTTTTGCCCAACAGAGCGGGCCAACCATTTAGAGCAACTGATCCGCCAAGACTTTATGCAAGCATATGAAAACGCATTTCCACGTGCTTTAGTTGCAACAGAAGTGTTGCCGAGTGAAGTGGGTAGCTAACTGCCGAATAATGAGCGCTCACACAGTATGGTGAGCGTCTTACCTGCAATTACTGTTTGGGTGAGAAAAGATATATTAGTGATGAAAGTGAGATTAACGCTCAATTGCGTGTGTTTTTTTCACCGAAATCCCCAAGCGTTTTGAAAGCCGAGTGAGATTCGCGCGATCCACTTGCAATAATCTTCCCGCTTTTGCCCAATTAAAATCGGATTGGGTCAATGCTTCACTGATCAATTTACGCTGATATTCATCCGTTGCTTCTCGCAGCCCACGTTGCCACACCTTCGCTGTGACCTCTTTGTCGCTCAACGTACTTTGCGTGTTAACCAGGGGTAGGCTGAAATCTAACTCACCTATGTCGTAGCTGTTGACTGTGATCAACGCTTGTAAGCCTTGTCTGGCTCGTGCTTTCAGCGCTGCGCGGTTGATCACGTGTTCTAATTCGCGAACATTACCGGGCCATGAGTAGTTGAGTAACCCAGCCAGTGCGTTGGGATCGATTTTGAGCTGTGTGATACCGAGCTTGCGACGTGCTTGCTCTAAAAAATAACCTGCCAACAAGGTAACGTCACCATTTCGCTCTCTTAGCGGAGGGATATGAACAGGGTATACGCTGAGTCGATGGTAAAGATCGGCTCGGAATCTTCCCGCTTCCACCTCTTGCTTTAAATCTCGATTTGTCGCTGCCAATATCCGTACATCAATAGTTTGGACATGATCTTGTCCTACGGGCTGAATTTCATTGTTCTGCAATGCACGTAAAATCTTGCTTTGGGCAGCCAATGGCAGTTCACCGATTTCATCGAGAAATAAGGTTCCACCGTCGGCTAATGCAAACTTGCCTAAGCGATGTCGTTCTGCTCCAGTAAAAGCTCCTTTGACGTGGCCAAATAGTTCACTTTCGACCAAGTTTTCTGGAATTGCGGCGCAGTTGACATAAATAAGGGGTTGGCGTTTACGCGCTGATAGTTGGTGCAGTGTTCGTGCGACCAGCTCTTTACCGACACCCGTTTCACCATGGATTAAAATGTTGAAATTAGAAGGGGCAACCACTTCCAAATCGGCTTTCATGGCCAGCATCGATGCACTTGAACCGATGATCTCTCCACCTTCTCTGTCCCATGCTTCTTCATTCAGCTCTTCTAAGCGTTGCTGTGATTGTTTGGCTTGTGCTTCAAGTTGAGAAAAGGTCAGTGCCATTTTCAAGGTAGAGGCCGCGATTGCCGACAACGCTTCTAGGCTGCGTTTGGGAATATGCTCAAACATGTTGGGATTAAGGCTATCAAGCGTCAATATACCGAGCAGTTTGTCACCAAACAAAAGGGGCAGGCCCATACAAGAGTGCATGGGAAGGTCGCCATCATGATCCATTAATAAACCATCGAAAGGATCGGGTAGTGATGAATTCGCATCGAAAATAACCGGCCCATCAGCGTGACAAATCTCACTAAAGCGCGGATGTTCATCAATTAAAAAGCGTCGGCCTAAGGTATCGCGAGTCAAACCTTGCATCGCAAGGGGGATTAACAAATCACCTTGGCGTGAAAGCAGCATCACACAGTCGCATTGAATGGTTTTACGAATCGCATCAAGCAGGCGATTGAACCTATCTTGATCATTCAAACCACTTGCGAGTCCTATGGTCATTTCAATCAAGGTAGAGATGGAAAAATCTTGCATGGTAAGCACTCAGGTGATGTTTTTAGATATTGTAGTGTCATTATGACATTTTTTGAAGTGTTATTTTGACCTGATTATTTAATGATTTTTTATTTTTTATTTAAAAATCAATAGATTAATGTTGGTATGCTTTGTGCTATACAAGCTTCAGTATCAGAGCGAATCTAATTCGCCATTTATAAAATCTGAGGAGAAAGCTCAATATGCTCAATAATCAACACATCGCCATTGTCAAAAGTACCATTCCTTTGCTTGAATCTGCCGGGCCAGCGCTTACAGCTCATTTCTATCAGAGAATGTTTACTCACAATCCTGAGCTAAAAGATATTTTTAATATGACCCATCAACATACTGGCCGTCAGGGCGTTGCACTGTTTGAGGCAATTGCCGCGTATGCGAAAAATATTGAAAATCTCGCTGCATTAACCAGTGCAGTGGAACGTATTGCCCAAAAGCACACCAGCTTTAACATTCAGCCAGAGCACTATCAAATCGTCGGTCATCACCTTATTGAAACGTTGCGAGAGCTTGCTGCCGATGCCTTTACTCCTGACGTTGAAGCAGCATGGACGGCGGCTTATCTCTTTTTAGCGCAAGTCTTCATTGATAGAGAAGGAGAGTTGTACTTACAGCGTAAACAGGCGATCGGTGGTTGGGAGAATGCGCGTGAGTTTGTGTTGCAAGATAAAGTGAAAGAGTCTGAATTCGTCACTAGCTTCATCTTTGAGCCTGCTGATGGTAAAGCGGTATTAGATTATCAGGTAGGTCAGTATATTGGGGTTGAACTTAAGCCGGAAGGTGCGCCATACAGTGAAATTCGTCAATATTCCTTGTCACAAAAACCCAATGGAAAAAACTACCGCATTTCTGTGAAGCGTGAAGGCGTGGATACTGAACATCCTGGGACAGTCTCTAACTATTTACATGATTACGTTGAAAAGGGCAGTCGAGTGAAACTTTATGCGCCAGCGGGTGATTTTTTCTATGTTGAGAAGCTCGCTCCCGTTGTACTTATCTCTGCAGGTGTCGGGGCAACACCAATGCAAGCCATACTTCAACAGCTTGCGTCAGTAGGAAAAAAAGAGGTGACGTATCTGCATGCTTGCAACAATTTATCACAACACTCCTTTATTGATGAAACCGCGACATTAATGGCGGTGCATCCATCATGGCAGCAAGTGGTCTGGTATCTGGAAAGTGAGCAAACACCAGCCAAGCAAGGTTCTATGATCTTGCATGAAGTTTGCGAGCAACTGCCGCTAACACAGGGGGATTTTTATATCTGTGGCCCCGTTGGTTTTATGCAGTTCATTGTTGAACAGCTTGAATTGCTTGGCGTAGCAAGAGAGCGTATCCATTACGAAGTCTTTGGTCCACACGCCTATTTATAAAGTATAAAGCGCTATCTCAATCTAGGCTCTTTTAAGGGCCTATACCCTTCCCATTTAAAGCTGCAGCGGTGTTGGTTATGTTCGCTTACCCCAATCACATAGTTTATCTATGCTCATGGGGATGAGCTCACTTGCCGTCTACCTGCAACTTCAAGTGGTTTGGGTATAGATACTGAAAAGTGGGCTGGGAATTAATGCTCACTTTTTATTTGTAGTGCTTGCCAAGTAATTTCATCGGAATGGCTATCGCTATCAATAAAGATAGAAGACCCACTAATCATCACTGAAATATCCATACCTCGGTTCAAGGAAGTAGAGAGTTTTTCAATCGCTGCAGCATCAAAGCGAAATAGATCGACATTGAGGTGAGAGAACTTTCCCTTGTTCTGCTCCCACCAAACCTGTGATTTCGTGTTAAAGCTGTAGACTTTCACCTGTTGTGCAAGCCGTGTGGCTTTTTTAATGCGATCAGCATCGGGTTCTCCGACTTCAATCCAGAGCTGAATTTGGTCATCTAATGATTTTAGCCAGAGATCAGGTTCTTCAATGGAAGAAAGTCCTCTAGTGAATGTTAGCTCGGGTGAAGCATTAAGACAAAACGCCAAAATGCGCGCCATCATTCGTTCGTTGCTTTCTGAAGGATGTTGAGCAATGGTGAGATTTAAAGAGTCATAATGATCGCGATTAGTATCCGTCAGCGCAATACGGAACTTATAGATTGTCGGTTTAAGAGCCATTGGAAGAATGCCAAGAGGTAAAAACGAAAATAGCCAGCAAATTGCTGGCTATTAGAATACTTAGTAAAAAATTATACTAGGCGGATGTTTTCAGCTTGAGGGCCTTTTTGACCTTGAGCTACTTCAAACTCTACCTTTTGACCTTCAGCAAGAGTGCGGAAACCTTCACCTTTAATTTGGCTGAAGTGTGCGAATACGTCTGGACCGTTTTCTTGTTGAATGAAACCGAAACCTTTAGTTTCGTTGAACCATTTTACTGTACCAGTAACTGTGTTAGCCATTTTTATACCCAAAATCAAAAAAAATTTTACAGCCGAATACGGCGCGGATAGCGTGGAAAAGTAGATTGCTATTGCGTACGACACGACGGGGGAGTTACAAGTAATCCAACGAGACGTATGTGTATACAAAGAACTGCTTTCTAGCTAGTGCAAAGTCTAGTTCAAACTTTTATCTTGTCAATCATAACTCGATAAAACTCGAAAAACTTTCTTAAAATTGTTAGGTTTTATGCTCTATGTTGCATTTTCTTATGATGAGGCTTGAAATTAACATTACTATTCTATTACCCATTGACATAGTTGAAGTTTTAGCCAGAGTTAGTGGTCAGATGAGTTCGATGGTTGAAGCCGTTTATTACTGGCCAACGTTCATTGAGTGAGGAGAAGGGTTAGGTTTACTTTCCTATTTAATGGCTCTCTTTTTGGCTGAATGATTCTCCTCAAAACTGAGGCAATTTTTCCCTATCAAATAGCATCTTCAAGTTGTTTTGGCGACAACTCGGAACGTTGCGCTGTACACATCACAAATTTGTACTTTCAATGAAATATTTACTCGGTTAAATAATTGTTACAGTTAGTTCCATTTTGAAGTGTTTTTTTGGGTAATGCCATGTCCCATCTAATTCTCGGGTTTTCTGTTGTTAACCACTGATTAACAATTATTTTATTCTAAGCCAATAAGGAAAAATTGCTTATTTTTTGAACTTGAAATTCTTATTTAATGGAGGAAAATGTATGTAAACTGAGTTTTCGAAAATGAATGGATACTTTCTCATAAAAAGAGAGGTTTACAACATGAAACTAATACTGATTTTAATGGCGTCTGTCTCGGCGGGTGTGGCCTCTGCTGATCACTTTCATTCATTTTTGCTTGGACTTTACATCGCGTCACTCGCAGTAGGCAGCTGTTACTGGTTTGCGTTTCGAAGTACTAAAGTGCCGGAGTTTGCCCTTTTTCTTCTCATCTGCGGGCTTCTTGCTAAATTGACAGTGACCATTATCGGTGTTGCGTGGGGGATATCGGCGCAATTGATCACATCGCCTTTTATCTTTGCTTTGTCGTATCTCTTCTTCTCTATTGTCGTGACATACCTCTGGTTCAGTTATCGAGATAAATTAACCTCTGCAATCTCTAAAACAACGGCGCATCACGCGTAGCGCACTTAATGCATAGAGTCCTTACGCGTAAGATGCTTAATGTGATAGTGAACTAAATTATTTCTGTTAATGCAAAAGGGCTTCCTCACTGGGCCCTTTTGGTGCTTTTGCACTTTAGACTTTTGTCCAAGAGTGGCGCTCATCTTTTCGATATACACTATTGGCAATGATTATTTATCTCCTGAACAAGGAAGTACTATGGGAATTGGATTATTTTGGGCAGAGAAAGTTATCTTAATACTGGGTATCATTTTTATCCTGACGAGTATTGTGCGGTATGGTAAACGTAGCCATGACTGGAAAGGTGTCATCACGATGTTTTATCGTCGCATTCCCATGTCAATTGAGGAATATAAGTGGTACCGCTTGGGAGTGGCATTCATTGTTACCGCTATTGTGTTGCGGATTGCTGTACTGACCTTCTGGCCCTCATTATGAGGTTGAAATGAGCGAGCATTGTTGCTTGCTAACCGATGTTTCGCTTGAGTGTGTAGCCTTTTATAACCCCTAAAACTTTTTAATTAATTTTTTGCGCAACTCGCATCTACGCGAGGTTTAGGTATACACTCTATTTATCGAATTAATAAATAGAAGGTGATTACATGTCTTTCCCCGTACTCATCTGTGATGACTCTGCACTGGCTCGGAAGCAGATGGCTCGTTCACTTCCCGCCTCTCTAAACGCCGATATTACTTTCGCAGTCCATGGTTTAGATGGCATCAAAAATCTTGAAGAGCATGATTTTAAATTAATGTTCCTCGATTTAACTATGCCTGAACTGGACGGCTACGGAACGCTAGAAGAGATGCAACGCAGAGGGATGACAACACCTGTTGTTGTTGTTTCTGGTGATATACAGCCGAAAGCGAAAGATCGAGTATTGGCGTTAGGGGCGCGTGCTTTTATTCAAAAGCCGATTGATAAGGACGTGTTAAATAGCGTACTACGAGAGTTAGTCGAACCGCCAACACAGCCTCGTATCGTTACGCCTATCTCTGTTGAACTACCTATCTTAAAACGTCGTGACATCTATATGGAAGTTGCGAACGTTTCGATTGGTCGAGCAGCTGATGCTCTGGCGCGACACTTTGATGTATTTGTTCATTTACCGCTACCAAACGTCAATATTTTTGAAGTGAGTGAGCTACATATGGCACTTCGTGACTTGGCGGAAAATGATCAAGTTTCTGGTGTATGTCAAGGCTTTAGCGGTGAAGGCATTGCAGGTGAAGCACTGGTGCTCTTGAGTGATTCCAGTGTTTCTGACCTGAAAAAATTAATGAAAGTGCCAGCAGACAGTGAAGAGCTTGAAGAATTAGAACTGTTAATGGATGTATCAAACATATTAGTTGGTTCTTTTCTGAATGGATTAGGCGAGCAATCGGAGGTGCGTTTTTTTCAAAGCTCTCCAGTATTGCTTGGGCAACACATCTCCATTGACTCTGTGATCAATTCAACCGCTGGATCATTTAAAAAAACGATGACGTTTGAAGTGAGCTACAACATTGATCAAACGACGATCCGCTGTGACTTGCTCTTTATGTTTGTCGATGAGTCTCTTCCGTTGCTAGACAGTAAATTAGCGTACTTGATGGAGGATTTTTAACGATGAATCTCCCTGCAGAATTTGAACAGTTCCACTGGATGGTGGATATGGTGCAGAATGTCGATATGGGGCTGATCGTGATTAATCGTGATTACGAAGTGCAAGTGTGGAATGGATTCATGACACACCACAGCGGTATTCAAGGGCACGATGCGATTGGTAAAACCATTTTTGAACTGTTTCCTGAAATCCCCCAAGAGTGGTTTAAGCTCAAAACTAAACCTGTGTATGACTTAGGTTGTCGTAGTTTTATTACTTGGCAGCAGCGCCCATATCTCTTCAAATGTCGTAATGTTCGCCCTGTCACTCAGCAAGCCGATTATATGTACCAAAGCATTACTTTAAACCCGATGCGAACCACGACGGGTAAAATTAACTCATTGTTTTTATCAATACAGGATGCCACATCTGAAGCGTTAGCCTCTTTACAAATACGTTGATAGAATCAGGGTTTTAATGATTTCGAAGCCTCCTTTTGGTGTTTCATCAAGGAGGCTTCATGTTAGTGATGGGTTCAATTAATCAAGCGTTACAAGCTCATTTCCGCAACGTTGATTGTTTGCAAAGGCACGAATGTTATCCAAAGTTGTCTGAGCGATATTGTGTAGTGCATCTTCAGTCAAAAAGGCTTGATGTCCTGTAAATAGTACATTGTGGCAAGCCGATAGGCGTCTGAATACATCATCGACAATCACATCATTCGACTTATCTTGGAAGAAAAGATCCTTTTCATTGTCGTAAACATCTAAACCAAGAGCGCCGATACGACCTTGTTTCAGTGCTTCAATTGCTGCAACTGAGTCGAGTAATTCACCTCGGCTGGTGTTTACAATCATCACGCCATCTTTCATTTGGGAAAATGCGTGGCTGTTGAGTAAATGGTAGTTCTCTGGCGACATTGGGCAGTGAAGCGTAATCACATCACTTTGTTGGTAGATTTCCTCAAGGCTGCAGTAAGTTGCACCGAGTTCAATCGCCAGAGGGTTCTGATAAGGGTCGAAGCACAGTACCTTCATTCCCAACCCTTTCAAAATACGCATTGTGGCAATACCAATTTTTCCTGTGCCAACAACTCCCGCGGTTTTACCGAAGAAGTTAAACCCGACCAACCCCTCTAATGAGAAGTTAGCGTCTCGGGTACGTTGGTACGCCTTGTGAAAGCGGCGATTCAAACACATCATCATTCCTACCGTGTGCTCTGCCACCGATTCTGGTGAATATGCGGGCACTCGCACCACTTGAATACCCAGCTCTTTTGCGGCATCGAGATCGACTTTATCAAATCCGGCACAGCGCATTGCGATAAGCCTCGTTCCATTTTCATACAATTGGCTCAATACTGGGCGACTTAAGTCGTCATTCACAAAGGCACACACCACAGTGCATCCTTGGGCCATTTTAGCTGTGGCTGGGGTGAGTCGAAAATCGTGAAAGTGCAGCGAGAAGATCTTTGTATCACTGACCTCTGAGAAAGAACTCGCGTCATAAGATTTTGCGCTGAAAAATGCAATGTTGATCATGTTCTCTTCCTAATTAGACTTATAATTTTCACTATAAATACGCCTAATATCACAGAAAATAAACCACAAAATAACTATGTCTTTGGGATGGTAGGAGTTGCGGTGTGATGTCACTAAAATCGAAAACGGACGGATTAATGATAAAAATTCACCACAATCTGTAAAAATCGCCGATAGAAATGTCTGAGTCACCTCTTCTGTGAATGTGACTTCCCTCACATTTTCGGCGCAATGCTGAACAAAGTAACGTTTGCTTATTGTATGAAAGCTTTCGCTAAAATGATGCGTTCTTTAATAACGTATTGAAAAATAAAAATTTACACGATGAGTATTTGAGAGAGATGAACTTGAGAAGTATCGGATATGAAAGTTTCGAGATAGTACCACAAAAAAAATGCAAATATCAGACTTGCCGATAAGAAATCCGGGCCTATAATGCTGAAAACCGGAGCGTCTGCCAACGCTCCGGTTTTTTTGTGTCCAAAATGTACTGACGTCTGCCAACGAAGGTACTACGCACTCTGCAAAAGAGACACAAATGGTCAATTAATCAAGGAATTACATAATGCGTATCGAACAAGAACTTAAGTTAGGTTTTAAAGATGTCCTGTTTCGCCCTAAGCGTTCAACACTAAAAAGCCGTTCTCAAGTAAATTTAACCCGCGATTTTACATTCAAGCATAGTGGGCGTCAATGGTCCGGCGTGCCTGTTATTGCGGCGAATATGGACTCGGTAGGCAGTTTTGCTATGGCAAAGTCACTTGCTGAACATGATGTAATGACAGCGGTTCATAAACATTACTCAGTAGCTGATTGGGCTGAGTTTGTTAAAAACGCCGATACATCAACACTTAAGCATGTGATGGTTTCTACAGGTACATCTGATGCTGATTTTCAAAAAACCAAAGACATCATGGCGCTTAGTGACGATCTGATTTTCATCTGTGTTGATATTGCTAACGGCTACTCTGAGCACTTGGTCGATTACGTACAACGCGTGCGTGCACAATTTCCAGATAAAGTGATCTCGGCAGGTAACGTTGTCACCGGTGACATGTGTGAAGAGCTCATCCTTGCGGGTGCGGATATCGTAAAAGTTGGTATCGGCCCAGGTTCGGTTTGTACCACGCGCGTGAAAACAGGTGTTGGTTATCCTCAGCTTTCAGCCATTATTGAATGTGCCGATGCGGCGCACGGATTAGGCGGGTGTATCATTGGTGATGGTGGCTGTACATGCGCAGGTGACGTTTCTAAAGCCTTTGGTGGTGGCGCTGATTTTGTCATGCTTGGTGGCATGCTTGCAGGTCATGAAGAGTCTGGCGGCGAAGTGTTTGAAAAAGATGGCGTGAGCTACATGAAGTTTTACGGCATGTCGTCACAGTCTGCAATGGCGAAGCACTCTGGCGGCGTTGCAAAATACCGCGCAGCGGAAGGCAAAACTGTATTGCTACCTTTCCGTGGCAGCGTTCACGACACCATCTCTGACATTCTTGGCGGTGTGCGTTCAACTTGTACTTATGTCGGTGCAGCTAAGTTAAAAGAGTTAACTAAGCGCACCACATTTATCCGCGTACAAGAGCAAGAAAATAACGTGTTTGGCCGAGAGTAAATCAATAGTTTTAACAACCATAATTAATCAGAGCCGCTTTTGCGGCTCTGATTAATTATGCCCCTCACTACGAAGAGTGTATCGCGCTGTTAAAAAGAAAATAATTGCCTAGCAAGAAAAAAGCCGCCAAAAATAGGCGGCTAAAAGTGTGCAAGCAAAGGTGTTGTTTAAGTCGAACCTGTCTTTCGCTACAAACAATAGACTGAAAAGGTGCGGTGCTCAACCCTGTCGTTCATGAAATGATATGTGAAACAAGGTGAATATGTAATTATTGCATGTATAACTTGCATGGGTTCATTAGATATTCAGCTAGAACCACTTGGGGTCCCTGAGGTCAAGGCTTGGCGAGTGTAGGTAGTAGACGGTTTATAATAGATTATGCGGTTTTAAAATGTCAGCCAGCACTGAAATGGTTTTGGTACTGGCTGAGTTTTATCTAGATGTTGGTATCTTCAATTACGTCAAATAACCGTTCCACTCTTTGCTGTATGAGCATTGGGTACAACGTCTCTATTTAACCAATGGCTGATTACTTGCTGTAACGCATTTAATGACGTCGGTTTCTCTAAACGACCGTCCATCAGCTTGCTAATCATTTCTAGCTCACGTTCGCCAGATTCACCTGACAGAGCAATGATCGGAACCTGCGGAGAATGCGCCTTAATGATTTGGCTGGCTTCAAAACCATTCATAACTGGCATTTGAATATCCATCAAAATCAAATCGATGGAATTCGCTTTAAAGATTTCTACTGCATTTTCACCGTTGTTTGCCTGCAAGTTGTTAACACCAAGTTGGTTCAGATACATTTGAACTAGTGAGCGTTGTACTTCTTTATCGTCAACGATGAGCACCGTGGGGGCTTTGTTATTGATTAGAAATGACTTATCGATTGGTTGTATATTGTCAACGGTTCTTTGCTCTGTATTAGGTTTAGGTTGTTGCCAACTTTTGAAATCAGGAGTACGAAGCGAGTCGGCTTGGGGGGCATTGGGTACCATAGGAAAGTATAAGTGGAATTCCGTAAACTCCCCCAGTTTCGATTTGCATTCAACTCGGCCGCCAAAAGAGCGCATGACACGCTGGCAATAGCCGAGCCCCAGACCGCTGCCTCCGCTTTTTTGATAAGAGAAAAAGTCATCGAAAATCTTATAAGAAATGGCGTCGTCAATCCCCGGGCCTGTATCTCTGAAGATTAAAATATTTTCATAAGTACCGATTTGAGTTGTGATCTCAATTTGGCTATTTGGGTAGGAATCAAAATAATAAATTGCGTTACGAATCAAGTTGAAAATAACAAAGTTGAATAAGGTTTCATTAAGTTTTGCTACGAAGTCATCTTGTTGTGGTAAGTGAATTCGCTCAATTACTTTCTCGTTCTCAAAGCCATATTGACTGACCGCCTGATCAACGGCTTTGTGGATCGACGTCATCGTAATCGGTTCGTGTTCAGGCGAACTATCGCTGACCTCGCGCAAGATAATATCAATCAACTGTCGCCCACGTTGAATAGCCGCTTGGCCGTTCTCAATATCCTGTTTAATTTGTTGTGCGGGCGCTTGACTATCAATATGTTGCTTTAAAATTTCAAAATGCAATTGTACTTGAGCGAGCGGGTTACGCATTTCATGCGCAATTGAATTCGCTAATGCACGACTTTGGCAGACACGTCTATCCGCTTCAATAATACTTTGTATTCGGGTTAGCAAGGTTTGAAGTGCAGCGATTTCTTCATTAGAAAACATCTGATTATTGATTTTGTGTGGCGAGATTAATAAATGTGTGACCAATTTGCTGTGGCCAAACAGTGGCATAACCAACGCTGTATTGTTTGAGCTCATTTTGTCATAAAGGGCTTTGATCGAGTTTTTTGCCGCGGTTTTGTTGTCTAATTTTTCAAACAATTCATCAAACACTAGTGCGGTTTGTTTGGATGAAAGGTAACGTTCGTAGACGGTTTCGTTATAGTTACTATTAACGAACTGCAGCTTATCATCGGCGATGTATAATAACTGGCCTAAACGGCGCATCGCATCATCAATTGACCGCTTGAAATCGTCTTCCAAAGCGAGAATTTGCTCTACAGGAGTCTGCTGATTGCCGTAAATCAGTAAAGAGGCGTAACGGCTCAAGCGTTTGTAGAGTGGATTCCAAGTAATACCAATAAGCGCACAGAGTGGTATTGCAATCAGCCATTGGTTGCTGTCGGTGAGAGGGATGAAGATCGCGCCGAGCGGTATGAATAAAACCCCACATACTAACGCAGTATTGAGACACAGGTAAGCAAGGTATTTCACACTGTAGAAGCGTGAAGTGATAAGAGCATAGCCAACAAACATCATTTCGCTGATGGAGAGTGCCGGAGGTAGCCAAGAGAGTGAGAAATCTTGAAAGAAAAAGGTGATTCCTATGTGGATAACTAGTGTTGAAAGCATGTATACCAATATACCTGCAATAATATAATTGGTTTTGGCCAGTGCTAACTTACTACTATTGGTTCGCATTACGACCAAGTTAAATAACGTCAGTATCACTGAACATAGCATGGCATTAAAGAAGTAAGGTGTATGGGGCCCAAATTCAATGACAAACTCGCTCGGTCCGACAATATCAACATGTTTCACCGTGAGGTTAGATTGCAAGTTAATAAGTACGGAGTAGGCCGCTATAGTAATAAATATCAGCCGTTGCCAAAGGTGTACTTTGCCTTTTCTTTGTTCGGCAGAGAGCTGACATGAGAAATAGTAGGCAAAAACAAATGCAAGGGATGCAGAAATATTGGCAATTTCTGCCATAAAGATTGCTCTATTTACACCAAGCTCAACTAGCCAATCAGTATGGAAATATGCATTACTTCCTATCCAAGCGATGATACACGAGGAATAAGCGATGTAGGAGGCGTGGTGTGTGCCAAAAATTACTTCATTTTTTTGTTTAAGACGATAGCAATAGTAAGTTAACCAAACGAGCACCATGGCTACTGCTGCGATAAGCGTTATCGCTTTGGGATAGAGAATTGGATCTAAGTTGAGGTTAAGCATACTCTTTCTCTTTCCTTTTGGTTAAATCGTACTTCCTACGCTGAGAAACTGCATGTCGATAGTCACGAAAATTGGTATCACTGAAAACCTTATCCATCCTTTCAATCATCCAGAATCCACGATAACTTTGTTTTCCGTTATTATTTAAGTCGTTATATCCAGAACGGAAATACGATTTTGGTTCGATAGTTTGATAAAAATTGAGTATGAAAGGTTGTTCGATAATGGTGAAACCAATTTTATACCCCATTTGATTTAGTATTTGGATGAGCTTTTTTTGAGCAAGGTAGAGAAAATAGAGCTTTTGTTGAGCGTTACCACTGACGGTTAAACGCAGCACTTCACAGACCGCTTGCGTACCAGTCAATTGTCGCCGAAATTGATGATCGAATTCTGGGAGAGAGTCGCATTTCGACAATGCTGGTTTGAAAAGCTGTAATTCCATCAAAACATCGTAACTATGATCGGGTAAACAGAATTGCCACTGTTCGTTACTGAATTGCTGTGCGTAACTAAGCCAAGTCTGATTTACTGACCAATCTTGTACCAACATTGAAGCGACCAGTGTGGGAGATGCTTCGTTATTAGGATGCTTGAGTAAAACAAAGTGCTTCCCTTTTTGTGATAAGGACAATAAAGGCAGCATCTCGTACCACTTTTCGCCTTTAATAAATAGCTCAAGATTGCTCAAGGTGATCGCATCTTTGATGGGCATTTTTTGCGGGTGACTGGGCGTTGTGACCCAAAGTTCAGAATCCTCTATCTGGTCGATCAAAAAACCACGGTAGGCACAGTCTTTAAGTGGCAGTTCGATACGAGGAGGAGCATCCGCTTCGATAGGGAATAGTGTTTTTATAGCCGCAATTTCGCATTCACACCAGAAATCTAGCCAATGCGAATAACACTCGCTGACGGCTTGCTCAAGATGTGCTATCTCTTCATCTAATGTATTCGGATAGCGCCGGATGAGCTCTCGGTAGTCCATCAATTCAAACAGTATTGAGAAGCTTTTATTGTGATGTTCAGGAAATAGGTTGAGTAATTGGTTTTTGCGGTGATCTGTAACGGCGCGGAAAAGATCAGCCCGTTGCTGTGGTTGATAAGTATTGATGACGAACTCTACCAGAGCTCGCTGTTTTTTTTCAATAGGCAGACTGCTTGTCAGCCGTGAGCCTAAAGATGATATTATTTTCATAGAGTTAACCTAGCCTAGGTTTATTTAATTATTTTTTATTAGTTTTATTAGATAGGCTCCAGTAAATGAGACTTTGATTTAGGAGGGTATTTGGCGTCACGTCAGTTAGTAGCAGTAACCGCGATTTTATTTGTACCTAACATCCTAAGTACCAGTTGCATATCCGCAGCAAGTTTACTACTTGCACTTACCCTCCACAACAGCGTTTTATAATAAAAGCCTTCCGAAGAAGGCTTTATCTATATGGTTAATTTATCAATTATTATCGTATCAATAGCATCGGTACGCTTGATTCGGCTAAGAGCCGAGTGGTGTTACTGCCAACAAAAAACTGACGAAGTTTAGAGTGTCCAAACGCGCCCATGACGATCATGCCAAGTTGGTTTTGTTGTTGGTACTGAAGAATCGCCTTATGAACTTCGCCAGATAAGCACGCTTCCACAACGTGAATACCGTGTTCACACAATTTTTCGGCGGCAGCTTTAAACGCGATCGCTTTATCGTGGTTATCTTCCACCATCACCAAATGGCACTCCAGCCCTTTTAGCAGCGGTGTTTTAATCGCTTTATCCACTAATTTTTGGCTGATTTCGCTACCATCAAAGGCTAATAGATAACTTTGTGGTGGCGTAAAATCACCCGTTGCCACTAAGGTGTGCGACTTCATTGTGCGCACGATACTCTCTAATTGAGATCCAACGGCCATGGCGTCGTTTTGGTGCACTTCACCTGATTTACCGACCACCAATACACGAATTTCGTTTTCAAGATCAAGCAAAGTCTCCAGCAGGTTGCCGTGCTTTTGCAGTTTATGCACATCTTGTAAACCTTGTTCATGAGCTTTGGTTTCTAGCTCATTGAGTAACGCTTTACCGTGCCTTAAGGCCAGTTTAGAACGCTTTTCGTCTAGTTCAATAAGCTCTTTCAATAGCTGTTCTCGGCTGCCTAAACCGATGTTACCAGACAGCTCACTTTCGGTTTGATTGGCCGCTTTATCAAGTACGTGCAGTAAGGTTAACGGTGCTTGTAAGCTTTTGGCGGCCCACACGCTTAAATTGGCGACCGACTGTGAATAAATCGATCCATCGATGCAAGCAATAATATTGGTCATAATCTGTTCCTTAATGTCCGCCCATCAGCTTTTCAACTTCTTCTGGCTTACCATGCACGCCGAATTTATCGACAATCGTTGCTGTTGCTTCATTCATACCGATGATGTTTACATCGGTCCCTTCGCGTCGGAATTTGATAACAGCACGATCTAGCGAAGAAACCGAAGTAATATCCCAAAAGTGCGCTGCAGAGAGGTCGATAGTGACACGCTCTAAGACCTCTTTGAAGTCAAACGCGTTCATAAATTGATCTGACGAAGCAAAGAAGACTTGCCCAACAACACGATAGGTACGTTCTTCTCCATTTTCAGAGAGTTCACTTTTAACCACCATGAAGCGGCCAATTTTGTTAGCAAAGAAAAGAGAAGCAAGCAGCACGCCGACACCGACACCGATCGCTAAGTTATGGGTTGCAACCACAACAACGACGGTCGCGATCATCACGATGCTGGTAGAAAGTGGGTGAGTTTTGAGATCCTTTACCGAACTCCAAGAGAAGGTCCCAATGGAAACCATGATCATTACCGCCACTAAAGCCGCCATCGGGATGAGCTTGAGCCAATCACTTAAAAACACCACCATGATGATCAGTAGAATACCGGCGCAAAAAGTAGAGAGCCTGCCGCGTCCGCCGGATTTAATGTTGATGATCGATTGACCAATCATCGCACAACCAGCCATGCCGCCAAGAAAGCCGGTGGCAATGTTGGCGATACCTTGGCCTTTACATTCGCGATTTTTATCACTGCTGGTATCGGTTAAATCGTCAACAATGGTTGCTGTCATCATTGATTCTAATAAACCGACAACGGCCAATCCGGCTGAATAAGGAAATATAATCCATAAGGTTTCAAGGTTGAGCGGAACATCTGGCCATAAAAATATCGGTAAAGTATCTGGTAATTCACCCATATCGCCCACAGTGCGAATATCAATGCCAAAGCTGATAGCAATCAGAGTTAAGGCGATAATGCACACTAATGGCGAAGGTAGCAATTTGCCAACCACAGGAACGTAGGGGAATAGGTAGATAATCGCCAGCCCACCGAGTGTCATGGCGTAAACGTGCCATGTTACATTGGTCAGCTCTGGTAATTGCGCCATAAAAATCAGAATCGCCAGCGCGTTAACAAACCCCGTCACGACCGAACGAGATACAAAACGCATCAAATCGCCCAGTTTGAGGTAACCGGCCAGTATTTGTAGAACCCCGGTCAAAACAGTGGCTGCCAATAGATATTGCAAGCCATGCTCTTTGACTAAAGTGACCATCAACAGCGCCATTGCTCCAGTGGCTGCTGAGATCATGCCGGGTCGTCCACCGACAATTGAAATGATCACGGCAATACTGAATGAAGCGTAAAGGCCGATTTTAGGGTCTACACCTGCGATGATAGAAAAGGCTATTGCCTCAGGAACTAATGCTAACGCAACGACAGTGCCAGCTAGAACATCCCCTCGCACATTGGAAAACCAATCGCGCTTAATATTTTGTAGCATACTTGATCTCTAAAAAATGAAATAAAAAGGTGAGTTGTGAGAGGTAAAGATCAATCTAGGGCGGCGTAAGCAGCATTCGCAACGTCTCTTAGTTGATTTTTAAAATGTGATCCTAATCATTGATGTGGTATAGGTCAACCAAACGATCGTTATTTGTATTGCAGTAATCATTTCTCCCGTTATCACGCTGCTTTTCAAGCGCCGCCCGTCGTGCGCGAGGCGCGAGGATAGTTCTGGCGTTTGACTTCCACTCTTTTGCTCCTTACACTTAAATACATTCGATATTCCATATGTATTGTTTATGTGTCGCAGTTTATCTTTTTATAAATCCTTGTCTGAAGAAACGAGGCTTAAATCCTTGCTGTTGATGAAGCACAAAGGGCAGTTGTGTGTGTGTGATTTAATGAATGCGTTGCAATTAAGTCAGCCCAAAGTGTCCCGTCATTTAGCTGAACTGAGAAAAAATGAGCTAGTGATTGATGAACGTCGCGGCAAGTGGGTGTACTACCAAATCAATCCTGAGCTGGAAAGTTGGATGGTGCAGATATTGGACATCACGCTGAGCCACAATACCGCATTGATTGCGCAAGAGCTAACGCGTATTGCTGGCCCATCTTGTCAAAATGAATGAAATTTTAGCGTTGCTATTTCGCCATGGCTGTAAGTAGAAAGTTGTGCGCGGCTCCCTTTTTAGACTGACCGAGAGATGTGATGTATGAGTGAATTACCTGTCTGCGCAGAAGCCTCTGCAGCCGAAAAAATGAGTCTTCTCGATCGCTATCTAACCTTGTGGATTTTCCTTGCGATGGGGCTCGGGGTAGCGATCGGTGTCTTCTTTCCGCAAGTGGCGCAATGGAATGAAAATATGTCGGTCGGTTCGACCAATATTCCGCTGGCGATCGGTTTGATTTTGATGATGTATCCACCACTGGCAAAAGTGAATTACAGCCTACTAGGTGAAGTGACTCGTGATAAACGCGCCATCACACTCTCTTTAGTGATGAACTGGATTGTCGGGCCTATCTTGATGTTTGCATTGGCGATCATTTTCTTACGCGATTATCCGGGTTATATGGTCGGACTGATCTTAATTGGTCTGGCGCGTTGCATCGCGATGGTATTGGTGTGGAATGATATCAGCGGTGGGAACAAAGAGTACGGCGCAGCGTTGGTGGCGCTCAACAGTGCATTTCAAATTGTCACTTACAGTTTTATGGCGTGGCTATTTATTACTGTTTTGCCGCCGTATTTTGGGCTCGAGAGCTTTGTGGTTGATATTACCATTCTCGATATCGCAGAAAGTGTGCTGATTTATCTCGGTATCCCATTTTTAGCTGGTTTTTTAAGTCGCAAATGGTTGGTGGCCGCGAAAGGTGAGCAATGGTACAACGAGGAGTTTATTCCGCGTATTTCACCGATTACGCTAGTGGCACTACTAGCGACGATAGTTTTGATGTTCAGCCTGAAAGGCGAGATGATCATTGAACTGCCGATGGATGTGATACGCGTTGCCATCCCTTTAGTGATTTATTTCTTAGTGATGTTTTTTGTCAGCTTTTTCATTGGTAAAAAACTGGGCATTCCTTACGATCAAAATGCCTCAATTGCTTTTACCTCATCAGGCAACAACTTTGAACTGGCGATTGCCGTTTCGATTGCTGTGTTTGGTTTAAATTCCGATCAAGCATTTGCGGGTGTGATTGGGCCCTTGGTTGAAGTGCCGGTGTTGATTGCCTTGGTCAACGTTGCGCTGCGTATGAAAAAGAAATACTAGCGCTCTCTGAGTCCGAACTTCAGGATATTTTTCTCATTAAATTTCATAACCGTAGACTGTTTTGAAAATGTGAAATGTTTGTGAATGAGTTAGAAACGTCATCTATGTTCTGCTACGCACGAACTCTTGATCCCAATGTTGCGATGCATCGGGGTATGATCGGCGTATCAAAAATAGATCTATTGGGAAATCGATTGTAATCAAAATGCCACAAAAGCCCTGCAACATACCATCAGCTATTTTACTGCTCGCTTTAGCATTGTTCTCTGAAGTCAGCGGTAACTTTTATTTAGCGGTAACTTTTCTATTGACAGCGATTTCTTTTTATATGATACATGTGTACATCCGTATATGCAGAGATAAGTAAAATGCTACCTCATCAGTTTTTTAAATTGCTGTCCGATGAAACACGGGTGCGCTGTTTACTCATGATTGCACGCGAGCAACGAGTGTGTGTCGGCGAGTTGACACAAGCGTTAAATGAGAGCCAACCGAAAATTTCTCGCCATCTGGCTCTACTTCGTTCCAGTGGCGTGGTGGTTGATACAAGGCAAGGCCAATGGGTGTTTTATCGGTTATCGGACCAACTACCCGGATGGATGAAAAAACAAATTCAAGGGCTGATGGAATCCAACTGCCTGAAAAAAGAATACCAACAAGATATGCAAAGGCTGGCAGAGATGGAATCTCGCCCAGAATGCTGTGTTTAGAAGGGATAAAAGGAAATAAAGATGTCGATTAAAGTCGGAATTAACGGATTTGGCCGCATTGGTCGTTTAGCATTAAGGGCGTCATTTGATTGGCCAGAGATCGAATTTGTGCAAATTAACGACGTTGCGGGTGACGCGGCGACCTTGGCTCATTTGCTCGAATTTGATTCAATACAAGGCCGTTGGCATCACCAAGTGACAAGCGACGGTAATGCGATCATTGCCAACGGTAAGGTTATTCGTACCTCACAACAAAAAGCGATCAATGATGTGGATTGGTCTGGTTGTGATGTGGTCATCGAAGCCACGGGAAAACACCGCAAATCTGAGTTTTTGAATCAGTATCTCGCGCAAGGTGTCAAACGCGTGGTGGTATCGGCTCCGGTAAAAGAAGCGGGGATTGTCAATATCGTGGTTGGGGTCAATGACCACATCTTTGATCCACAAATACATCAGATTGTTACGGCCGCTTCTTGCACCACCAACTGCATTGCGCCTATCGTCAAAGTGATTCATGAGCAACTGGGTATTGAACATTCCTCGTTTACGACCATTCATGATTTAACCAACACGCAAACCATTTTGGATGCACCGCATAAAGATCTACGCCGCGCTCGTGCGTGTGGTATGAGTTTGATCCCAACCACAACCGGTTCTGCGACAGCGATTGTGGAAATCTTCCCCGATCTGAAAGACAAAATTAACGGTCACGCGGTGCGTGTGCCGCTAGCCAATGCCTCGTTAACCGACATTATTTTTGATGTGAAACGCGATACCAGCGCGGAAGAAGTCAACGCGCTACTGAAAGCGGCTTCAGAAAATGAGCTCAAAGGCATTCTCGGTTTTGAAGCGCGCCCACTGGTGTCGATTGATTACAAAGGCGATCAACGCTCAACGATTGTCGACGCACTCTCGACCATGGTGGTGGGCAAGCGCATGGTGAAAATTTACGCTTGGTATGATAACGAAATGGGTTACGCAACGCGTACCGCAGAATTAGTACGCAAAGTCGGTTTGGCATAAAGGAGCAAAGAAATGACACATCCTACATGGGAACTGCCTGTTGCAGAAAACAGCGCTGGTTTGGTATTGACGCCTTGCCCGGGGACAAAAGATCTTCCTCTGGTTGAGAGTATTGAACAACTGAGATCTCAAGGTGTTACCGTTGTGGTGACGGCTCTAAGTCACGAAGAGATGCAAGAGAAAGGTGTTGGTGACTTGCCTAAAGTGGTTGAGCACGCGGGGCTGCAATGGTTTCACGCCCCAATTGAAGATGATTGCGCGCCCGACCATCAGTTTCAAACGCATTGGCAAAGTATCTCCCCGTCACTTCATCAGGCGCTTGCCAAGGGAGATAAGATTGCCATGCATTGCATGGGTGGATCGGGTCGTACTGGTTTACTTGCTGCTCATTTATTGCTGGAGAAAGGTTGGGAACTGCAAAACATTATTACTCACGTTCAATCATTAAGACCGGGTGCGTTTACCAAAGATGTACAAGTTGAGTACATCAAACAATTTGTTAATCAATAACAGTCCCAAAGAGCTGCCTTAGGCGGCTCTTTTGCAAAGAGAGTGATTATGCTGTCTCAACTCAACCAAAACGTTCGCCAGTACATGCTAGTGACTTTTAATTATTGGAATTTTACCGTCACTGACGGCGCGCTGCGCATGTTAGTGGTGTTGTATTTTTATGATTTGGGTTATTCGACCTTAGCGATTGCGTCTTTGTTTCTCTTTTATGAATTTTTTGGCGTGGTGACGAACCTGATTGGCGGTTGGCTTGGTGCGCGTTTAGGGCTGAATCGCACCATGAATATTGGCCTTGGCATGCAAATATTCGCGCTCTTGATGCTTGCTGTACCTGCTGCATGGTTAACCATTCCTTGGGTGATGGCGGCGCAGGCGTTATCGGGCATCGCAAAAGATCTCAATAAAATGAGTGCAAAAAGTGCGATCAAAACGTTAGTCCCTGAAAATGCACAAGGCGCACTCTACAAGTGGATAGCCATTCTTACGGGTTCAAAAAACGCTCTAAAAGGGGCCGGCTTTTTTCTCGGTGGCGTCTTGCTCTCTTGGATCGGCTTTCAATATGCGGTAGCGGCTATGGCGGCGGTATTGCTGTTGGTTTTTATCGGCAGTTTGCTTAGCTTGCAAGCCGATATTGGCAAAGCCAAAACCAAACCGAAATTTTCAGAGATTTTCTCCAAATCGCGCAGCGTGAATATTTTATCGGCGGCTCGCCTATTTTTATTTGGCGCGCGAGACGTTTGGTTTGTGATTGCCTTACCCATTTATCTGGGCAGCGTTTTTGGTTGGGATCACAGTGCCGTGGGCGGCTTTTTAGCGTTATGGGTGATTGGCTACGGCGTGATCCAAGGGTTTGCTCCTAAAATAACGGGCAGTGCTTCAGACCAAGTGCCAGATGGGCACTCTGCGCTCGGTTGGGCGGCGTTACTGGCGCTGATTACCGGTTTGATCGCCTACAGCATTCAAGCGCAGTGGCATCCGGAAGTCGTGATCATCGCGGGGTTACTGCTTTTCGGCGCGGTCTTTGCGATTAACTCATCGCTGCATTCCTATTTGATCGTGAGCTATGCCAAGGGGGATGGTGTATCGCTTGATGTTGGTTTTTACTACATGGCAAACGCGATGGGGCGTTTAATCGGTACCGTGCTTTCCGGGTGGGTTTTCCAACTTTGGGGATTAGCGGCGTGTTTGTGGGTTTCGTTTGGTTTTCTGCTGCTGACCACTCTCATTTCATTGGGGCTCCCGAAAAGCAAAGCTGTGTTGACGAGCGAACCGTAGCTTCACCAGTAGATCACTATTCCAGTAGATGGAGATTGTGATAGAGTCCGTGCTTTATTGAATGAATTGAGTCAGTCACATGAGAGCTTTTGTTGTAAGGGCCCGCGCCGCTTCCACGGATAAACAGACTTTTTTAGCCTCTGTTGGGCAAGAAGCCCACACCGAAATTTTGGCCCACGTACTCATGAACGCTATTTTTACTGCGCAGTCGCATCGTGATGACGTGGTGGTCTACTTAGTGCTGGAAAGTACGCAAGATTTCTCGCGGACTTTATGCTTTGAGTCGAGCCAGTTGCACAATATCGGTGGCTTTCACGAGCAAGCCTTGCTGACCAAAATAGGCCTCGCTTTAGATGTTTCTGTGGGTATGGGCAAAGAGCAAACCCGAGAGGTCGAGCAAGGACTCACGGTTGAAACCATCAGTTTTGAAAAGTTGGTGCAACGCCTTTCTGAAAGTTACCACTTGTATTTACTGGATAAAAAAGGCGAAAGTGTCCGTGAGCATCAATTTTCTGACGACAGCTGCTTTTTACTTACAGACCACATCCCGATGCCGAAAAAAAGTTGGAACAGTTTAAAGCGCCTTAATACACAGAAAATCAGCCTTGGGCCTCGAATGCTGTTTGCCTCGCAGTGCATTGTGCTGATCCAGAATGAGTTAGATATTCGCGGTCTTTAAAAAGTCTTTTTCAAACTCATTTTTACTTTTTTTATCTGTGCTTCTTTATCAATTGGGCTGTGCTGATCGGAGTGTAAAAACCGATCCGCATAGTCTTGATAAATCTCTTTTTCTAAAAAGAGTAAGTAAAGCTTCGGATCAATATGGCCTGTGGTGGCCATGGTGGTCATGATCGCGATCGATTCGCTGAGCGTTTTGGCCTTTTTATAGGGGCGATCGCTAGAGGTCAGTGCTTCAAACACATCGGCTATTGCCATCACTCGAGCGGGGATGGAAAGCTGCTCTTCACTTAAACCTCTTGGATAACCCGCGCCATCCATTCGTTCATGGTGGCTTCCCGCAATATCAGGAACGTTTTTCATATGTTCAGGATAAGGTAGCCGCTTGAGCATCATGATGGTTTGCACAATGTGATCATTAATCATAAAGCGCTCTTCGTTAGTGAGCGTGCCACGGCGAATGGACAAATTATAGAGCTCACCTCGGTTATAGCGCAGTTCTCCCGGTTGTAAAATAAAGTTTTCTTGCCACAGATCTTGTGGACGGCAACCGTTCACCCAGTGCAACTGGTGTACGGGTTTATCATCAAGCAAGCGCTCCATAGTGGGCAATGGTTTTGACTCTCCTGCACGTTGGTTCTCTATCCAAGAAGTACCGAGTTGATCATCCAAAGTCCGTTTCCACTCTCTTTGCGCAATTCGCTCTAAGCGGGAAAGGTCATCATCGCTCATAAACTCACTGCCAATATTACATTGCGCGACGAAAGCAAATTCCTCATCAAGGATGTGTTGGTTCGTCAGCAACTGCTGCTTGAGATCTGGCTCGTTCTTGCCTTGCGCAACACCTTGCCAGTAGTCCGTTTCAGCTTGACATTTGAGCAGCTCAAAACGCATTCTAATTTCGTGAATTCTGTCGTAGATCGTTTCTAATTTGGTCGCTTTATCAATCACATATTCAGGCGTGGTCACTTTTCCACAATCATGCAACCAAGCGGCGAGAGTGAGCTCTTCCCACTCTTCATTGGTCATGGAAAATTGTGGGAAATAGGTGCGATCGTTTTCCGCCGCTTTAGTGATCATTTTGGTTAATTCAGGAACTCGCTGACAATGGCCGCCCGTGTAAGGGGATTTGGTATCAATGGCTGATGCGATCAATTCAATAAACGAGTTGAGCATCTCCTTTTGCCGCTGCATTTTGTCGATATTGTCTTTAGCGATTTCGGCAAAACTGAGCAGCTCTCGTAAAAATGCATGTTTGTCTTGCTGATCGGGAGTGATGGCCCGTTCGTAGCCTAGGTTTAATACGCCAACTAACTGCTTGTCTCGGTTGAGCAGTGGGAAAAGATAAAGATCAGAATTATACAGCTCATCTTTATGCTTACGCATCGAATTATCGGTTTTAGATAAGTGAACCGTTTGGCCTTTGCGCAGTTCAGAAAGTAGCCACGGCATCTCTTGAGACAACTGATTGATATCAAGCTTAAAGGGAATGATGGCGTGGTTTGCTGCGGTGATAAATTGGTTATTTTCGTTGGCATAAGTGTAGAGCAAAATAGTTTCAGCTCGAGTGATCAAATAGCTTTGATGGGTAATCGTTTTGGCTAACACACCGAATTCTTGGTTGCTGGCGGTTTCGCGTAATAGTCGCAGCAAGTCGTGCAGTGTATGCTCCATGAGCTCTATCGATTGGGTTAAATTGGCAACTTCGCGGATCCGGCTTTTTGGGTAGCGTGTCTTTTTAAATTCAAAGCGCGTGATGTTGTCGGTCAATTGCACTAGGTTACCTAAAGGGCTGGCGAGCCTTTGCGCCACAAAACCAACTACTGCAAAAGCGATAGCGAGCATGATTAACGCGACAAAAATCTGCTGATCTCGCATCGAGAGCAAATCTGCGATCAAATCGTCTTGCGGTACCGCTTCTGCCAGCAACAAGCGTACATTGTTGTTTAACAGTACTGGCGTTAACGTCACCGACCACGTTGTGCCATTCATATTGACCGTTTCATACAAAGTTTGGCTGCTGACCCGATTCAATATTGGTGCAAAAGTACTTTGCTGTAGCTGCTGTGCAATCTGTGAGGGATCTTGTTGTAGCTCGAACTTAGTATTGTGTTGGGCGAGTGGTCTAAATTGATTATCGAACAAAATGAGCTGAGCACTGTCAGAAAAACCCATCGTACTCATCTGTTTTGACAGTGAGTCAAGCGTGAAATCAGCGCCAAGCACACTCTTTCCATCGGCCGATCTACGTGACAGTGTGACGCCGCTCGTTTGTAGGAAGAAAAAGAAATAAGGTTCCGTTAAGCGTATCGCGCCATCTTGACTTGCCGAGGTAAACCAAGGACGCACGCGAGGATCAAATTTATTATTGTTATCTTGTTTGTCGAGCAGGCTTTCAAGGTTCTGGTCTAAATAGATAAAGCGGTTAGTGCCATCAACTTGAGTGTAATGGGCCAATAGCTGAGCTTGCGCGGGGGCATCAAAACGCTGTTTGGCTTTATCAAAGCTCAGCGATCGAAATGTAGTACAAGCTCCGGCTTCGTCACAATAATAGAGCGCGACCAACTGTGGATTACGTTGGAAGGTCAGCCAAACAGTGGCGAGTTGGCGTGGGTCCGAGATGACTTTATCCGGTTGATCAATTACGTTACTAAAAGCTAAAAAATCGAGCGTAGTCAAGATAGGCGCGGCACTTTGTTTAAATGCTGATTCCAGTTTTTTGCTGTTTTCGCTACTTAATCCTTGTGCACTTACCGTCAGTAGTTGCTGACTATGGTGATAACTTATGCCAATCAATACAATGCCGATCACCATGGCGAGCACTAAAAAGAGACTCGTAATGTGAATGCTCAGTGAGTAACGACGTCGTTTCATAACCAACTCCGAATTGGATGACATTGCTAAGTATTGTTCAATGTGGGTAAGTTGCAAAAAACCATTTCACATCGGTGTGTTTTCATCCGGTCAGAAAGTGTCGATATGGTGAATATATCGCCCTTAGATTGAAGTGCCATCAGCGAGGCTGTTACACTGAAGCATCGCTGTTGGAATGGAATAATTAAAATGAATCTTGTCGTTGATACTCATACTCACACTTATGCAAGTGGTCACGCTTACAGCACGCTCATTGAAAACGCGCGTTCAGCTAAAGAAAATGGATTGGCAATGTTTTGCACAACCGATCATGCGCAGTCGATGCCTGGAGCGCCGCACTATTGGTTCTTCTCCAATCAACGTATTTTGCCGCGCTTTTTAGACGGTGTTGCCATTATCCGAGGAATTGAGTCCAACATCATGAATCGTGCTGGCGAGATTGATGTTCACCCTTCGGTTGACCAAAACTTAGATTGGGTGATCGCCAGTTTTCATGAGCCCGTATTTCAGCCTGCCGATAAAGCGGCGCATACCGAAGCGTTAATCAATGTGATTAAAGGTGGACGAGTGGATGCGCTAGGGCACTTAGGTAACCCTAATTTCGATTTTGATTTTGATGAGGTGATCGCCTGCGCCGCCCAGCATCACGTTGCGATAGAAATTAATAACAGCACCTTAAAAGGACACAGCAGGGTAGGGAGTGTCGATCGCTGTTATGAAATTGCTAAGGTGGCGAAAGCGCATGGTGCTTATGTTACCACTGGCAGCGATGCCCATTTTTGTCAAGATATCGGCCAACTTCACCTGGCCAGTGAACTGCTTGAGAACGTTGGTATTGCTGCTGAGAAAGTGATTACGCACAGTGTCGAGCAGTTTCTGGCCTTTTTAGCACTGCGCGGGCGAAAAGCGATCGCAGAATATCAAACACTATAAGCCGTAAAGAGGTCATAAAAATGACAAAAATTTGTCCTTCTTTTATCTTGAGATCCATTAAACTTGGCACTTCTTGCCAGAATAAAAAGAAATAATTATGAAAAAAATAATGATATTAACAGCTTGCGCATTATTTGCGGCTAGCGTGTCGGCGGCTAATGTTGACTTAAAACAGAACATGAAACAAATGAAGCTTGAATTTAAACAAGCGGCAGAAGCGACCAGCGTTGAAACAATGCAAGCACCCATTGAGAGATTAAGTCAGTTGGTTGAAGAGTCAAAACGGGGAAATTATCCACCGGAGAAGCAAGATCTCTATTTAGAAGGGTTTAATAAGCTTTCCGTGGCATTAGACAAAATCGAAGTGGATCTTGAGCAAGGAAATTTAGAGCAAGCTCAACAAACGCTGCGGACGGTAGACGAACTGCGTGTTGAATACCACGAGCAGCGTAACCCAAGTATCTGGAAGCGCTTATTTGGTTAATCAGCTTTGTGGCCCCTCACGATAACGTTGGATTGGTTATAACGTTCAATGGTTCGTGGGGTGGTCGCTGCCTGAAAACTGAGCTTGTAAGAAAGGCAGCAGTAGTAAGCCGATCACAGCGGCGCAAACAGAAATGGTGACAAAAAAGCCTCGCCATTCGAATTGCTCGACAATAATGGCTAACGGGTAACCAGCGAGCGCTGCGCCCATATACGCAAATAACCCCACAAACCCAGTTGCTGCGCCAGCCGAATCTTTGTGAGAACATTCCGCGGCGGCCATACCAATTAACATTTGTGGGCCAAAGACAAAAAAGCCAATCGTAAAAAAGCCAGCGGCTTGGAATACAAACCCCGTTAACGGCATCAGCCACAGCGCTGCCACCGAAAGAAAAATGCCCATTGAAAAAATCAGATTCATTGGTCCACGGTTGCCGCCAAACAGTTTGTCTGAGCCCCAGCCTGCGACTAACGATCCAATAAACCCACCGACTTCAAACAGCGAAAGCGCGCCATTAGCCGTGATCAAATCATAGCCTTGTTGCTCGGTAAGGTAGATATTTCCCCAATCATTGATGGCAGTACGCACTATGTAAACCAGTACATAGCTCAAGGCGAGTAACCAAATGTACTTATTTCCTAACACATATTTGTGCAAGATCTGTTTAGTGCTAAGGCCGAGGCCTTCATTTTCTTGCGCCAGTTCAAGGGCGTCATTACGCCATTGACCAACACTGGGTAAACCTTGGGTCATTGGTTTATCACGCAATCGCCAACATAAGAAAACCCCACCAATAACGGCTAAACAGCCCGGTACAATAAAACCTTCGCGCCAACTAAAATGGAAAGTGAGAAAGCCAACCAGTAATGGGATCAACGCGCCCCCCACGTTATGAGCGGTATTCCATAACGCCCACCAAAAACCACGTTCAGAGCGCGAATACCAAGTTGTCAGGAGTTTAGAGCAAGAAGGCCATCCCCAACCTTGGAACCAAGCATTGAGCACCCAGAGTAAGATGAACATACTGATTGAGCTTGAAAAGCCAAACAGAATATTGATAAAACCCGTTGCCATTAACCCTAGGCCCATAAAATAGCGCGGGTTGGAGCGGTCCGACAAAATCCCAGACAGAAATTTTGAGATACCATAGGTGATGTAAAACAACGTGCCCATGATGCCAATATCACTCTTATCTAAACCGAGGTCAGCAATCATCGCGGGCATGGCGTAATTCAAACTTTTACGCGTGAAGTAGAAAAGCGCATAACCGACATACATCGCCATCATGATGTGAAAGCGCCAATAACGGTACTGCTGGTTAACCTCTTGCGCTGATGCAAGAAGCGGTTGCGGTGGTTGAGAGCGTAGAAAATTTATCATAGTGCTTTATATTCCACGATTATAAGTGGGGCAGTGTGACGGTAAGCTGAGTGCCATTCCCGCTTAGATCGTGGTTGGCTGTTGTAGACTGACAGTGGCTAATAATCTGAAAGTGGCCACCCAATGCCTCGACTCGCTCACGCATCCCCCGTAAACCAAAGCCGTTCAGCTGCGCTTGTGCTTTGAAACCGATGCCATCATCGTGAATGCGCAGTGTGACATCACTTGCCAACGAAAACTCAATCACAATGTGGCTAGCTTCCGCGTATTTTAAGGCGTTATTGAGCGCCTCTTGGCACAATCGATAAAGGGTCACTTTGGTGGCATCACTTAGCTTTTGCAGTTGAGCGGTTGAATTCCCCGTCCAAACCACTTGGGTTTGAATGCCGTGCGTCTCAAATTCAAGGTCACGCAGCAGTTGATCCAGTGCTTCGACTAGGCCTAAATCATCTAAGGTTTTAGGGCGTAAACGGGTTAGCAAACTTTTAGTTGTGTCGTAAACATTTAAAGAGAGAGATTCAATGGTTTTAGCACAATTGCTGGTGACGGGCTGAGATTCGACGCGTTGAATAATGCTGGCTTGAGTACGGATAGCGGTAATGTTTTGACCGATCTCATCGTGCAGCTCGCGAGCAATATCGCGCCGAACGGATTCTTCAGCTTTGACTAATTGGCGGGACAAATTTTGGTTACGATCAAGCTGTTGGCGCAGCTTGGTGTTGAGATCTCTTTGTCGCTGCACACCCATTCCCAGCAAAATGCCGGTTAAACTTTGTGCTGAAAGAGAGAGCAGGAGATCAGTGACTTCCATATTAGAGACACCACTACGAGCCGCGATCAATGCAATGCTATTGAGCAGCGTACCGAGCAATGCACCTTGCCAGCCGTAGCGAAAAGCGAGCAAAATGATCGGGATGGCTAAACAAAATGGCGCAAAACGCCGAAGTTCATCAGGTAAACCAATTTGCAGCGCAATGCTTAAAATAAATAGTAAAGAGTAGAGTAAGACGTGACGCGTGCGAAATTCGATATGACGAGAGACTAAGTTCGCCGTCAGTGGAACCCAAGTGCTTTGGAAAAGATAATTCCATATCAAATAGCAGCTTGGCACAATCATTAAGCCAGCTGTGATGCTGACTAACATCACCATTGACGCGGCATGGCCGTGGTAGGTGGTGGCCAGCGTATTAATGATAGCGCTGACGAGGATCAACCCGCCCATCACAATAAAGCGACGCCACTGACTTCCGTGGTAGTAGCGTTGGGCGAGCAGGTTTAAGGGCAGCGTTGCGATACTGGCGGCGAGTACTGTCAGCCATTGAGGTTGTTCCATTAGCATGGCGAGCGCAATCGTCAGCCACCATTCTGCACCATAAATCGCGGGCCAGTAACGTTGTGGACTGTGCAGCGCAGTGCCTAAACGCAGAGCAAAAGGAAAGAAGAAGATCGCCAGTTCCGGATCGTTGACAAAATAGTAGGCGATAACCCACAAGCAAAACCAACTGCAAGAGAGCAGAAACCAAGCGCAGAGTGACGTAATAAAATAGCGTGGCATTAGAATGAGTCAGAAAAATATTTCGCTAAGGCCACGTTATTGCTCACACCTAACTTATCCATGGCATTGGCGCGATGGACATGAATGGTTTTGTGGCTAAGTCCAAGCTCATTGGCGACCGCTTTCACATCCAGCCCGGCAGCCAGCATTTCACTGATTTGCCGCTCACGTTTGGTCAACTGTGCTAATAGCTTTGCCTCGCGCTTGGGAGAGGTGAGTTTAAGCGCAATATCGGGTGTTAAGTAGCAACCACCATGGGCGCTGGTTCGTACGGCTTGGATAAGTTCATCTGGGCTACAACGTTTGCTTAAGTAGCCTCTTGCTCCAGCCTCCAAGGCTTTTTCGACCATGGCCGCGGAATCGTGAACGCTCAGCATAATGCATGCTATCCCAGAGGGTAGATCTTGAAGCAGCGACAGCCCGCTTTCATCAGGCATTGAAATATCAAGAATACAGACGTTTGCCCCCGTGCCGGGAAGCCCTGCGCGCGCTTCGGCCGCCGAGCTAAATTGGCCGACCACTTGGATATCGTCTTCAAGGTTCATGAGTTGGGCAAAGCCTGAACGTACCACGATATGGTCATCCACTAGTGCTACTTTGATCATCACAATCCCCGCTGTTTATATTGCCTGAGTAAAAAGGGAGCTTAAACTAACGCCACAGAGACAATTAAACAAGCAATATATCCCTTTGCTATGGATGCCATTGTAGAGGAGTCTAGCGCGTCAAAAAGGAAGGGGTGGCACAATAAAACGCGACACACTCATAAAAGAGAATATCGCGTTTGATTTTGCTGGGAGCTAAGCGGCAGCTGCGGCCAGCTTTAGCCTTTTCTCATGGCGGATCTTACGCTCTTCTGCGATCGCGACAAAAATCAGCAGTACGATACAGATCATCGCTGAAGTGTCGAGCGCAGCAAAGGTGCCCTTCCAGCCAGTGAGGCCAAAAATCGGTGTACCGTCGGCGATCATACCTAGGCCAAGTTTGGCAAAACTATCACCAATTAAGTAAGCAAAGGTGCCCTTAACGCCATCGGCGACACTGATCGCTTTTTTCGGCACAAAGCCAACCGCAGCAACACCAATCAGTAATTGTGGGCCAAAAACAAGGAAACCTAGCACAAACAGTGACCCGAGATACATAAACTCGCTGGTGGCGTGCTGATAGAATTCGAGCGCAACAATGATGAGTCCCAGAGAGACACAGGCGACCAAAGCACGGCGGCCATTAGCAAGATCGGACAGATAACCCCACATTAAAGTGCCGACTAATGCGCCCACTTCAAAGAGAGTGAAGCCTGAAATGGCCGCTTCTTTTGACAAACCAAGTTCTTGATAGGCATACACAGTAGACCACTGGTCGATGCCGATACGCACGATGTAGAGGAATATGTTGGCAAAGCAGAGTAACCAAATCACTTTGTTTTTCAAAATGTATTCAACAAAGATCTCACGTTTGGTCATTTGGTTTTCTTCCGCGGCAATATCTTCCTCGCTGACCGCTTCATCAAACAACTCTTCGACCGTACCTAAACCGTATGCTTCAGGAGAGTCACTACCGTAACGCAAACCAATGAAACCCACCACTAATGCGATGATCGACGGGAACACAAACATGCCCACAACGTGACCATTAAAGAGATAGTTTGCACCAAACAGTGCTACGCCTGCCGCACCTGCGCCGCCGACATTGTGCGACATATTCCATAAACCCAAGTAGGTGCCGCGTTTATTTTTGGGCGTCCATTTGGTGATAGTGGAGTAGCTTGATGGCCCACCAGTACTTTGGAAAAAACCGCTTAGCGCATAAAAAGCAACCATTAGGAAAATGCTGACGCTTGAACCGCCCATGCTCATGCTAAATCCAAGCATTGCAATACCAGAAAGGATCAGCATAAAAGGTAGGAACTGTTTCGTGTTCTTGCCATCGGCGTAGTAAGAGACCACTGTCTTACCAATCCCGTAAGTGATCGAGAAACCAAGACCAATCAGCCCTAGCTGTGTCATCGACAAGCCGTAGGTTGAAATCATATCGTTTTGTGCAACGTTGAAGTTTTTGCGCACTAAATACATCGCCATGTAGCCAATAAACACCACAAGGTATGATTGTAAAAATGGTTTGAACCACATTTTACGGCGTTCTGCTGCGGGGAGATCGAGGGTCGGTAGCCGAACCTGTTGCAAAAGTTTTAGCATGTGAAATCCTTAGAAAATCACGTCAAAGAAATCTCTGCTGTTAGTCAATTCACACCAGAGTCGAATGGCTAGCAACCGTCTGGCTGCATCATAGAGTGATTGTAAAAATCGGCTTGGCGATTGACTTGAGGGCATGGCCTAACTGAGTTAGGAATATTTCCTAGTTTGGGTGGATTGATAGACAAAGCGTGAATGGAGTCACATTGATATGCATCTTGAAACGTCGTCTTTAAGCTAACGATTTGTAGCGAACTTGAGGGTATTTGTTAAGTTTTTAGCGCTGCCGCACTGTTATTTTTATCATTGCGTTATATAGTGTCGACAAGAAAAAATTGAGTGTTGCTATGATTCGCCTAAACCGTTTTAACAGAATAATGTTGCTCACCAGCGCGCTCAGTTGGGTGCTGGTGTCGCTTATGCCTGTAATAAACGCGCATGGCAATACGGCGGGGGTTTGGGCCACACTGTGCACCATTAATGGTTTTGAGCTGGTTCAAATTGAAGAGGGAAAAGTACAGACACAGCATACGAAACCCTGTCCCTTTGCTCATTTCTCCACCTTTCATCAAGATTCACTTCCAACGACACCTTTACTGACACGACTGAACTTGTTTGTTTCATACAGCTACACTTTTTTGGCTCTAAGTGTACGATTTGAAAAACAAGTTCCTCGTGCGCCACCATTATTTAATCTGTTGTACTGACGTTAGAAAATAGCCTTGATTCCTTCCTCTATTCACTATTCAGAATAAAGCTCTAACGGTAAACCATCTGGGTCGGCGAAAAATGTGTATTCTCGACCAGTGAACTCATCAACGCGGATGGGTTCGACGATGACGCCTTTTTCCTCTAAATACGCTTTGACTTCACTGACACTGTCCACCACAAACGCTAAATGTCGTAGCCCTTGAGCTTCAGGGAAGCTTGGTCTTGGTGGTGTATTTGGAAATGAGAACAGCTCAATTTGTCCGCCATCGGGCAGAGCAAGATCCAGCTTGTATGAATCGCGAGCGGCGCGGTAATTTTCAGCAATAACAGGCAGCCCTAAGATCTGAGTATAAAACGCTTTGGAACGTGCGTAGTCTGAACAAATAATCGCCGCGTGGTGGATTCGTTTTAGCATGATTAACCTTTATTTGTTGAGCTGGCTGACCAAATGTTCAGTGACGTAATCAATGAACACCCGCAGCCTTGCTGGCATGTACTTGGTTTGCGGATATTGCATGGCAATTGAGCCGTAGTAATTACTTTTGATCGTCCAATCGGCTAATAGCCGGACGACGCTGCCTTCAACGAGCGCTTGCTGAATGACAAAATCATGGAAGATACCGATACCTAAGCCATTTTTCACGCCGTTCAAACGCATTTGTGAGTGGTTTACTGCATAGCGGCCTGAGACGGCCACTGTATGGAACTCATCTTCTTTATGAAAATCCCAGAGATGGTCACGCTCGGTTTCGGCAAGATACAAGCAGTCGTGATCCGTTAATTCGATAGGGTGTGTGGGCGCGCCTCTGGCCGCTATATATTCTGGGCTGGCGCACAACACTAAGTGGGTTTTGCCAATTTCACGCAGTACCAAGTTTTCATCTGGCTTATCAGTCAGTTTAAACGCCACATCAATATTGTGTTTGAATAAATCGATCGCACCATCTGCAGCTCTCAGCTTAAGTTGAATTTCAGGGTATTGAGTTAGAAAAGGAAGCACAAGGGGTTGCAGAACTGAGTTCAAAAATGCTTCAGGTGCCGCAACAGTGAGTGCACCTGCAGGTTCGGTGTGGTCAGAGGTGGAAAGCTCAACCGCTTGCTGCGCAGCGTTGACCATTAACAGACTTTGATCATAAACGCGCTTTCCTGCCTGAGTGATTAAGAGTTGGCGCGTGGTTCGCTCAAATAACTTCACTGATAGCGCTTGTTCTAAACGGGTAATCAATTTACTTAATGCCGAAGGTGTTACCCCCAGCTTTTGAGCGGCTGCCGTAAAGCTACCTTCATTGACCACCACAATAAAATTGGCGAGATCGGGCAAAAGAGCAATTAATTTGGGATGTAACATAAGTTTCGCTGAGTCGGCCACAAGTGGCGTCACTGTCGCAGAATCATCAGGAAAATGCAATTTAGCGATAGCAACGACGGGGTTAGCAGTAATGGTGATATGCTTTAGACTGAGTTGCTATCGATATCGCCACGCTGCATGGCAATTCTTATTGTTTCGGCGGTTGTTGCTCCACCGAGTTTGAGTCTGGCGTTACGTAAGTGATTTTCGACTGTTCTATGGGACACTCCAAGTGCGATAGCAATATCGGCTTGTCTACGTCCAAGAGCTGTCCACGAAAGTACTTCTTTCTCTCGCTTTGATAGTGATAAAAGTTGGTTTGGCTCAGAAGAATCAAGCAAGCGACGTGCAGCAAAGAAGGCATAGGTTGATAAAAGAGTGAGTTCATGACGAGCTCGCGCAGAGCTATTAATCGTTTCCCCTCCTAGACTAACGGCTCCTTCTAGCCCAAGGTGACCAAAAATAGGAATTTGTAGGCCGTGTATTCCGCTACCTTTGGGTTTCGTAACCACTCTATACTGTTCTCGATTTACGTCAGGTTGTTTAGTCCAAAAGAAAGGACGATTGGTCTCAATGATATGACGCGTGATAGGACAATGTTTGATGTAAGTGGCTGCATCAATATTGTTTTCATTATAAAACCAGTTGCCTTCAATCCAGTATATCCGCTCTATAATGCCATCGAGCGTAGAATGGGTGGAGAAAAATACGATCTTATCGTACCCATAAAAATGAGCCCGTTGCCGAACAATATCTTGAACAGTTGAAAAGCTTTTGCTCTCTTCCAGTTGGCTGAGCAAGGTTATTAAATCGACAGCGGGCATAGGTTATTCTTGATCTACTTCGGCAAGTAACGCTTTTGCTGCTAGTTGCCCTAAAGCATTACCAGCGAGAGGACTATCACCAGTCAGCATTTTACGATCTTGGAAGACCTGTCCTGATATTCCGCTATTCAGTAACTCAAAACCAATCGCCTGCAGTTTTTCTCCAAACTTCCATGTCAGATGACCTGGCATATAGCCTATACTTGGCGTTTGTTCATCCATTTCGTCAGGAAATGCCACAATTTTATATCCAGCAAAAAGTGGATCATCACCAACAGCAAGAAATGCTGCAGGACCATGACAGAGTGAAATAATAAATTTATTTTGTTTAACTGCCCATTGCAGAACGGCTTTCATATCTTGGCTATCTGGTAAACCCATCAGCGCTCCGTGGCCTCCAGGGATAAACACCCCGATATAGTCGGAGTTCTCACCTAAGGCATTAGCGATCACATCACTTAATTTTAGTGGTTGTTGAAAAGAGGATTGATATTTTTCATACAGTCCTTTTACCTCTCCATCTTCTCTTGGCATTGCCCACCATTCAAACTTAACTGAATTACCAGAAAGCGTAGCGATATCAAAAGAAAAGCCTGCTTTATCAAGATGGTACATTGGTAACAGTGTTTCAATAGGATGGTTGCCTGTAGAGAAAAAGGTACTGTTCCCCATCCTCAAATAGCGCTCATCAGCTCCTACGACAAGGATCTTCCAGCGTCCACCTTGATAAGGCTTAGCGTAATTGGTACCGCTTAAATCTGATTTGGCGGCAGTGAATTGGCTGAGAGAGTAAGCAGATGGGAAAAAAGCATTATCTTCTGCGGGATCGGGGGTCGGATGTTTATCATTAATTGCTGTTGTCATGTTGCTCTCCTTGGTTAGACTAGACCTTAAGTCGCTTTGATTATAGCGGTGACCTTTGATTACAAAATAAGGGATTTCCCCTAAATGAAAATAATTCTTATGCTTAGGACTTAATTCTAAGAGTCTAAAAATGATTTACTATCTGTGCCTGAGATTCACTAATGCTTTTCCGTTACCGCAGATAATTGCTTGTGCAGCCTTGGATTACACTAAGAGAAAGGTTTTTACAGTGTAAATATCCCCTTCCTACTTGAAGCCGCAACTCTAAGTAGTTTGGTTATATGTGCTCTGTTTCTACATCCTGTTACCCACAAAACAGAAACAAGAAGGAACACGCAATGTCTTCTGCATTTTATCAGCAACTTCGTATTCAGCTTGAGGAAGTGAAAGCTGAAGGGCTTTATAAATCTGAACGTGTGATTACCTCGCAGCAACAAGCGGCGGTCGAAATTTCTACTGGTGAAGAAGTGTTGAACTTCTGTGCCAACAACTACCTTGGTTTGGCTAATCACCCTGCGTTGGTTGAAGCGGCGAAGCAAGGCATGGACAGTCACGGCTTTGGTATGGCTTCGGTACGTTTCATCTGTGGTACGCAAGATATCCATAAGCAACTGGAACAGAAGCTCTCTCAATTCTTAGGTAAAGAAGATACGATTCTTTACACCTCATGTTTTGATGCAAACACCGGTTTATTTGAAACTATTTTAGATAAAGAAGACGCGATTATCTCTGACGCGTTGAACCATGCCTCAATCATTGATGGTGTGCGTTTATGTAAAGCGATGCGTTTTCGTTACTCCAACAATAACATGCAAGAATTGGAACAGCAGTTGATCGCAGCAGATGCGGCGGGCGCTCGTAATAAGCTCATCGTAACGGATGGTGTATTCTCAATGGATGGCGTAGTCGCAAACTTGCCTGCGATTTGTGATTTAGCCGATCAATACAACGCGCTCGTCATGGTGGATGATTCACACGCGGTTGGATTTATGGGTGCAAATGGCCGTGGCACGCATGAATACCATGATGTGATTGACCGTATTGATATCATCACCGGTACCCTTGGTAAAGCGATGGGTGGTGCTTCAGGTGGCTATACTTCCGGTAAAAAAGAGGTGATTGATTGGCTTCGTCAACGTTCACGCCCTTATTTATTCTCTAATTCGGTTGCGCCAGCGATTGTTGCAGCATCGATTCGCGTGCTGGATTTACTGGCAGAAAGCGCCGCGCTTCGCGACCAACTTTGGGATAACGCCGCGCATTTCCGTACTCGTATGGAAGGCGCGGGGTTCACTATGGGTGGCGCGGATCACGCCATCATCCCGATTATGCTCGGCGATGCTATCGTTGCAGCAGAGTTTGCAGAACGAGCACTAGCTAAGGGCATTTATGTTGTTGGTTTCTCGTTCCCTGTCGTGCCAAAAGGCCAAGCTCGTATTAGAACACAAATGTCAGCCGCGCATAGCCGCGAGCAACTCGACCACGCCATTGATGCGTTTATTGCTGTTGGCCAAGAAATGGGGCTCATTAAATGAAAATTAAAGCATTATCCAAACTCAAACCAGAGCAAGGCATTTGGATGACCGAAGTGCCAATGCCTGAACTTGGTCACAACGATCTGCTGATTAAAATTAAGAAAACCGCAGTTTGTGGCACCGATGTTCACATCTATAACTGGGATGAGTGGTCACAAAAAACCATCCCAGTGCCAATGGTGGTTGGCCATGAATACGTCGGTGAAGTGGTTGGCATTGGTCAAGAAGTTCGCGGTTTTGAATTAGGTGATCGCGTGTCTGGCGAAGGTCATATTACTTGCGGCCATTGTCGAAATTGCCGCGGTGGTCGTACTCACTTATGTCGTAATACTGTGGGTGTTGGTGTGAACCGCACGGGTGCATTTTCTGAATACTTAGTTATCCCTGCGTTTAATGCTTTCAAGATCCCAGATGGTATTTCCGATGATCTAGCCTCGATTTTTGACCCATTTGGTAACGCGGTACATACCGCATTGTCATTTGATTTAGTCGGCGAAGATGTGCTGATCACTGGTGCTGGTCCAATCGGTATCATGGCGGCCGCAGTGGCGAAACACGTTGGTGCTCGCCATGTGGTGATCACCGATGTCAACGAATACCGCCTTGAGCTTGCACGCAAAATGGGCGTGACACGCGCCGTGAATGTTGCGGAACAAAAGTTAGAAGAGGTCATGAGTGAACTTGGCATGACAGAAGGTTTTGACGTCGGCCTTGAAATGTCAGGCGTACCGAGTGCCTTTAGTTCTATGCTGAAAACCATGAATCACGGTGGTCGTATTGCTTTATTAGGTATTCCACCTTCAGATATGGCGATCGATTGGAACCAAGTGATCTTCAAAGGTTTGGTGATCAAAGGTATCTATGGCCGTGAAATGTTTGAAACTTGGTATAAGATGGCGAGCCTCATTCAATCTGGTCTCGATCTAACGCCTATCATCACTCACCATTACAAAATTGATGACTTCCAAACGGGCTTCGATGCTATGCGCAGCGGGCTTTCTGGCAAAGTTATCCTTGATTGGGAATAATCGAATATTGAAGTTGAAGCGCTCCGGTTGGGGCGCTTTTTTGAACAGCATTTACTCTGAGACTACAGAATAAACAAGCAAGTTAACGGCGGTGGCAAAATATAGCGCTAGGAGAAAACTAATACCGACGTAAGAAAACGAATAATTTTCAAACGATCATTTCATTTAGCGCACCAAAATAAAAATCCATGTAAATGCAGCAAAAAGTAGTGCAATCAAAACCGCAGCTGATCCTATATCCTTCGCACGGCCACTGAGCTCATGCCACTCACTACCTACGCGATCAACTACAGCTTCCACGGCTGAATTCATAAGCTCAACGATGACAATCAGCACTAAGCTACCGATCATCATTAACTGTTCTAATTCATTGACCGGCAAGAAAAAAGTGATCGCAATTAGAATGATAGAAGCGACGATTTCTTGCCTAAAGGCGGCTTCATTTTTCCATGCAGCCTGAAGGCCTTTCATTGAATAACCTGTAGCGTAAAATAAACGACTTATTCCTGTACGGCCTGGTTTCATAAAGTGAGTAACCTAATAGTTAATAATGAGATAATAAAAATGTCGATAGCTTGAGTTGACTCTCATCTTATTAAAAAGTGCTATCGGATGTAGCATACTGTATCTATCTATTATTTTTCTATATGAAAATCCATTGCCATGTCACTTTTTTGAAATAATATAAAGTTGATGTTATCCCTATTAACAAAAATCGCCATAGTAATGATTAAAATTTAGACGGCCTCTTCAGTCATGAATACTAATTAAAAGTTAAATAGAGCATTAAATACGGATCTTTTTGTAAAGACACCCCTGTTACTTAGTCGATTAAACCTGATGAACCTAAGCACTCAGGTTCAATGAACATATTTCTATTTTTTATGTAACAGCATATTTTTTAAATAATTGTGGTCAGTCCAGTGGCTCATTATCACAATGGCGGCTATATGGCTTACCGTTGCCAGCATCGTTAGATTTGCGAGCGCTCCATGCAATTCGCTGAGCCAGTCATTTGCCGATAACATGTCCAGTTGTGTTGCCCAGCCGCTAAGTCCTGTTAGGAGGAGGCCAGACCACAAAATCCAGACCATCACAGCTCCAGCTGGGTTGTGCCCTTCATGGTGATCTTCTTTTGTTTCTATCACTTGCTTTATGTGAATAAACGCATTGTGTATTGAAGGCTTAAAGGCAGACAAGCGAGCAGGGGAATGGACAATAAGACCCCAAATGAGACGAAGGCATATCGTGATCATCAGTAGATAGCCAACCCATTGGTGTGTTTTACTACCTTCTTCTGTTATGAGGTAGTTGGTTAAGAAAGATCCCGCCACAATCCAATGTGTCAAGCGAACAAATAGATCCCATTTGTAAGTTTTAGGCATTTTAGCGTTCCTCTATTTTGTTTATATTATCAAGATTGAAATGGATTTCTGTCGTTTAATTAATCTAAATAAATCCCGCCATTCTTAATTCTGTCAGTGTTCGATAAAGGAATTTGCCATATTAATCTTAAGAAAAACTTAAGACATTTAACGCATGAAGATAAAATAGGCGATAGTTTTTCGTTTTACAAAATGAAATGGAACTTATTTCTTTTATCAATGCCTTAACGTATTATCTAATCATTCATTTAATCTTAATAGTTGTTGAAATTTATGCTCAATAAAATCAAACCCTACTTAGGGCCTCTCTATCCGATTGCTGCCGTATTCGTGGTGGGGTTAGTTATCTTTTTTGTCTCTCGTTTAGGACTGGCTATCTGGCATTTTGAACGGGTGAGTGATGCTGGTGGATGGCTGACCATTTTCTTAAGTGGTCTGAGAGTTGATATTGTTTCTCTTTGTTATTTGCTCATTTTACCAGCGTTGTTATCTAGCCTACTGTCTGGCGATCATGCTGTCGGTCGGGTTTGGCATTGGTTTTTACGTGTGTGGATTACCGGCGGTTTGTGGCTGATTGTTTACATGGAAGCAGCAACACCGCCATTTATTATCGAGTACGATCTGCGACCTAATCGAATTTTTATCGAATATCTCATTTATCCCAAAGAAGTTTTCAGTATGCTTTGGAGTGGCTATAAATTTGAACTTTTCCTTGGTGCCGTAGTTTCCACGTTCACACTTTTTGTCGGTTGGAAATGGAGCAAGCAGCTTGTTTCGAACTTAAGCTTTCCTAAGTGGTATTGGCGTCCGCTGATTGCTATTTTTGTTGTGGCTATTGGTATTTTGGGGGCGCGTTCTTCACTGGGACACCGTCCATTAAATCCGGCGATGGTGGCTTTTTCTAGTGACCCTTTGGTGAATGATTTAACGTTAAACTCCTCATTTTCAGCAATTTTTGCTGCCAAACAGATGAAATCTGAAGCAAGTGCTTTCGAGTTTTATCCGAAAATGGATAAGCAGGAGATCGTCCAAGAAATTCGTGCATCCATGAATGTCGACAATAAAGACTTTGTCTCTGCACAACAACCTAGCATGGCAATGCACCAAGCGACCTATCAAGGCCAGCCTAAAAATATCGTAATCCTACTGCTTGAAAGTCACGGTGCACGTTATGTTAGCCGCCTTGGTGGTATCGATGCGTCACCCAATATCGATAAACTGATTGATGAGGGGTGGGCATTCACCCGTTTGTACGCAACGGGAACGCGTTCTGTTCGTGGTATTGAAGCGGTGACCACTGGGTTTTCTCCGACTCCTGCACGTTCGGTGGTTAAGTTAGGTAAAAGCCAAACGAATTTCTTTTCAATTGCGGATTTATTAAAGTCTCGAAATTACCACACACAATTTATTTACGGTGGTGAAAGCCACTTTGACAATATGAAGAGTTTCTTCTTGGGTAACGGTTTTGTCGATATGCAAGACTTCCCAACTTTTGATTCGCCTAAATATGTTGGTTCATGGGGCGCGTCAGATGGAGATCTCTACAATAAGGCAGATCAGCAATTTACGAAGATGAGTCGTGAAGGTAAACCCTTCTTTAGCTTAGTTTTTAGCTCATCGAACCACAGCCCATTTGAATACCCTGATAACGTGATTGAACCGTATAATGAGCCAAAGCAAACGGTGGAAAATGCGGTGAAATATGCAGACTATGCGCTTGGACAGTTCATTGAAAAAGCGAAAAAGTCACCATATTGGGATAACACGGTGTTTGTTGCTGTGGCAGATCATGATGCTAGAACACAGGGTAATCAGCCTGTACCAGTCGATTACTTTCGAATTCCAGCGGTGATTTTTGGTGGCGGCATTGAACACCGCATTGACGATCGTCTAGTTAGTCAAATTGACCTTGCACCCACACTGCTTTCTTTGGCCGGTATCAGTAGCCAAAACCCAATGATTGGGTTCGATTTAACTCATGATGTTCCTGCTGAGAAGCAGCGAGTAATGATGCAGCGAGATAAAAACTATGGCTATATGACAGCAGACAACCAACTGGTTGTTATTCGGCCTGAGCAAGGTATTTCTACTTATCAATATGATTTTAAATCAGATACCTTGACAGAAAAAGAGTTGGATCCAGAAGTGGTTAAACGTGCCCATGCCAATGCTATGTGGGGAAGCTTAGCGTTTAAAGAAAACTACTACACCGCATCTGATTCATATTGATTATATTTTTATCCACCTACAGCGTTATGCGATAAATCAGTACCCAAAAGTGGCTGAGAAACATAAACTGGTTGGACTTAAACAAGTTTAGCCAGTTTGTGAGACGCAAAATGTTAGAAAAAGAGAACCTGATTAAACTTGCGCGTATGCCAATGCCGTTTGGTAAGTATGCAGGGCGAGCGCTTATCGACTTACCAGAAGAGTATTTGCTGTGGTTTGATAAGAAGGGCTTCCCTGAAGGGGAGCTCGGGCGTTTGTTGCAACTTTGTTTAGCGTTGAAAATTGAAGGATTGGATAGCGTGGTTAAGCCACTAAAACGTATGTGATCTAGTGGCTAACCGCGTTATTTTTTCATCAGTTTGGCGAGATCGGCAAAGGGGTTATAGGTCGCGCTTTGATGATCGTCTAATCTCGCAACAGGCTCAGCGCCAAATCGGTCGTGGTCTGAATATTTAGAGTGCTCATGATCGTGACAATAGAGGCATAAAAGCTCCCAGTTACTGCCATCTTCAGGGTTATTGGTGTGATCGTGATCTTTGTGGTGCACAGTTAATTCTCGTAAATTTGAATAAACGAATTCACGCGCGCAATTGCCACACACCCAAGGGTAAAGTTTAAGTGCTTTTTCTCGGTAACCGCTCTCTTTACGAGCATAATTGGCACTTGAACCATAAAAATCTGACGACATGTTAATTCCAACCATTGATTAAAAATACTTTTTCGATATTAAAAACCAAAAATCTGCGCTAATCAAAGTTTGTGTGATTTATTTTAATGCACACCCTCACACCTTAGCGTAAGTGTCACTTTTACCACTCAATCTCAATCGGCGTGCCTTCTTTGACTAGGCTCAAAAATTCATCCATTTCTGAGTTAGTCAGTGCAATACACCCATTAGTCCAATCAAAACTTTGCACATATTCTGGTCGTTGCTTGTCGCCATTTTTTAGGCCATGGATTTTTATATCACCACCGGGATTGATGTTTAAGCGCTGTGCATGCACTTTATCTTGATGATTCGGGTAACTGATATGAATCGAACGATAATAGCCAGAATCATTACTGATAGCTTCAAGATAGTATCGACCTTCTGGAGTACGTTGATCGCCTTCTTGCTGTTTATGTCCTTTGGGTTCTTTACCCAAGGCAATTCGATACTCTTGAATGATCTGCTGTCCCGAGATCAAGTACATGCGACGCTTAGATTTATCCACTTTGACCAGATCAATCTCAGCCGCTGCGCTGTTGAGTGAAAAACATAGAAACAAAAGTAGCCTAAAGTATCGGGTCATAAGAGAGTGTCAGTACTGATAAGGTGGCAAATAGAGAGACATTATGCAGCGGAAGAATGAACGTGGCTAGTTGTCAATATTGTCTTGCAAATAAGACAATGCTAAAAATAATAGGGCTAACCATGTAATAAATGGAAACAGAATCTCAAAAATGTAGGTTAACTCTAGGATGTAAAAACATAGAGTGCAAATTTGCGGCCGACTTAACAGCGACCTTTTTAAGAGTTTGATTGCACATGATCTTTTGTCTAATTTTGCAATGAAAATTATTAAAATGTCAGGCCGCTCATATGTTCTCTCGTACTTTACTCAAACAGATTTCTTCTGCTCGCAACCACCGTATGCTCGCGGAAGCAACGTTTGATTTTCTTCAAAGTTTCATTTCTCCCAAATCAATGCGGATCTTTCATGCACCAACATTAAACAAGCGCCATGAGTCATTATTTGAGTACAACTTACCGACTGCTCTGCAAAATTATCCAAATACCTTTTGGAATTGGGCCGCACAATTTGACACCTCTGATGGTCTAATTCCACTAGCGATCAACACCTGCAATTGGGACTACCGTAGTGTGATGGGCGGTGAGTCTTATCTTTTTATGTTAGATAACCACCCTGATTTAAGAACCTATTTGCTGCTTGAGGCAATTGATAACGTCAACATTCATGCGAAAACAGAATCCGGAGAGCTCGATTGTTTGCAACTGATTGCGGCTCGTTGGCAATGTCTTCGCGCGGAATCTGAAGCGGCAAAGGAGTTTAAAAATAGAGATATCCGCGAAGCAAAGTATTTGGATGAAATTAAACAGCGCGAAATGTTCATTGATAACATGAAGCTGGTTCATCAATTAGCGATTGAACTGGCTAACCCAGACAATTTGGATGCGCTGCACAGAGCGGCCGTTGATGTAACGAAAACACGCTTAGGGTTTGATCGAGCCGCTTTTTTAGTTCTTGATATGAAAAAACGTTGTTTTAGCGGAACTTATGGTACGGATGAAAGCGGAAAAACGGTGAGCGAACACCATACCCAATACGATTTGCACCAGCTAGAAGAAAGTTATTTAAGCGGTCTTTCTGATGATACTAAAAGTTTGGTGCTGATCGACGATGCCCCTCTATACACGGCGGGAAATGTGGTGGGACAAGGGTGGAATGGGATGTTAATCCTACGTGATGGTAATGAAACCATTGGTTGGATCGCGATTGATAACTACATTAACCGACAGCCCATTACTGAATACCAAAAGCAGATGTTGGAATCTTTTGGTTCATTGCTTGCGCAAATTTATATTCGCAAGCGTCAGGAGCAAAATGTTCGCATGTTGCATGCGAGCATGGTTGAACTGTCACGTTGTATGACGGTAAGTGACGTGTGCAAATCGGCGGTCAGTTTTGCGATTAACCGCATGGGTATTGATCGTCTGGCGGTGTTTTTGACCGATAAACACTGCTCGTACATTCAAGGAACGTGGGGAACCGATATCCAAGGCAACATTGTGGATGAATCCTATTTTCGTTCTGGGACCACCAATAATATGATTGTTGATATGGCCAAAGCCAACCCCAATGAGGTGGTGTTTGAAGAGTCAGTCCCTATTTATCATGACAGCAACATTGTTGGTTTTGGCTGGACAGCCATGACAATGCTTACCAACAATGGCGAGCCTATCGCTTTCATTGCTGCGGACAATTTGATCCGCCGCTCACCACTGACTTCACAACTGCGAGAAGTGATCCGCATGTTCGCCTCGAATTTAACCGAAGTATTGATGCGCACCAGTGCTCAGCAGGCGATCAGTGAACTGAATGAGAATTTAGAAATTGAGGTGCGTAACCGTACCTATGAGTTACAAAAAGTGAACGACAAACTGGACTTAATGGCCAAAATGGATCCATTAACTCGCCTTGGAAATCGTCGGATGTTAGCTCATTTATTGGAACGCATCGGTTCGAGAGTACAAGCGGAGACCGTAAGTTATGGTTTAATTTTGCTTGATATTGATCACTTTGGTTTATTTAATAATTACTACGGTCACTTGGAAGGGGATATTGCTTTGATTCGTATTGGCCATATTCTCAACCAACATGCTCAGGCAGAGAATGAACTCTTTTGCCGAATTGGTGGTGAAGAATTTATATTGTTGGTGGCCAACCGCGATGCAGCAGAAGTGAAAGCGTTGGCTGAAAGCATACGCTTTAGTATTGAACGAGAGCAGATTGAACATAGTGAGAACCCTGATGGTGACTGCTTAAGTGTCTCGATTGGTTACACTATTGCCCAGTACCTTCCCAGTGAACTTAAGTTTGAAGAGATGTACAGCAAAGCAGATAAGGCACTTTACCAAGCAAAAGATAATGGCAGAAACCAAGTCGTTGGTTACTCTGAGCAAAAACACCATACTCGAAGTGATAAAGTCGCCGCGCCAAATTCATAGTGTTGGCGCGGCGAGTCATGGCAAGGATAATGAGAACAGCAGATTATTCAGTCTGAGAGGTAATATTCAACCGTTGAAACGACGCGTACTTTTTTGATGTAAGGAGTATTGTTATCACGATCCACAATACTAAATTGTCCCTGTGAAGCGCGTTTAATCTTGCCAAGTGAGCTTTGCGAATCTTTGGCAAATTTCTCTGCGACTTCTCTTGCTTGTTTGGTCGCTTCTTCAATCATGTCGGGTTTGATTTCATTCAGTCCAGAGAATGAATAATCAACGCGGTTGTTGTAAGGATCTTGATTAAAAACGATGCCTTGTTTTCCTAAATTGCCGAGCTTATTAATGGCCTCGCGCACTAGGTCAACTTGATTGCTGTACACCGTAATGGTTTGGTTCGCTAAATAACGAAACTCGACTAAATTTTCTCCACCATACTGCTGTGCTTTTTTGTCGATCACCGCTGGCGATGATAGCGAGACACTTTTTTCATCAATGCCTTGTTGAGCTAAAAATGCGGTCACCAGTTGGCTCTGTTTTTCAATCGTGTTGAACATGGTGGGTAAATCATTATCGGCCACACTAAATTGGATCGGCCAAACAACTGTGTCGGCGGGATATTCTCTCTCTGATAATCCTTTAACGGTCACCACGCGCTCATACTCTTTATATTTCACAGCCGTTTGCTGCACAAAGTAACCGAGGGTTGCGAGCCCGAGTATTAAACTCAAACCGATGATCAATGAAGCGCTACTTTTTATTTGCATGCCTTGTTTTCCTTTTGTTGGCAACAGTCCCAAAATGACTTGAAGTCACAGCGGTTAGTCGTTTGAATATAACAGCATACCTTAGATTTGAGATTGTGATTTCGACAGCCATTTTCGGTTAGAGTTTTGCCAGCGATTCTAACTTTTTATGCTGGCGCTTAGTTTGCTTTTTTTGAATGGCATCAATCATAGAGATTAACGCTGAGCCATCCCAATCACTTTTCTGAGGTGCGTACAAAGTTTTAAGTTGCTGGTTGACTTGTGCATCTAGTGCGGTTTTCTCTTCATCACTTAATACGACTGAATCGCGCCAGAGGGTGAAGTAATAGCTGATTTTGGCACCATCTTGGCTTTGTACAGCTTCTTTTAACTGTTGATATTGGTGGCCTTCAAGCGGTTGATGATGAGCGTTGGTTTCCTGTGCTGCTGTTTGTGGCGCGTTATGAAATGACCAAGTAACGACCATAGTAGCCATCCATAACAGTGCAAAAAATGCGGTAAAGTAGGGCCAGTATCCTGCATCTTTAACGGTGACGGTTTGTACTGTTGGTGGTGTCAGCACAGAGGTGGATGGGTTGAGTAATTCACCTGGCGAAACCTCTAGCTTTAATCCTTTGGCTTGCGCGCTTTGCTGAGATTCGTTTTTGGTGTCCCACCAACTGACGGTGAGATCCGCCAGCTCAACCTTACCGACGGTTTTGGGGATGAGTACTTGTTTTAGCGTCATTTGCACATCGCCATTATCTAAGCTTTTAAACTGAGGCTTTTCAGCATAGAGCCGAATTGAGTCTGGATATTGCACTGAGAGGTTAGGCAACTGCGTCTGCGTAAGGCCTTTCACTGTCAGAATCCATTCACGAGTCAACGATTCACCCACTTTGGTTTTAAAGCTCTCGGCGGTGATGATCTGCCCTGTGGCATCTCGCCACGTTTGGTTGAGTGTTAGTTTTGGCGTAGGTAGCCAAGTGCCTTGATAGCTATCTGGTTTCGGCAGTACGGTGAGCGAAAAGGTTTTGGCCGGAATATCGACTTGCAGCAAGCGGGTGCTGCCCGTTTGGTTGTTACCATAGATGAGGCCAGCTTTAAACGCAGGGCCGGATAACGTGAAAGTTCCTGCCTCTTGGGCCGTGACTCTAAATTTTTGGTCTACAACGGTGACTTCAACCCCATCCAATAAGCTTTGGTATTGGTTAGCTTCTCCCTCGGTCGTCAGTTCTAATCCTTGTACAGCGGGTGGCGTAATTTGTGGATTTTGCAGCCTTCTTGGGTCAGCTTTGATGATTAGGCGAGCATTGAGAAAAGTGCTTTCACTCGGGTAGAGTTTGCTACGTTCTAGATCGGCTTGTATTTCAACAAGGTCAGATTGCTTGGGCGCTTCACCATCAGCGATAACTTGAATCGCGATCGGTTGAGTAGTTGCCCCATTGACGCTAAAACTAGGAATGGTCAGTATGCCGAGTTTGTTGGCTGCCAACGATACATTCCATTCACTGCGCGTGCTGCGATCGCCATTGATGATGTTCACCGAAGTACCAAAACTTGGGCGGCCAAGAAAAAAATCGCCTTCTAACACCTTAAAGTCGATCGCATCGGTCGATACTTTTTCATCGGCAACAATTCGTAATTGGAATACTTCATTTTTTGCGACCTTATTTTTACTGACGCTGGCGTAAAGTGCAGCCGCGTTAGCGGCCGAGCTCAGTAGAGCAACAGAAACTAGGCTGATAATCGCAGCCCAAAATGAACGCTTGATCGATTTCATACTTACCACTTCTTGCTGTTATTTTGTGGAGGTTGTGCTTGGTCTTCTTGCCGTTGTCTTGCTTGTAGCAACAATTGTGCTTTGAGTAAGCCACTAGGATCTCGTGCACTTTCGACTTGTTCTAGCTTACGAAGTTGCGGGTCAACGGTTTGGCTATCGCCTTGCTGTTGCGATTGCTTTTGTGTTTGCTGCTCAGAGGCTTCTTTGTCACTGACCTCATCTTCGTTGTTCATTGATTCATTTGTTTGAGTCGTTTCAGTCGGCTGTTGAGAGGCAGGCGATTCATCCGCCGTGTTGGCCTTGGATCGCTCACCTTGCTCATCTTTACTTTGTGCCGATTGAGGCGAAGACTGAGAGCCGTCGTTCTGCGGTGAGTTATCGCTTTGTTTGTCAGATTTATCTTCTGTTTGTTCGCCGTTTTTATTCTGCGCATTATTTTTATTTTCTGAGCGATTTTGATCTTGATTTGGATCGGAAGGCTCACCAGACTGTTGCTGTTGCTGTTGCTGTTGCTGTTGCTGTTGCTGTTGCTGTTGCTGTTGCTGTTGCTGTTGCTGCGCTTTTTTTACGATTTCCAAATTATGCTGAGCATCTTTATGGTTTGGGTCGCGCTTTAACACCTCTTCATACAAGGTTCGGGCCTTTTCCAATTCTCCATTTTGCGCGTAGGCGTTGGCCAAGTTGTATTGCACTCGCACATTGTCTTGTGGCAGTTGAGAGAGGGTCTCCACCGCTGCCTGATATTCTCCAGCCTGATATTGAGCGATGCCTTTCCACTCTAAGTCTGTAAATTGTTCACTGGCCGCTTGATACTCCTTTGCATCAAACGCTTTTTTGGCTTGTTGATTGCTATTTAGCCAAGGAGAAGCCTGTACACTATTGCTGTGCAGTGTAGGGATGAAGAGCAGTAATAAAGAAAAAATGACGCCACGGCGAAACAAAAGCAAACACGGGATAATGAGGAGCAGCACTAACCAATAGCCATTGTTAACGCGCTCTTTCACCATTTGTTGACTCTTGGCTGTACTGTGTGGCTGTTCGTTTTGGTCTAGCTTAGCGATCATTGCGACATCGCTATTGTCTAAGCTGATTGGCGTAAATAATCCATTTATAGTCTGCGCGAGCGACTGCATATTGGCAAAGTTGGTCTTGGCCACCACGGTCTGCCCTTGTGCATTTTTCAGTAAGCTGCCATCGCTGAGCGTAATGGGCGCGCCCGCTTGTGTACCAATGCCTAAGATCACTAATTTCCAACGCGTATTGGTAAGCTGTGTTTCAATCTGAGCTTGCTCTTGTGAGTCGATGTCATCGGTCAATAACACAATGTCACCTTGTGCAAGGCCGGCATTTTTCATCATGTCGATGGCTAATTGAACCGCGCGAGCTGCATCTGCGCCGGGGTAGGGCATAATATCGGGCGATAGATTGGGCACTAAGTTGCTTAGGGTTGCGGTGTCGGTGGTTAATGGGCTAACGGTATAGGCATCACCAGCATAGGCGACAAGCCCTGTGCTACCTTCTTGCCATTGCATGAGTAAGTCGAGCGCTTTATAACGCGCTTGCGTTAAGCGGTTGGGTTTTATATCAGTAGCGTACATCGATAGCGACATGTCCATCACTAATACGCGCGCGTTACTATTGCTGTAACTGGGGCGTGTTTGAGATTCAAAACTCGGACCAGCTAGCGCCAGTACTGCGAGCAGCCAACTGACGCTGATGATCACAATGGCCGCGTTATGTTTTTTAGCGTTCAAACCCATCGCCTTAGCCAGATGAGGTGCTATCAAAGAGTGTCGTTTGGCACGCAGAGTGAACCAGCCCAGCAGTAGTGCTAAGGGGAATAGTGCGGTTAACCACCAAGGTGTAAGAAAAACAAACTCAGACATGATTTCTCCTTAGTAGCGCTAAGAGTACAGAAAGCGCGAGCGCTATCGCCAACGGATAAGCAAACCATTCGCTTTGTGGACGCCAAGTTTGGCTTGCTTGGCTTATGGGTTCTAATTGATTAATGGTGTCGTATATTTTGGCCAGATCTTGGCTATTTCGTGCGCGAAAATATTGGCCACCAGTCATGGTCGCTATTTGTGTTAACGTCTTCTCATCTAAATCTTCCGCGGTATTGATTTTTCGAGTCATAAAAAACTCTTTGACCATCATTTCGCCAGCGCCAACACCGACTGTGTAAATGGTGGCATTGTATTTTTGGGCAATTTTCGCAGCTTCGATTGGGTCGAGCACGCCAGCGGTATTGCTGCCATCGCTGAGTAAAATCATCACCCGCTGTGGGGCATCACTATCGATAAACGTTTTGGTCGCAAGCCCAATCCCTTCACCAATGGCGGTTTGGGTGCCGATCAGCTTAAGGACGGCTTGATTAAGCTGCTGGCGAATGGTGTTTTTATCCAGAGTCAGAGGCGTTTGTAGATAGGCGTGATCGGCAAATAAGACTAACCCAAGGCGATCACCTTCGCGTTTGTCAATAAAATCAGAGAGCACATTTTTAACGGCGCTCAAACGATCAATGTACTGATCGCCAAGCAGCATATCTTCTTGGCTCATGGAGTAAGAGAGGTCAACCACCAGCATCAGATCTCGGTGTTTGGGCTGAGCAATAACCGGGTCGCCAAACCACACTGGACGGGCTGCGGCGATCAATACTAAGCACCAAATAACGCTCGCAATGATTTTAGCGATGATCTGGTTTGGTGCTTGACGCTGATTATCTTTAGGAAGGTAGGGCAGGTGAATCGCTGCCCTTTCTTTTGCTGGTGGTAAGAATCGATAAACGACCAGCGGGAGTGGCAGCAGACATAGCATCCACCACCACAATAACTCTATATTTGCCAAAGCCTAGCTATCTCCGTTTTTTAGGCGGCAAAGCATCATTAACCCATTGATAGCAGTGATTAATCAGCTCTTGACTGTTTTCTGTTTTCTGCTTTTGGTATAACGCTTGCTGCCACAATGTTTCATTGGGAACAAAAAGAGGGTAAGAAATTTGTGAATCTAAAAAGGTGTACCACTCTTTGCCGGTAAGATGTGCGATTTCCATTCGAGGGTAGTAACAAAGCGCGGCTTGACGAAGTAGCTCAATCGCTGAAGAAGGAGTTAAATGCCCAAATTGGGGGTTGAGTAAACGCAGCGCCGTTTTTTTCGGGGCTAAGCGTTTACGACGCCAACGAATGGCTAACACCAGAATCAGCAGACAGAGCAGTATGCCCGCCGCGCTTGCCCACCATCCCCAAGCCAAGGGAAACCAAGAGGGTAGCTCAGGCAGTTGCATCGCGCTTAAATCTAAAAGTGTAGCTATTGATGATTCCTTCATTCTTTATATCCGGATAGTTGTTGCAACAAAGGTTTCTCACTAGAGAGTGAGGTATAAGAAATTGCCATAGTTTGACTCAATGATTTTAGTTTTTCTTTTTGAGATTCAAAGGCTTTTTTTAACCCTAAGCGCGTACTATTTTTCGAAAAGTTGAGCCAGCTCGTCTGTTGGTCATCGGTTACGCGTTCTACACCGCGAAATTGGGTCTCTCCTTGCTCTAATGGATCGTAAATGTGCACAATTTTTACACGATTATGTCTCTGCAATTGGTTGAGTATTGGTTGTAATGTGGCATTGAAATGGACGAAGTCACTGATCAAAATCACTTCACTGCCTTTAGGGCACAAACGATTCAACGCAGTTAGGCCGCGCTGCATGCTGTGTGATTTCGTTTTATCAAGCTCCAGCAGCTGTTGGTTTTGTAGTGTCACCAACTGTTGCAACAGCTGTAATGGCCCTTTTTGGCGGCTAGTCGGTTTTAACTCAACCAGTGTCGAACCAGTATCAATCACCGCGCCCACTCGGTCCTTGTTGGCAATGCTTAACCAACTGAGCAAGCTTGCCATGTGCGCCGCTTGCACTGATTTGAGCATTAACTGCGATCCAAACTGCATAGAGCGGCTCAGATCAACGTAAAGAATGACGGGTTTTTCTCGTTCTTCACTGAACAGTTTGGTATGAGGCTTTCCCGTACGCGCAGTAACGCGCCAGTCGATGGTCCGAATATCATCTCCTGCTTGGTATTGCCTGACCTCAGCAAAGTCCATTCCTCGGCCGAGTTGCTTGCTCTGATGCTGCCCCAATACTTGCGTCCATAAACTTTTAGCCGGTGGCAGCCAGCGAATAGCGTGCTGCTTGTAAGGCAACAGTTCAGCCAATGAAAGTGTGACACCCGTACTAAACGGTGGAAGTGACTCTTGCATAGTAAACCTTAGTCTTAGTGCTAAGCACTACCAACCAGTGAAAGTAAGTGAGTGATAACTTGGTTGGGATGCACGCCCTCAGCCTGTGCTTGGTAGCTCAATAATAGCCGGTGGCGCAAAACCGGAAATACCATCGCTTGAACATCTTCAGGGCTGACAAAATCACGCCCACTGAGCCATGCATGAGCGCGAGCGCATCGATCAAGCGCGATGGTTGCTCGCGGGCTGACGCCCATCTCTAGCCATTGTGCCAACGTGGTATCGTAGTCTGCGGGTTTACGCGTTGCCATGATCAGGCGAATAATATATTGCTCAATAGGTTCGGCCATGTGAATGTTCAGCACTGCTTGCCGAGCACTGAAAATATCGCTTTGGCTTAATGTTGGCGGAGAGACTTTCTCAATTCCCTGCGCTTCCCCGCGGTTCAAACGTAAAATGGCGAGTTCATTTTCAGCGTCTGGATAATCAACATTTAAATGCAATAAAAAACGATCCAACTGCGCTTCGGGTAGAGGATAAGTACCCTCTTGCTCGATAGGGTTTTGGGTAGCCATCACTAAAAAAAGTTCAGGTAACGGGTAGGTTTTTCGACCTGCCGTGATCTGTTTTTCGGCCATCGCCTCGAGCATCGCAGCTTGTACTTTGGCTGGAGCGCGGTTGATTTCATCAGCCAATACTAATGAGTTAAAAATAGGGCCCGCTTGAAAGGTGAACTCACCTGTTTCAGGGCGGAAGATATCGGTACCGGTTAAATCGGCGGGGAGCAGATCAGGCGTAAATTGGATTCGATGAAAATCACCTTCTATGCAATCGGCGAGTGATTTCACGGCACGGGTTTTTGCAAGGCCAGGAGGCCCCTCGACCAAAATGTGCCCATCAGCAAGAAGTGCAACTAATAACTGTTTAACCAAACCTGTCTGGCCTATGACTTGCTGATTTAAATAGTGTTGTAGCGATTGAAATGCGTGCGATGGCATTGAATGGGTCTCCTGCTGTTTTGCTGAATTAGTAATTTATTGATTCGAAAAGTTCCATGAAAAGTGTGATGCATCAACTGATTGGCGAATTATTATCCATTTGGCGAAACGAAAGAATGTTTGGTCACCATACTCGACTATGCTTAGGAACAGCTATTGTTGGCCATGATCACATTCTACGTGAAGATAAATCGATTCTATCGATAAATTTCTCAAGAGAGAGGGTTTGTTGCCGATACAAAAAAGTTATTCATGACAAGCCAATAATAAAGAGCGCAAATAATGTTCAAACTTAATTCGATGAGTATTAAGCAAAAGGTTGTATTAGGAATTACGTTCGCGGTACTCGCTTCGACGGTTATCGTTGGTGTAATGGCGCAGCGTCAAGCACGAGAGGTACTGGAGCACCGATTAATTGATATCGAACTTCCCTCGTTACTTGATCAAATCAGTAGCCAGATAGATCGAGAAGTATCGCAATTGCTCTTTTCTGCTGAGCAACTAGCCAATAATGAATTCATCAAGCAAGCCGTTCAGACGACCGATATTAATGCTGACGCAGAGGCGATGCTGATTAAGCAGCTCAATAATGTACGCGATCAATATTCGTTAAATGATGCTTCTGTGGCTAACCGAAAAACGGCGTATTACTGGAACCAAAATGGTTTTCTGCGTCAGCTTAATCAACAGCACGATGGCTGGTTTTTTGGTTTTACGCAATCGGGACAAAAGACCATGGTCAGTATGTTCCAAGAGGCAAGTGGCGAAGTGAAAATGTTTGCCAACTATCAAAATGTCAGTGGCGATACGATGTCTGGTTTGTCGAAATCAATGGATGACATGGTGAGCCTGCTCAATGGATTTAAAATCGAGGACACAGGTTTTGTCTTTTTGACCAACTCGAAAGGGGAAGTGCAAATCCATCGCCAAAAAGAGAAAGCTAAAGCCTCATTAACACAATTGTACGGCTCAAACGCAAACCAACTATTGAATAAAAGCCGCTTCAACCTGATTTCGACAACCTATCAAAACCAAGATGTTTTTGTCGCTAGTGTCTACGTGAAATCGATGGACTGGTTTGTGATTGGTTCAGTACCTGTGTCGGAAGTCTTCGCCGAATTAAATGCCGTTGCGCAAAAAATGTTGTTCACAACCTTAGCTGTGGCGGGTTTGTTTATTTTGATGGGCCTTTTTCTGGCCAATAGTATTGCCAACCCAATTAAACAGATTGCACAACGCTTTACCGATTTAGGTAAAGGCGATGGTGATTTATCGCAACGGATTGAGGTATTGGGCCGCGATGAAATCGCTCAATTATCAGCGGGCTTCAACGGTTTTATTGAGAAGATTCATCAATCGATGAAAGAAGTTGCTTCTACCAGTCATGCATTGCAGTCGGCGGCGGGTCGGGTGTCAGAAAAATCGACGCGAACTCATGACAATAGCCAAGAACAGCGTGACCAAACTATACAAGTGGTGGCGGCGATCAATCAAATGGGGGCCACTATCAGTGAAATTGCTTCTAACGCGGCGACGGCAGCTGAAACAGCAAATCACGCGGCTGATAACACTGAAGTGGGGCGCGAAGTGGTCAGTAAAGCCAAAGATGCCATCAGTCGTTTAGCGGCGGATATCGAAAATACGGGTAAAGTGGTGGAGCAGCTAGCATCGACCACTCAAGATATTGGCTCTATTTTAGGTGTTATCCGTGGTATTTCTGAACAGACCAACTTGCTGGCATTAAACGCTGCAATTGAAGCGGCGAGAGCCGGAGAGCAAGGCCGAGGTTTTGCTGTGGTGGCAGATGAAGTGCGTAATTTGGCCAGCCGCACGGCCTCTTCAACGGAAGAAATTCAAAAGATGATCAATCAATTACAAAACGATGTAAAAGATGCGGTCTCGGCGATGTCTTCCGGTAAGGCTGTTACACAGGAAGGGGTTGACGCTTCCGATGAAGCAGTGAACGTTTTAGTGAATATTTCAAACAGGATCCACGATATTTCCGATCGGAACACTCAGGTTGCCACGGCGACTGAAGAGCAATCAACGGTGGTGCACACAATCAATCAAAATATTGAAGAGATCAACGCCATCAATGAAGTGACCACCAGCACCGCAGAAGAGTTGGCAGAAGCGAGCCAAGAGCTGCGTGATCTGTCTGGTCGTTTAGATAAAATGGTGGGTAGCTTTAAGCTCTAGAATCATGAGGGGGAAATCGGTACACTTCCCCCATTACGTTTATGTTTAGGTAAGTAAAATGAGTGATTTCGAAAAAGAGTTAGCACAATTGTCGCAACAGGTGGCGGGTGAACCTGAAGTGAAACTGCCTTCGTTGGAAGAGCAAAAAGCGATTGTGGCTGAGCTTAAGCAGCTAGAAGCGGAAGGCAAGTTGACGCCAGAAGTGCTGGAAAAGCATTTTGGGCAATTCTTTACAGAAACGGATACCCCCGTCCATTAATTCAAACCCACTTTATTTAATTTAGAGCACACAAGTTTATTTAGAGTAAACAATAGTATTTAGGGCACACAGTAGTGGTGCCCTTTTTTATCAGAAAACGTTATTGAGTCATAGGAAGCTGTTGCGCGATATCTTCGAGTGCCTGTTGAAGGATCTCTGTCGTTTGCGCGCCTGAGATAAGATGGCGTTGCTCAATGATCAAGGCTGGCACAGCTTGAATTCCTGCCTCTAACCACTGTTGCTCTGTGACAGAAACGGTTTTCGCCCACGACTCATCAGTTAAAACTGCGCGGCAGATTTCTCTGTCTAAACCAAGGCTCTGTACTAGGTCGAGCAAGACATCATCGTCATCTAAGGCTTGCCCGAAAGTGAAATAAGCACGAAATAGTGCCATTTCCAGCTCTAATTGTTTTCCTTGGCTATTCGCCCACATTAATAATTGATGCGCTTTACGGGTATTATAAATACGCATGTCGTCACTAAAATTGAATTGAAAGCCGACTTCTTGCCCTAAGGCGCTGAGGGTTTGGCGTGCTTGTAAACTTGCTTCTATCGACGTGCCATATTTTTTGGCTAAATGTTGCTGTAGGTGTTCACCACCTATAGGCATAGCAGGGTTGAGTTCAAAAGGGTGCCAATGGATGTCTGCATCGATCGTATCGCTGAGAGCCAGCAGCGCTTGCTCTAACCGCTTATAGCCAATGATGCACCAAGGGCAGACAACATCTGACACGATATCAATGCGTAGTTTTTTCATTTTCTTCCCTACCGCGATTGGCAATTCACTGACCTTAATTATAGCGAGATTATCAGCATAAACTGTGACTTGTTGTGTAGCCCTTTGGAAAGCTAGGCGCTTTTTTATCGCTCTACGCCTTTTCTCTCATACAAACAATATTGCAATAAGGCTGATGGAATTGCTGAAACGCTCTCTATACTCTAAAAACGTTAAATGCAGAGAATTAAACTGCGCTTTGAGAAACAAGTGACGTATTGTGAGGTTTCGCCTCTTTCAACTTGTGAGTTAACCATGATGAACAGGGACATTGACGTATGACAAATGTTCAACCAACCGATGTGATTTTGCATGCTTTTGATTGGCCGTATCGTTTAGTCGCTGAGCGTGCAGAGCAAATTTTCCAACTGGGTTATAAAACGGTGTTGATTTCACCGCCGATGAAATCGTTCAAAACCGCTCAAGGTACAAAATGGTGGCAACGTTACCAGCCGCAAGATTATCGCATCATTGATAATCAACTAGGCAATACCCATGATTTTAAACAGATGGTTGAAACCTTAACCGCATTAGGCTTGCGAATTTATGCCGATGTGGTGTTCAACCATATGGCCAACGAATCCAAATTACGTTTGGATTTACAATACCCGAGCGCACAAGACTTAGCTTCCTACCAGAATAAAAGCGATGAGTACCAAGCGCTGCGCCTCTTTGGTGATCTGACCCAGCCACTCTTTGATAAAGATGACTTTGTGGAAGCGTTTGGCATAAAAGATTGGAAGGATCGTTGGCAAGTGCAAAATGGCCGCATTACTGGAGGGGCGCATGACCCGGGCCTACCCACGTTGCGTGATAATGAACATGTGGTTGTACAACAACAGGCTTATTTAAGGGCGTTGAAAGCGTTAGGAGTCAAAGGATTTCGAATTGATGCTGCTAAGCATATGTCTATTGAGCATTTGAAGAAAGTATGGGCCGATGACATTACGCAAGGCATGCATATTTTTGGCGAGATCATTACTGATGGCGGTGCAACCAAAGAAGAGTACCAACTTTTTCTAGAGCCTTATCTGCAAGAAACCAAGTTGGGTGCTTATGATTTCCCACTATTTCAAACGGTATACGATGCGTTACACACAAAAGGTAGCCTGAAATGGCTGATTGACCCTTATTGTTTTGGTCAGGCGCTTTCCAACAACCGAGCGATTACGTTCACCATTACGCATGATATCCCCAACAACGCTGTGTTTGCCGACCTCGTCATGGATGAAGCCTTAGAAAATATCGCCTACAGCTACATTCTTGGTCGCGATGGGGGAGTGCCATTAATTTACACCGATTTAAACACCAGTGGCATTTTGAACCATGCTGGTCTTCCGCGCTGGCAAGAGGCATGGTGTTCGCCACAAATGGCGGCGTGTATTGCTTTTCATAATAAAATGCATGCGTTGCCAATGAAAACGCTAGAAGCGAGTGATGACTTGTTAGTGTTCAGCCGCGGTAAGGAAGGGATAGTGGTTTTGAACAAATCTCAACGCAGTCAGCGCGTTGAAATTGATTGGACAAATCCAATGCTAGAATTGTTTACGAAGCAGCAGTATCAACCCAATAACCAAAAGATTGTCATGGATATCGCCGCTCGCTCTAGCGCCATGCTTTGTCGGCTATCAAATGTCTGATGGTGAATAAAACGGTGAGTCGTTAGAAAAGTAAAGGCGCGTAATCAGCGCCTTTACTGAGTCTACCCAGTTGCTGTGGTAGAGGATTAAACGATAAATTTATTCAATATAGCATCTTGCTCTCTGATATTTTCGGTTTGAGCTTGCATGGCTATGTTGGCATTGTCAGCGGCGTCTGCAACTTGAACGGAAAGATCTTTGATCTTAACCGTGTTGTTGTTGATCTCTTCTGCTACCAAGCTTTGTTCTTCGGCTGCCGAAGCTATTTGGATATTCATATCACTAATTTGCTGAATAGCATCGCGGATTTTCAGCAGAGCATTATTCGCTTCTTCGGCACGGCTGACCGCCTCAGCTGCCGTTGTTTTACTCTGATTCATCGCATTGGCAACAGAAGTAGCGCTCGACTGCAACTTCTCAATCATATTACGGATCTCCGTCGTGGATTGCTGCGTTCTTTGCGCCAGCGTACGCACTTCGTCTGCAACGACCGCAAAGCCTCGGCCTGACTCTCCAGCCCGAGCCGCCTCTATCGCTGCGTTTAGTGCCAGCAAGTTGGTTTGGTCGGCAATGTCGTTGATCACTTTCAAAATGGTTTCGATGTTTGCCGTTGCATTTTCTAGTGCACTTACCTCTGTTACTGCTTCATCAATACGCGTCGAAAGATTATCAATCGCTTGAGTGGTTTGGGTCACAACATTGGTACCAAATTCTGTCGCATCATCAGCATCTTTTGCCGCCGACGCCGCGCCTTGCGCGTTGTTGGCGACATCGCCAGAAGTGGTGGCCATCTCATGCATGGCTGTGGCTAATTGCTCAAGTTCATGGAGTTGATCACGCATCGCTTCGGCCGATTCTTGCAACCCCATCGAGGTCATTTCCGAACCGCGTAAAATTTCTGAACCGATGGCTTTAGACTGGGTAATTTGTTGTTGTAAGGCTTCAGTAAAGGTATTGAAACCGACCGCTAATACCGAGAATTCTTTATCCGTGTCGGTGGCTAAGCGTTGGGTTAAGTCACCACTACCAGAGGCAACGTTCTGTATTGCATTATTAAGTGCATCAAGCGGTTTCATCAACAGACGGATAAGCACAAGCAGTATCGCAATACTGAAGACTAAAGCGATTAACGTATAGATGATCGAACTGTTGCGCAGTGTTGCTAAAGACGCATAGGCGATCTCTTCATCCAAAACGACACCGACATACCAATTCTCTCCGGGTACTTTTGAAAAATCGAGTGTGTAGTGTTTGCCATCAATCAGCACTTGTTTAGGCTCTTCGGCGATAACCGCATTGCCTAAGTATTCTTTCATTGGCTTGCCGTTCATCTCTGCTCGGGGGTGGGCTATGGTTGTGCCGTCGGATGAAACAATAAACACATAGCCTGCATCAAATAATTTTACGGTGTTGACCAATTCTGCTAACCCAGCAAGGCTAACATCGTAGAAGATGGCGCCGATAAATTTGCCGTTATCTTTAACTGGGGTAGCAATAGACACCAATATTTCATTAGTGGCAGAGTCGGCGTAAGGTGCAGTAATAATCAGTTTGTCGGCATTTTTTGCATCAATATACCAAGGGCGCACGCGTGGATTCCATGATGCGCCTGGGTTCCAAGTAGGATCATTACTTATGTAAGAGCCATCACTCTCAAAACCGACCCCAGCCAGTAAAAAAGTTTGTTTGACAATCGGCCTTGTGATGACCTTAGACATACTTTCTCGGTTAATGTCGACTTCCAACATGCTGGTGGCGTAAGCGGCAATGGCCTTGCGGCTATTGATCTCTGCACCAGCTGTATTGCTAACCCCATCCACTATTTCAGTTACACTCGCTTCAACTTGTGACTTCACTTCTTTTTGGACGGTGAAGTATTGTTGTATCGTCAGCAGAGTAACGGTGACCAACAGCAGCAAAGATGACGCCGCGACGATCTTATGGCTGAATTTCATGGCAATCCCTTCCATCAATAAATATTAATATTATTAATAAATGTATAGTTAGGGATTAATCATTCAGCCAGTAAACAATCCATTTTTAAGCGAAAAATTACAAATTTCGCCCGAGAACTAAAAGCGCAAGTTGTTGGCACTCTTGTTCATTTCCTTGGAAAAGCTCATCGACGATTTGGTTCAGCTTGATGCCAGACAGTTTGCGCTTTTGTGCCTCACGAACACGTAGTGCTATTTGACATTCAATTGGTAGCTCACTTACTTGATGTGGTTGCCACGCTGATAGCTTTTCGCTGAAGTTGTTTAACGATAATTTGGGTTTAAAATGCGTGGCTTCACTTTTTAGTACATGAAGAAGGTGCGAATAGATTTCATCGTTAGGTTGACATTGGCTCAGGTGATCACAAGCGGCTTGGCTCAGTTCAGATAAGGTGACGTAACCCGCTTGATGGGAAAAATCGGCGGTTAAACGTACTGAAAAATCGACACGCTGCCACTGCGTATTAGGAAAAATAGTCAGCGAGCATAAACAGTCAAAAGGGATCCAAAAACTCTGCTTTGCTTCAACTGAATATTCATGTTTGCCAAGTTTACACAGTACTAATCCGCTCATTACTCGAATCAAACTGTGTTTGATGACTTTCTTGCGAGGGGTGACAACTAAGTTAGCAGACAGTAAGGCTTCAAATTGAATCGCGTAGTTCATGGTACTTCTCACTGATTTTGGGGCGCTAAGAGTACCTCGTCTCACAGAAAATGCCAAATATGCGAACTAAAATCACCTTATTCTGGTCTGACCTTAGTGAATCTGTTACGACTGTAGCTGCGAGCTACGTCAACTATGCGTAGAATGAGCCAGCTTTTTATTTGATGTATGAATATATGACCACCACAACTGATCCTTATGTAGATATCCGTCCTTACAACGACGATGAGATTCCAGCGGCTATTGACCGTTTAATCAATGATGAAGAATTTATCTCAGCTATTTTGCAACATCGTTTTGATAAACGATCTGCTTGGCTAAAATCGATACTGAGCCCTTTTGTAAAAGCATACTTAAAGTTTAAATGGGCCAAACTCACGTCCGTGGAAGCAATCCAACTTGAAGTGAAGAAATATCTCACGAAAACGCTAGAATCAACGACACAAGGTGTCACCTTCAGTGGTCTCGATAAATTGGATAAACAGACGGCTTATTTATTTATCTCGAACCACCGTGATATCGCGATGGACCCAGCATTGGTCAATTATGGTCTGTATATGTCTGGGCATAAAACTGTGCGTATTGCGATTGGTGATAACTTATTGAAAAAGCCTTGTGCTACAGAGCTGATGCGTCTTAATAAGAGCTTTATTGTGAAACGCTCGGCTAAAGGTCCGCGCGAGATGATGAAAGCGCTCAGTACCTTATCTGCCTACATTAAACACTCACTTGAAACTGGAAATTCTATCTGGATAGCGCAAAAAGAGGGACGAGCAAAAGATGGTAACGATTTTACCGATCCGGCCATTTTGAAAATGTTCCATGTGGAAGGGCGCAAGCAGAAAATAGAGTTTGCTCAGTATATTCAATCGCTCAAAATTGTCCCGGTCGCGATTTCATATGAAAACGATCCGTGTGATATGGCCAAAGCGTGTGAGTTGTATGAAAAAGCGACGCATGGGCGTTATGAAAAAGGGGAATTTGAAGATATTGAAAGCATTGTCCAAGGTATTGTCGGTGAGAAAGGCCGAGTGCATGTTGGCTTTGGTGAAGTGATTACTCAAGCATTTGAAACGCCAGAAGCATTGGCGCAAGAGATAGATCGCCAAATTCACGCAAACTACAAATTATTCCCGATCAATAAGTTAGCGGCTGGGATAGAAAGTAGTGATATCACGCCAGATATCCGCGCTCACTTAGAAAGCAAGCTGACTCAGATCCCTGAAGGGGCACAGCGCTATTTACTCGATAGCTACGCCAACCCAGTAAAGAATCAGCAATAATTATTAAACGATGAAGAGAGGGGCTCACGGCTTCTTCTCTTCTCTTCTCTTCTCTTCTCTTCTCTTCTCTTCTCTTTTTCTAGCCTATCTTGCGACCGCGCCGCCAAGGGTCAGTTTGCTTGGCCATTTACTGATGACATTACCTCCCAAATAAATATTGCCATTGACGGTCATCGTGTCAGGAAATTCGGTGATTTTGGAACCACCAATAAACAAACTCCCTTCCACAACCAAACCTTCGGGCAATTGGGTTAATGGCGTTCGAATTACGCTCAAATCCCCCTTGACTAAGAGATTCGCAGGCAGCGTTTCAAGCGGTGTATCCGTGAAATTCAGGTAACCACCGACCTTGATTCTCATTGGCCACGATTTGATTTTACTACCCAGTAAGTTCGCATAACCACGAATGGTGGTACCTTTTGGAATATTCTCTAGCAAGCTATTAGATGCTTCTAAACTACCCTGCACATTCAAGCCCTTAGGCAGGGATTTTATCGATGTCTTAGCAATATTTAGGTTGCCTTTGAGCGTGAGATTTTCGGGTAGTGTTGTGTAGGGTTTATTACGCAAATAGAGATTGCCATAATTATCAAGGTGGTTAAGGATTTGATATTGATCGAGCGGCTGTGACCATGCACAAGAGGCATAGAGAAGGTTGCATAATGTTAGTAAAAGCGAAAACTTATTCATAAAGCCTGCAGATGAAGACACGATACCTAAAGTATCGGCAGATTACGGTTAAGCTTCAATAATGCATTGCCTAGGATGAGAAAGCAAAGTGCTTGGGCGATAAAAAAGCGAGCCATGATTAGGCCCGCTAAGAGCAATTAGATTAACGAGCCAAAGAGCGCGACTTCAGTTCAAAAATAAGCTTTTCAGCACTGACTTCAAATTTGAAACGTGCATGCAATTCAGTAGAGTTATCATCTAACGGTGAAACTTCAAACTCAACATTATCTGAAACCTGTTTGGCAAGAGCGAGGTACTTCTCAAATTCAGCTTCTAGCTGAGCTTTGTTGGGTGCCATGACCATCACTTCTGCAACTTCATCACCTTCTTTGATAATAAAGCCAATTTCGCCAGCGCAGCCACATGCTTCGCAGACTTGGATATCAACGTCTTTTTCGATACTCATTGTGAATCCTCTTAGTAAATGTATGGACATTCTAACGGGCAAATCGTTTATCAGCCACAAAAAGCCAATCAGGTTTGGGGCAAATCGCGTCTTATTTTGGTTGTTCGAAAGTTTTTAACCATCGTTATGAATTAATGAGTGTGATACTGCTCAAATAATCACTAGTTTTTGTGTCATAAATTTGTCAGAACAGTGTTCAGTTCGTTGCGAATTGTTGATGATTGTAAGATTATTCGGTTGAAACAATTATTAATATTATAAATTGCGCTTCATCCATTAGTGGTGATGACTAATAAACTGGAAATTTAAGTTTTATTAGTGATAGCTAAAGGAGTGACAGTAACAAGCCAGTAGATAACGCTTTTAACAAGATAATTCTGGTTTGAATTTACTGTTTTAAAGGATGGTTTTTTAGACAGAAAATGCCATACCACGAGGGGTGATTCGCGAAACGGCACTATCATCGCAATTGAGTTAGATGGATTAATAAAAAAGAGAAGAGTCTGGACCATGCCAAAGCGTAGTAAAGAAGATACTGAAATCACCATTCAGAGAATAATGGATGCTGTTGTCGATCAGCTATTGAGACTAGGTTACGACAAAATGTCGTATACCACGTTGAGTCAGCAAACAGGGGTTTCACGAACGGGGATTAGCCACCATTTTCCAAAGAAAACCGATTTTACGGCCGCTTTAGATGGGCGGATTTTTAAGCTGTTTGTTGAGCATTTAGATTTTGAAAATGACCTTTCAAGTTTTTCAAATAGCTGGATAAATGCGCTGGAAAATGCACAATTTTTGGCCATTTTGCGTTTATTATTTCATCATGTTGTGACGACTGAAAATGCGGATGAATTTGCAGCAAACGGTGTCGATCGGTTATACAAAACGGTGGCTGTACAGTTTGGCAAAGAGAGCGCAAGGGAGCTTGAGTGGCTGATTGGTAAATCACTGATTAAAATGAGTCAATAATTTGGCACTTTGTGCAAGCTTGTATTGTCGACTTTAACACTAAAGCCAACTGAGAAGTTGGCTTTAGTGCTTTTTATAGAGAGATTGTGTCGATCAATCGTACAACGTTGGGATCGGTTGACGTTTATGCTGAGTTGCTGTGTAAATCGCGACAAGACGGTCAATCACGTGCTGTGAAACAGGCTTCCCTTCTAAAAAATCATCGATTTGGTCATAACTTAAGTTTAACGCATCTTCATCTGCTTTTTGTGGTGCGAGCTCTTCTAAATCCGCGGTGGGTGTTTTTTGAACCAATTGCTGTGGTGCGCCTAATTTAGCCGCTACCGCGCGCACTTGACGTTTACTCAAGCCAAAAAGTGGTGCTAAATCACACGCGCCATCACCAAATTTAGTATAAAAACCGGTGATGTTTTCTGCGGAATGATCCGTGCCGAGTACTAACGCACCAACAAAACCTGCAATTTCGTACTGCGCAACCATGCGAGCGCGCGCCTTTACATTTCCTTTCACGAAATCAATTTTGGCACTGTCAGTTGGAGTTAAGCTTGTGCCTTGTAGCGCATCAAGAGAGGCTGAGTGCAGGCCATCTACACCCGCTTTAATATTGACCGAAATTGAGTGTGTAGGTTGAATGAAGGAGAGAGCAAGCTGCGCTTCATCCTCATCTTTTTGTTCGCCATAGGGTAAACGAACGGCGATAAACTGATAGTCGTTAACGGCGTATTCTTGGTTGAGTTGTGTCACGGCGAGCTGGGCTAGACGGCCGCACGTTGTTGAGTCGACGCCACCACTGATGCCAAGCACTAAAGACTTACAACCAGATTCAACCAATTTGCGTTTAATAAACTCAACGCGCCGTTCAATTTCATAAACAGGGTCAATGGATGAGAGAACACGCATCTCATCACGGATCATTTGTTCCATTAGGGTTCCTTTTCCTGCAAGCAATATAAATCTTTGGTGTATCATACCGAAATCATCAGATTAGAAAACCGAGAAAATGGTTTTCAGACTTGAATAGGATTGCTATGACTAAAATTGCCGTCTTTGGGAGTGCTTTTAACCCTCCGAGCTTAGGACATAAAAGTGTGATTGAATCGCTAAGCCATTTCGATTTAATTCTGTTGGTACCGAGCATTTCACACGCTTGGGGTAAGCAGATGCTCAGTTATGAGATCCGTTGTGAACTTATTGATGCTTTTATTCGTGATTTGCAGTCAGATAAGATACAACGCTCAATAGTCGAAGAGGAACTGCAACAGCCCGGGCAGAGCGTCACAACTCACGCTGTTTTGTCATTACTGCAAAAACAATCACCTGATGCTGACATTACTTTTGTAATGGGCCCGGATAATCTGTTCAATTTTGCGAAATTCTATAAAGCTCAAGATATCTTGCAACGCTGGTCAGTCATGGCCTGTCCTGAAAAAGTCGCGATTCGTAGTACTGATATTCGTCAGCGGTTAGCTGAAAATTTAGATATTGCCGATTTAACGACTATCTCTGTTAAGGAAATCTTGCAGCAAAGAAAACTTTACTAGACAATCCACGCCCTTTTCGTGGTCGGAGCTGTTTGCATTCATGAAGTTAAATGTGGCTGTTTGTGCGTTAATCATGTTTTCGTCGCTGACGGAAGCTTGCGATCTCTATTCCGGTTCATTATTAACGCCAGAGTTAGAATTAACATTAGGTGCAGATAGTAGCCCAGCAATGTTACCAGCATCGGGCGTCTGCTTTTCTATATTAGATAGTATGGGCTACGCATCGAAACAACTGCTGGCTTTAGGTTTATTTGAAGAATCTCCAGCCGACTCTTCTTACTGGGCCGATTGGTTTTTAAAAGCCGATTCGGATCCCCTGTTTACTCAGAAATTGGCCACAAGCTACATTGGCTTTGGAGTCTGGATACCCTCTGAATTGCTTGACGAGCAAAGTGATATGTCAACCGAAGAGTGGTTAATGAGTCACGGCTTACAGCTAAGTATCGGTTTTGGCGAGAAAAAAGCGGGTGAGCCGCGCATGCGTTTTGACTATCGTTGGCATGAAGATTTCGACAGTGTTGTCATGATGCAAATTGAAGTTCCCTTCTAACGTTTTCCCTCAGTAAACACACTCCCTCAGAAAACAAAAAAGCCAACCGCAATATTCGCGATTGGCCTATGTAAATTGTGAACAAAGAGTATTCACTAACAACGTCAGTTGGCTAGGTGACCCTCGGCTTAAGAAGGGTCGATATAGTTATTGCAGCATACGTGCCAAGTTTTATAGCGCTTAGTTGCTATTGTTTCCTTGTTTTTTCAAACTTCACCAAGAAGATTTTTGCAGGCTGCAAATGCAAACTGCAAAAACGACTCAGATTGCTAATGCCGCTAGGTTCAATCACATTCGCTCTGCTATCTTACTTTTATTTGATTACACATCTAACTAATTGGTTCTTTTTTAGTTAAATGTCCAAACTTATTTATTCGTTTTAAATCAGCACCATATATCTATTATCGCTATTTTTTTGAATTTTTTGGTTGAATTTTCCATTTGTACTGTTAGTTTATATAGAGATTTTTAATTAGAGCTCTAACTATTTATGTGGCAGGCAATGATTACAGCAGCACCTTGGGTTGCATACCCGGAAATTATGCAAACAAAGACAGAACAATGGACGTTTCGTACCCCTAATCAAGCCGACGGGCAGCGTGTACATGATTTGATTGGGCTATGCCCTCCCTTAGATGAAAACTCCTCATACTGTAACTTCCTACAAGCGATTCACTTTCAAGAGACTTGCATCTTAGCGGAAAGAAATGGCGAAACCGTGGGGTTTATTTCGGCCTATTTAAAGCCTGACAATTCTGATGAATTGTTTATTTGGCAAGTGGCCGTGCATCCAAATGCTCGTGGGCTAGGGCTTGCCTCACATTTGTTACATGAATTGCTCGCTCGTGACGTTATGGCTGATGTTCGTGTATTGGAAACGACTATCACGAAAAACAATCAAGGTTCATGGAGCCTCTTTAAGAAGTTTGATCGAGCACATGGCGAGCAAGGAGAGGTATCGACCTTTCTCGATCAAACTCGTCACTTTGAAGGAGAGCATGATACCGAGTATTTGTACCGTATTCCGCTCAAACCTCGTTCTAACTTAACAGGATAACTATCATCGTTATGGACATTTTTAAAAAGAAAGAATCAAACGTGCAATCTTATGCCAATCACTTTCCCGTGGTTTTCTCTACGGCAAAAGGGAGCTGGCTATTTACCGATTCTGGTGATCGCTACTTAGATTTTTTGGCTGGAGCTGGTTCGTTAAATTATGGTCACAATAACGCCCTCTTTAAGCAGGCGCTATTGGAGTACATTGATAAAGACGGCATTACTCACGGCTTGGATATGCACTCCTCTGCCAAGGCTGAGTTCCTCGCGGTATTTGAAAGTCTCATTCTTGAACCAAGAAACCTCGACTACAAAGTGCAGTTTACTGGTCCAACTGGGACTAATGCTGTAGAGGCGGCAATGAAGCTGGCCAGAAAAGCCACGGGCAGAAGTAATATTGTGGCTTTCACTAACGGCTTTCATGGTTGCTCTTATGGCGCACTTGCCGCAACAGGAAATCAACATCATCGAGGCGGCGCTGGGCTTAGCTTAGGTGGCGTGACGCGGCTCCCTTATGATGGCTATGCCAATATTGATGGCCTGTCGCTATTTGAAAATATGCTGAATGATAACTCATCGGGTTTAGACAAACCGGCTGCGGTATTATTGGAGGTTGTCCAAGGCGAAGGTGGCTTAAATTGCGCGTCCAACGAGTGGTTGCAACGCTTAAGTCGTCTCTGTAAGAAAAACGATATTCTGCTTATCGTTGACGATATTCAAGCTGGTTGTGGACGTACGGGAACTTTTTTCAGTTTCGAGCCATCAGCAATAAAACCGGACATAGTGACGCTATCGAAATCGCTCAGTGGTTATGGGTTACCTATGGCGATTGTGCTGCTGAAACCTGAGTTAGATGTGTGGAAACCGGGAGAGCACAACGGAACCTTTCGCGGTAATAATCACGCCTTTGTAACCGCTACAAAAGCGCTGGAAACCTATTGGTCAAATGATGATTTTACCACTCATATCGCACATCGAGCCAAGCAAGTGACGCATGTCATTCAAACCACACTGCGTCGTTTCCCCACACTGTTTAACCGCCACAAAGGGCGTGGACTAATGCAAGGCATTGAATGCAGCAGTGGTGAGATCGCCCATAAAATTGCTCGTCGTTGTTTTCAACTAGGGATGGTGATTGAAACCGCAGGCCCAAATGACGAAGTAATTAAGTTTTTCTGCCCACTTACTATCACAGAAACCGAACTTGACCAAGGTTTAGATATTTTTGCACAAGCGGTAGAAGAGCTAGCCTCTCAGTTAATTAAAAAAGCATCTTAGGAATAAAAAATGATTGTTAGAACATTAGAAGAGTGTCGCCAAAGTGAGCGCCGGGTTGTTGCTCAAACTTGGGAAAGCGTTCGTATGCTGCTGAAAGATGACAATATGGGTTTTTCATTTCATATCACGACTATCTTTAAAGGCGGCGAGACCCATATTCACTATCAAAACCATTTGGAATCAGTGTATTGCATGTCAGGTGAAGGGGAAATCGAAGTGATAGGAGGGGAAACTTACCCGATAAAGCCCGGCACTTTGTACATCCTTGATCAACATGACGAGCACTATTTAAGAGCTTATTCTGGTGCAGATATGGTTATGGCATGTGTTTTTAACCCGCCACTGACAGGAACTGAAACGCATGATGAAAAAGGTGTTTACCCAATCATTGAGTAATCACTCGCGACGATTCACTGCATTCAATTTAAAAGAAAAGGAGATCCCATGTCTTACACCGTAGAAAAAATCGGTGGAACATCAATGAGCGCTTTTGATGCTGTGCTCGACAATATTTTACTAAGGCCTCATCACCCTTATGATCGAGTGTTTGTGGTATCAGCGTATGCAACCATTACCGATGCTCTACTGGAATGCAAACGCACTGGCAAGCCCGGTATTTACCAGATGATCGCGAAACATGATACGCAATGGCAAGAAGCCATGTACCAACTTGAGCAACGTATGTTGCTGATTAATGAGCATTTGTTTGCCGATCCTATGAGTCGTATTCGCGCGGATAAATTTATTCGTTCTCGGATCTCAGAAGCAGTCAACTGCATTAATAATATTCTAGAAACGTGTCAATACGGGCAGTTTTCATTGCGTCAGTATTTGCCTCAGGTGCGAGAATTTTTATCTTCAATAGGCGAGGCTCATAGTGCCTATAACACCAGTTTGAAGCTAAAAACTCTTGGGATTAATGCATGCTTCATTGATCTCTCTGGGTGGAATAATGGGCAAGCAGGAAGCTTAGATGAGGTGATTTTGGCTGCCTTCGAAGACATTGATGTAGCAACACAATTGCCAATCGTGACTGGCTACGCCTACTGTAATGAAGGATTAATGAAAACCTATGATCGTGGCTATAGTGAAATGACCTTTAGCCGCATTGCTGCATTAACCAACGCAACGCAAGCGATCATCCATAAAGAGTATCACTTAAGCTCCGCAGACCCGAGAATTGTAGGCGCCGATAAGGTTAGCCCGATGGGATTGACGAACTTTGACGTAGCAGACCAACTGGCTAATTTAGGTATGGAAGCGATTCATCCGAATGCGGCAGCTGGGCTGCGTCAGCAGGGGATTGAGCTCAGAATCAAAAATACGTTCGAACCAGAGCATAAAGGTACTCTCATTTCCAATGTTCATAAGCCTCAGAACAATAAGGTAGAGATTATTGCGGGTAAGGACAAAGTGTTCGCCTTGCATATTTTTGACCAAAGTATGGTCGGGAAAATTGATAATGCCAGTTATGAATTGATGGAAGTGATCGCCGAAGCTAAGGTACATCTCGTTGGTAAAGAGATGAATGCAAACTCGATGACGTATTACCTCAGTGGCAGCAGCGATAACTTAAACCACGTGTTGTACAAAATAGAGAAGCGCTACCCGAATGCATCTGTATCAGGAAAAATGGTCGCCCTCATTTCCGCAATCGGTGCATCAATGAACACCAACAACGCATTAACGCAGGGCATGCAAGCATTAGTTAACGCAAAAATTAGCCCTATTGCCGCTCACTCGTCGATGCGTAATGTCAATGTACAATTCGTAGTTGAAGACAACGATTACAATCGCGCGATTTGTGTTTTACATGATGTGTTGATTGCGAAACCGCTATCTACCAAAAAAGCGGCTTAGCGGTTCAGATTGAAGGATCGTTCCCCCCAATCGCCCCCCCAATCACATAGTAATCTACGTGATTGGGGATTTATTTTCTGAGCGGCTGTTTTTTAAGTGGTTTAGCTCGCTTAGGTTTCAAGCGGTTTGGAAAGCTACAACATCACTAAACTTGCTGTGCCCAAGAAGGCAAAGAAGCCAACCACATCCGTTACTGTGGTTAAGATGACAGAGCCCGCTAATGCTGGGTCAAGCTTAAACTTATCAAGCGTGATCGGGATGAGTACCCCAAACAGCGCGGCGGTAATGATATTTACGACAATGGCCAGTGAAATGGTGGCGCCAATCATCGCTGACTGGAACCAGAGCCCTGCCAAAGCACCAATGATCAACGCCCATAACAAACCGTTAATGGAACCAATACCAATTTCATTTTTGAGCAACGCAAAACGGTTACCCGGTGTAATTTGGTTCAATGCCATGGCACGTACCATCAAGGTTAAGGTTTGACTTCCCGCAATACCGCCCATCGAGGCAACAATTGGCATCAACACCGCTAACGCGACAACTTGCGAGATGACCGTTTCAAACATACCTATAGTGACCGAAGCGAGGATGGCGGTCAGCAGGTTGATCCCGAGCCAAAGGCCTCGTTTTTTGGAACTTTTAATGATGGGTGCAAATAAGTCATCTCCTTCATCCATACCTGTACCGGCCATTAAGCGCGATTCGTAAATCTCTCGTTGTGTACTCAGGGCAAATTGCCAGTCAATTTCACCCACTAAGATTTCATGGTTATCAATGATGGCGACGGTCGGCAATTGGGAATGTTCTAACGCTTCAACTGCTTCAGAAAGTGACTGGTGAGCATTCAGCGTAAAGAGATCATCTTGCTTGATGTTTTTCAGTAAAGTTTTGCTTTCAGCAAGCAAAATTTCTGTATAACTCACGATACCTTGGAATTTTTTTGCTTTGTTGATCAAATAGATATGTTGTGGAGAGTCATAATGATATTTCTCCAATAGTATCTTGGCTTTGTCGACACTGATGCTGAAAGGCAAGGTATACACTTTACGGTTTGCCCAGTGGCCAACTTCAGTATCTTCATAGGCATTGGCTTGATCATACAATTCAAGCTCGTCGCGACTAATTAAGCGCAGCGCTTCACTGATGATTTCATCAGGCAGAGAATCGGCCCATTCGAGCAGAGACAAGTTATCGAGCTTGGCGAGAGTCAGTTTTAGTTCTATTTCTGACAGTGCGTTGATGATAGAAAAACGTACTTCAGCACGCATCTCTGTCAGTACATCAATGTGTAGCTCTAAGGGTAGGCTACGCCACAGACGTACCCGCTGCTCGACAGGAAAAGCTTCTAAGATGATTGCGATCGAGCTTTCATCAAGCCCACTTTCCACGTACTCGCCGAGTAAGTCGATTTGTTGCTGCTCATCGGCTTTTGAAATCGTTTCAATATGCAGTGAAAGGTCTTGATATTCGTTCAACGTTTTACTCCGATAGGAAGTTGTTTCTTCTCGATTTTTTTCACGGCTTTTTCTGGAGTTTTGTTTAATACAATTACAGGGCGAACAATAAAGAGGTTGTTTGGATAGAGCACTGTATTGCCATCAACATTCTCTAATACGACATTGAGTAGGTTCATGTCGACGATTTTACCTTCAACAAAATTTGCGCCATCCACCACTCGCACCCATAAACCGATGCGACAGTGGTTTTGTACAAATAAAACCAGAAATGAGGTGACGTTGCTCAGCAAAGACCAACCTGCAAACAAACCGACGCCAAGCAACGCAAAAAGTGATGAGCCAACAACCAATAACCCACGCAGTTCCACGCCCCACATCATTAGCAGAGTCAACACTAACACCAAGAAGAGTAAGGTCTTCACCAGCCAACGTGCTCGTTTAAGCCGATGAATATCGACTTTGCCTATGACCATATTCTCAAACCATCGCACGGTGTAGCTGGCTGTTTTAGGATAAATAAGCAACGCCATGATCGTGATGATCCATTGATAATTTTTTTGAAATAAGTCTAAGTATTCCATGACGAATCAGAAAAAGGAGATTTGGTTCAAAATAACCGAAATTCAGTCAATTACAACCTCTAATCTGGCTGAGGTTGATAATTGGAATTGGGTTGAGAAAAAAGTAACCAATTTGCTTTAGTCGGTCGAATAAAAACTAGAGAGGATCATCGGGTTCTAGACTAGACAATAGCGTCGATGCTTCTATTTCTGGTGTTTTCATCATCATCGATAACCGCTGTAAAGTGGAGAGAATGAGAGTTTGTTCCCATGCGTTTAACGCCTGAAATTGTTCAATAAAGCTATCTTTTAGCAGTGTGGGTGCTTTGAGTAATAATTCATCTCCTGTTGGGGTCAACAACGCATGAACTTTACGTTTATCTTGTTGATCTCGCTCTCGAATGATCAGTGCGCGCTTTTCTAAGCGATCCAAAATGCTGGTCGCTGTAGCTTGGCTCATATTCGTATGATCGGAGAGTTGCTTTATGGTCATATCGGCCGAGTTTTGGATCGCACGCATTAACAATAGTTGGGGGCTAGTGAGGCCAAAATCTTTGTTTATTTTTTTGGAATGGAGATCTGTCGCACGAATAATTTGGCGTATAGCGACCAGTACTTCTTCATGAATATCCAATACTTTCCTCCTTGAAAATAAGCAGAGCCACCCTTTTGATATGGGTGGCTCCATATTCTTACTTCGCTGCTTCTTTGGCGGTTTTTATCCACGAATCGAATTCAGATTGGTGAGCTTTTATCCAACCATTGGCATGAGCTTCAATATCTTTGGCAGAGTTTTTACCTTTACTCATGATCATGTTTTGCGCACTGATATCATTAATATTCAACTTCATGATTTCAAAAAGTTTTGCTGCGGCTGGGTTTTCTAGAGCGAATTTTTTATTGGCGACAATCAGCATGCTGTTCATCTCAAAGCCGAAGTTCTTTCCGTTGGGTAGGGTTGTATCAATATTTTTGCGCTCACCAGGTAGGGCAGAGAAAGGGACTTCAAGCCAAGTGACATCTTTACCAGGGACCAACACCCCACTCACCCAATAAGGTGTCCAAGTGTAATAAAGGATAGGGTCGCCTTTTTTGTAGCGTGAAATTGTATCGGCAATGATAGCGGCATAGTTACCTTGGTTGTGAGTAACGGTCGGTCGTAAACCGTAGGCGGTTAAGTGCTCCTCAATCACCATCTCACAACCCCAGCCGGGTGTGCAGCCAGTTAAGTCTGCTTTACCATCGCCATTTGCATCAAACAGCTTGGCGATTTTAGGGTCTTTTAACTGAGCAATATTGGTAATACCGTATTTATCTGCCGTTTTTTTATCAATCAAGTAGCCTTGCGCTGCTCCTGATATATATTGACCTTTTCGATAGAACTTAGCGTCGCCGCCCGCCATCGAGTATTTGTCGGCGTGTAAAGGAAACCACCCAACGGCGAGATAGGTTGCATCGCCTTCGGCAATCGAAGTATAAGCCACGTTGTAGTCGACTTCTTTGGTCGGTTTGACATCGTACCCCAGCGCTTCCATCGCTTTGTTCACGATGAGAGTTTGAAATGTTTCTTCAGCCACTGTCGATTGTACGGGTTGTACACTAATACCTTTGCCAGGAAGTTTATCAGCCCAAGCGCTGATGGGTAATGCCGCCGATGCGATTAAACTGGTTGAGATTAACGTCTTCCATGCGTAATTCATTTCTGTTCTCCTAGATTGTTTGCACTCTGATGAGTCAGTTTTTGCTTCAGTAAATAAAAGGGTGAGATAGGGCCGGTTTGATACCAGCGTACTTTTTGATCGCGATTTTCTGTACCGATATGCTGAGTTAGGCGATCAAGTAAGATGGCGAGAATGACAATGCCAAGCCCTCCCACGGCAGCGAGTCCCATATCAAGTCGGCCAATACCACGCAAAACCATTTGCCCTAAGCCACCGACAGCAATCATGGAGGCAATTACAACCATCGACAGCGATAGCATCAGTGTTTGGTTGACACCGGCCATAATGGTCGGCATGGCTAGTGGTAACTGAATACGGTAGAGCATCTGTTTTGGGCTTGCGCCGAATGCATGGCCTGCTTCGATAAGCTCTTCGGGAACTTGTTGAATACCTAAGATGGTTAAACGAACAATCGGTGGCAGGGCGAAAATAATGGTTACCACCACGCCAGGTACGTTGCCAATTCCGAACAGCATCACGATCGGGACTAAATACACGAATGCGGGCGTGGTTTGCATCGCATCCAAAACGGGGCGGATGAATTTTGCAGCCGTTTGATTTCTGGCCAGCCAAATCCCAAGTGGCAAGCCAATCAATAGGCAAAAGAATACCGAGGTCATGACCAAGGCGAGGGTGACCATTGCTTGTGACCACGCTCCGATTAATCCAATCGTAATCAGTGAGGCTAATGAAGCGATACCCATTTTAGGTCCAGCAAGTTGCCATGTGATCAAAAATAAAATCAACAACATCACAGGCGCTGGCGTTGAAACTAACGTGGTTTCAAATGAACTTAAAATAAAATCAACAGGTACTCTGACAGCTTGAAATAATGGCCTTCCGTGTTCCACTAACCAACCCAGCCCGGTTTCAACCCAGTGATCAAAGGGGATAATTGCATCTTGAAATGGGTGCAGCCAATCGAAAGGCGCGGGAGCGTCGGTTGCGCCATTTAACCAATCACCTGCTGTAGTTGGAGACGCAGTAGTCGCTGACCAAGGATCGCTGCTGACAGGCGTTTGCGCGGTAGACGCCCATGGGTCAAGCGCCTCTGTGGATTGAATGTTGGTTTCCGTTGTCATAATTATTCCCTATCCAAAGTCTGCAATAAGCGTGATTTGGTGATCACGCCGTAATAATTTCCCTGCTGATCGACAACAGGCACGGCGTAGGGGACTTCAGCAACTTGGCTGATTAATTCACTAACAGACAGCTCCGGATCAACCGTCACAATGTCAGGCAGTAGTGCCGCGCTAAGTGATGTTTGTTGCTTGAGAGCTTGTTTCAGAGAGTCGAGCGACACAATGCCAGAGTATTTATTCGTACGGTCAACTACAATTCCGTAGTCTCGGTCATGATCCATCAGTAACTGCATTGCTGCAGCCGGGCCATCATTGTCGTGTTTTTTAAAAACGGCCGCGGGTTTTTTGCGGGCAATGTCTTTAGCTGAAAAAACACTGGCAACATTAACGCCACGAAAGAATGAACTGACGTAATCGTTAGCAGGATGATGCAATATTTCATCGGGCGTGCCCGTTTGTACGACGATGCCATCTTGCATGATGGCGATACGGTCACCAATTCTCATTGCTTCATCAAGGTCATGAGAAATAAAAACGATGGTTCGCTTATCATCATTTTGCAGGCGGATTAGTTCATCTTGCATTTCGGTGCGGATTAACGGGTCGAGTGCGGAAAATGCTTCGTCCATTAACAAAATGTCAGGGTCGTTGGCGAGTGCACGAGCCAAACCAACGCGTTGTTTCATCCCACCCGATAACTCATCAGGGAATGACTCACAGTAGGCGTCTAAGCCAACCCGAGCGAGTGCTTCTTTTGCACTTTTATTACGTTCATGAACCACCACTCCTGATAATTCTAATCCAAAGGCAGCGTTTTCAAGAACAGTCATATGTGGCATGAGTGCGAAGTTCTGAAATACCATTGAGATATTTTTACGTCTTACATCGCGCAGCTCTTGCTCTGAAATATGGGCAATATCCTTACCCTTCAGTAAAACACTCCCTTGGGTTGGCTCAATCAGGCGGTTCAACAATCGAACTAAAGTTGACTTGCCTGAACCGGACAAACCCATAATGACAAAAATCTCCCCTTCATTGATTGAAAGAGACACATCCTTGACCCCAACAGTGAGCCCGGTTTGCTCGAAAATTTGGTCCTTATCCAACCCTTTTTCTAACAGCGGGAAAGCTTGTTGTGGAGTCTCTCCAAATACCTTGTAGAGGTTCTTAACTTCTAACACGGGTGACATGATTTACATCCTTTGTTCTTCATGGCTATTTAATGTTTAGCCGTAAATATGTATAGTACACTAAACATTAATTTGACGGTTTTCAAGTTTTAACCCAGTTGTCACTAGCCATTTTGTCATTAACTTACTGATTTTTTATATCAAAAATAAATTTAAAAAAACAAAAAATAGTTTGAGTTAAAATGGTTATATGTGGATGACAGGCCAGAGAAATTTGGGTCCATCGGTGTGCAGATTTGAAAATGGCGACGAATAAATCGACAACGTGTCTGATGAAAGAGGTAGAGAGTGAGAAAAATAAATGAGCAACCGATTGTGCGGCAATTATTGCCGCTATTCTTGTTCCTGATAGTGCTAACGTCTTTCCCAACGCTGGCACAGGAAGAGCCTTATTCTGAATCGCCAATATTGGATCGTCCTTTGGTTGAGCGCTACATATTGGATGAGCTGAAAGCGTTAAGACAAGATCAACAAGATCTTGAACGGCGACTCACGATTCAAATTACCGACAGAGAACTGTCCGTTGCAGACAAGTCACTGAATTACTCGAATGTGACGGTGACCTATTTTTTCTATGTCATCGCTGGTGTTGCCTCATTAGTTGCATTAATTGGTTGGCAGTCACTTAAAGAAGTGAAGCACAACACGCGTGAGCTGGCCGATAAACGGCTAAATCAAATTGCGCAGGAATATGAGAAAAAATTCCTCGCCTTGGAGCGAGATCTTAAGCGCAAAACACGCATCATTACTGAAAACAACCGTGAAATTGAAATTATTAATGAAATCCATAACTTATGGTTGAGAGCGCAAAGTGTCCAAACACCAGAGCAGCGTATTGAAGTGTATGACGAAATTTTAAAAATCCGTCCCGGAGATTTGGAAGCGTTGACATACAAAGCAGATGCTGCGATGGAAATTCGGGAATACTACTGGGCACTGAGCCTATGTAATCGCGTGCTAGAGTTAGATGATGCTAATGCGCCAGCCTTGTACCAACGAGCATGTGCGTATGCGCGTATCGGAGCCGAAGAACAAGCGATTGAGGATTTACAAAGAGCCACGGAAATTAGCGCTTCATTGCGAGATTTAATTGCAGAAGAAGCTGATTTAGAAGGGCTACACGGCAATAAGAAGTTTGACGAGCTGATCAGTGGTAACGTTTGATTTTGTATTAAATTTCATCCACTTTTTATAGCGAACTGGTGATAATCAAACGTAATCTTAACGACAAATTATTATCATTAGACACACATACGCTTTTAACCGTTAATGCGCCTGACGTTACAGGCGTCAAGTCGTGATATCAGACTTTCTGATTCACTTTTTACTCTCTGTTTTTGTGAGATTAGATGTGGAACAACCATCCAAATTAGATCGCGTTCGCGCTGACTACAATGTTCATTATTGGAGCCAAGGCTTCTTCGGTATTGACAATCAAGGCGAAGTTTATGTTTCGCCGCGCCATGATAAGGCGCACCAAACCCCCTTGAGTTCGATCGTAAAGCAGCTTGAAGCGCGTGATTTAAATTTGCCTGTGCTTGTACGTTTTCCGCAGATCCTGCATCAACGCGTACATAACATCTGTGACGCCTTTAATCAGGCGATTGAAGAATACCAATATCCAAACAACTACCTGTTGGTCTACCCAATCAAAGTGAACCAACAAAAAGAAGTGGTGGATGAGATTTTAGCCAGCCAAGCGCAGCTAGAGACTAAACAGCTTGGATTGGAAGCGGGCAGTAAGCCAGAATTATTGGCGGTATTGGCTTTAGCCCAACAAGCAAGTTCAGTGATTGTATGTAACGGCTACAAAGACAGAGAGTACATTCGTCTGGCCCTGATTGGTGAAAAGCTTGGCCATAAAGTATTCATCGTTTTGGAAAAATTGTCTGAGCTGGATCTCGTGCTGAAAGAAGCGAAAAGCCTAGGCGTGAAACCACGTTTAGGGCTCCGTATTCGTTTAGCTTCTCAAGGCGCGGGGAAATGGCAGGCGAGTGGTGGTGAAAAATCGAAGTTTGGGCTCTCTGCATCTCAAGTGTTGACCGTTATCGAACGCCTTAAAAAAGAGCAGCAACTAGAAGCGTTGCAACTGGTGCATTTCCACTTAGGTTCGCAAATGGCGAATATTCGTGATGTGCGTAATGGCGTGAACGAAGCGGCGCGTTTTTACTGCGAGCTGCGTGATATTGGTGCGGAGATTGACTTCTTCGATGTGGGTGGCGGTTTAGCGGTGGACTACGACGGTACACGCAGTCAATCATCCAACTCGATGAACTATGGTTTAGCTGAATATGCACGCAATATCGTAAGCACGGTGAGCGATGTGTGCCAGTTATATAGTCAGCCAAGGCCAGTCATTATTTCTGAATCAGGCCGCTCGATTACCGCGCACCACGCCGTACTTATCACTAATGTTATTGGTACAGAAGCGTATTACCCAGAAGAGATTCCAGAAGTCGGTGAAGAAGCTCCGGTATTGCTACAAAACATGTGGCGTAACTGGCAAAGCTTAAGTGAAGGCTCTGATGCGCGTGCACTGATTGAAATTTACAACGATACACAAAGCGATCTGTCGGAAGCGCACAACCAGTTTTCGACTGGCGTTATTAACCTTCAGCACCGTGCTTGGGCTGAACAGCTATCGCTGCGCATTTATCACGAACTGACACTGCAAATGAGCACCAAAAACCGCTTCCATCGTCCTATTTTGGATGAACTGAATGAGCGTTTGGCGGATAAGTTTTTTGTTAACTTTTCACTGTTTCAATCATTGCCAGATGCGTGGGGAATCGACCAAGTTTTCCCTGTGTTGCCATTGTCTGGCCTTGAAAAAGTGGAAGATCGCCGCGCCGTGATGCTGGATATCACTTGTGATTCTGATGGTGCAATCGAGCAGTACGTCGAGGGGCAAGGTATTGAAACGACGCTGCCAGTGCCAGCATGGAATGCCGATGAACCGTATTTGATGGGATTCTTCCTTGTAGGGGCCTATCAAGAGATCTTAGGCGATATGCATAACCTATTTGGCGACACACACAGCGTGGTGGTGAACATGGCAGAGAATGGCGAAACTGAAATCGTATCGATCAACGAAGGAGACACGGTTGAAGATATGATGCGCTATGTTCATATTGATGTGGATGCCATCCGTAAAAACTACCGCGAATTAGTTAGCCAGCGTGTGGCGGTTGAAGAACAAGAAAATGTATTGCAAGAGCTTGAGCAAGGCTTGAGCGGTTATACCTATCTAGAGGATTTCTAAATGAATGATTTGTTTACTAAAACTGATTATTCCCTGTATTCCAATGCGATGACGTTTGTACGTCGTCCTTATGTTAAAGACCCAGTAAGTGCAGATGCCGATGTCGTGGTACTGGGCGTACCTTTGGATATGGCTACATCAGGTCGCCCGGGGGCGAGAATGGGTCCAGATGCGATTCGTCGTGCTTCAGTGAACCTTGCATGGGAAGGTAAAAAGTTTCCTTGGAACTTTAACTTGTTCCAAGATACCAAAGTGATCGACGCGGGTGATTTGGTGTTTGATTGTGGTGACGCTGAAGATTTCACTTATCGCTTAGAAGCGGCGACTAGCGAAATTCTAAAAAGTGGCAAAACCATGCTTGCTTTAGGTGGTGACCACTTTATCACGCTGCCTATATTGCGCGCTTATGCCAAATATTATGGCGAAATGGCATTGATTCACTTTGATGCTCATACTGACACCTATGCCAATGGCAGCGCTTATGATCACGGCACTATGTTCTATCATGCGCCGAAGGAAGGGTTAATCTCAGCCAAGCATTCTGTGCAAGTGGGTATTCGTACCGAATACAAACAGGAAGGCCACGGTTTTAATGTCATCAATGCGATGCAAGCGAATGATATGTCAGTGGAAGAGATCGTCGCTAATATTCGTCAAACTATTGGTGATAAACCCGTATACCTGACGTTTGATATTGACTGCTTAGATCCCGCTTTTGCTCCTGGAACGGGTACGCCAGTATGTGGTGGATTGAATTCCGATAAAGTGCTGAAAATCATTCGTGCATTGGCCGGTATTAATTTGGTGGGAATGGATGTTGTTGAAGTTTCTCCTCCGTACGATCAAAGTGAGCTAACTGCTTTGGCTGGTGCGACAATTGCTCTAGAGCTGCTTTACGTTTGGGCTTCTAAGCCAAATGTGGCGTCATAAAAAATAAGTCAGCGCGCAGCATCACCACTGCGCGTTTTTCTTAACCATCATCTCAACGTATTTCCATTAAAAATCATCATCTTGTCTTTCAATGTAAAATTCATTTTGCGCACTCAATAATAAATATTAATGACATAACTTGCATAAGTGTTCGCCGTGTACCAATTTTATTAGGTTGGCTAGGTGTCTCATTGGTCTACCATTCATATTAATAATATGATCAAGTTTCACCTTAATCTTTCTAGCTGTTATACGGTGAGGGTGAATCTATGACTTTAGGTTTTAAAAGCAGAATATATGTGAGCGTAGCACTGCTCGTTGCGATTTCTTTAATCGTTTTGGGCACCATCAACATGCTGTCGTTAAAAGAGAAGATGATTACCTCTTTAACCACAGAAACTCAAAACAAGCTCAACTATCACGTTTCTGAACTCGAATCTTGGGTGAAAACACGTTATCAAGCCGTAGTTAAAGGTTCACAACATTTCCGATCTGCTCTTTCTGATCAAGAGAATGTCAACTTAGTTCGATTGTTAGCTGAGAGTGCGCAAATTTCAAATGTCATTATGGCGTATGACGATGGGCGTGCCTATATGTCGTTTGACAAAGACAACGGAGTTGTTACAGGTCAACAAAATTTCACCAGTAGGGATTGGTATCAGCAAGCAAAAACCTCTCGAACTGCTCAGGTAACTGAAATTTATGAAGATAAAATCACCGGTAAACAGGTTATTAGTGTAGTTATGCCTGTCTACCAACAAAGCCGTTTCATTGGTGTTTTGCTGGGAGATATCCAACTGGATGAGGTTATTGTCCAAGTCAGTAATATGCGCTTTGCCGGCGGTGCAGCGACACTAACCGACAAGAATGCTGTCTTTTTTGCTAGTGATGATCCTAGTGATATTGGACGAACGCCCTCGCAAGTCAGCCCTAATTTCCTCGAAATGGAGAAACTTTTTAGCCAGCAAGATGCTGGTCACTTGTCATTTCCTTATTTAGGCATTGAATTTGATGGTTATTTCAAGCGCGTTAACCTAACCGATAACATGTACTGGACCATGATGGTGTTCGTCGACAAAGGTACGGCGTTAGCTAATGTGTATGAAGCGCAAAGTAGCGCTATTTACACTGGGGTGATTTTGCTCATTATCAGCGTCGCGGCAATCTTCGTCATTCTTAATTATATCTACAAGCCTTTGCTACGCCTGAAAAAAGCGGTACTTGATCTTTCGAAAGGCTCTGGTGATTTGACACGCCGCTTGGAGGTGAATGGTGATGATGACTTAGCGCAGATAAGCCAAGGCTTCAATTTATTCTCAGAAAATCTACAAAAAATGATGTTGCAAATATCTGATGCCAGTCAAAACATCTCCTCTAATATTGAGCAGTTAGGTCAAACGGCAAAGGAAAATGAGCGGATGCTGCTTTCGCACTCATCTGAAACAGAGCAAGTAGTGACGGCCATTACTGAAATGAGTGAAAGTGCACGTACTGTGGCAGAGAGCGTTACGCAATCGAATCACATTACTGACTCGGCGAGCAAAGAGGCCAAACAATCGATTATTATTGTGAATAATGCGGTTGAAACGGTCAGCTCATTGGTGAGTGACGTCGAACAGATGTCTGAGCGCATTGCCAATATGAACAAAGATGCGATCAAGATCAGCGAAGTATTGACCGTGATTGGCGCCATTTCAGAGCAAACGAACTTGCTTGCGTTGAATGCGGCGATCGAAGCGGCGCGTGCGGGTGAGCAAGGCCGTGGGTTTGCGGTGGTTGCAGATGAAGTTCGTGCTTTAGCAGCGAGAACGCAAAACAGCACTACTGAAATATCAGATATGCTGGCCAAGCTACTTGAAGGGACGGATAGCGTTGTAGCCGCAATGGACAAAACTAAAAACCAATGTCAAACCACAGCAGATAAAACGTCTGAAGTTTCTGGCAGTTTAAACATCATGAGCACTTCCGTGTCTGAAATTGATGATCTGAGTACCCAGATCGCAGCTGCGACCGAACAGCAAAGTACCGTCGCAGAAGAGCTCAGTCGCAATATGCTAGCGATAAGAGACATCGTTGAATCATTGGTGGTGAGTGGCAGACAAACCGTCAGTGCTACAGAGTCACTCTCTTACTCAAACCATGAGCTTGACCGCTTGGTCTCCAACTTTAAATTAAAGTAATAAAACGCCGCTAACGCGGTGTTTTATTTGGGATTAAGCACGGAGAGAGCATCATGAAAACAGCGTACTATAGCGTGTGGCTAGATGAGCACGCCAATCAACTGAACCCTGCGTTTGAGCAAATTTTCCAGACAGTGAAAGCGCATTTTTTTGCTCGCGATCCCAATCGTTGGCCTTTGTATCGTATTCACGAGATTGCCCGTTGGCTTGAAGAGCGAAAAATTGATGCGCCAACCGTGGTAAATACTGCATTGCAGCAACAATTACGGCATTCAAACACCATTCCTCGACAATCGAGCCACGCCATTCACCCTTTTAACGACTTAGCGCTTTATGCCGCCAAACGTTCAAAAAACTGGGATGACCCTCGCTCAGTGGAAAATGTGATCTCGACACCTTGTGACCCGGCCATTCACGGTGCGCTACTTGCGACTATTGCCAACCCTAACTTGGTTTATAGCGAATATGCGGGAGATGCCATTGAACTGGAAAAATTAGTCGTGCGGCAAATCGCGCATTTAGCTGGTTATGATAGTGATCAAGCGACTGGAGTATTCACACAAGGAGGTACATTTTGTAATTTGTACGGCTATCTATTAGGTATTCGAAAAGCGTTGCCAAAGTCAGCTCTGAATGGTTTGGCGGGCGAAGATTACAGGATATTCAATTCAGAAGCAGGTCACTATTCAAACATGACAAATTTGTCGTTGTTGGGGGTTGATGTTCAAGGTAAAGCGATTCGGATCAAAGTTAAAGATAACAATGAAATGGATTTGGCTGAATTAGACCAACAATTGATTTTCTGTTTTAAAAATGGCATTGCTGTTCCTAGCATAATGCTGACATTTGGCAGTACCGATACCTTCGCAATTGATGATATTGAACAGGTTTATGCGATAAGAGAAAGAAGATGCCAAGAATATGCGATTTCGATAAAACCACATATTCATGTTGATGCTGCTGTTGGGTGGAGTATGTTGTTTTTTCAAGAGTATGATTTTGAACGCAACCCTTTATCGCTTAATCGGGCAACACTGACGGGTATTGAATCCTTATTGCCGAGGATTAAAAGTTTACAATTAGCGGATTCATTTACGGTCGATTTTCAAAAATGGGGTTATGTCCCTTATACTTCCAGCTTGGTGATGCTCAAAAACAAACACGATCTCGCGGTATTAAAAACAGATCCTGGTTATTACTCCTACTTTGAACATGCTCAAAGAGAAGAGAGCCATTTGCAATCGACCATTGAATGTTCACGCAGTGCCGTGGGTGTTTTTTCTGCCTATTCAGCACTGCAACATTTAGGTATCGAAGGCTACCAAACCGTGATTGGTCATACATTGCAAAATGCTAATTATTTACGCTGCCAATTAGCCGCTCTACCACACTGCAAGGTGGCAGCAGTAGAAAACCAAGGGCCAAGTGTTACTTTTCGTCTCTATGACCCACAGAAAGTGACGTGTGCTGAATCGATGTTTGATCAAGAAATGAACGTCGCACGTCAGGGTTCTATGGTTGATTCGATAGTAGAGAATACGCTCTACCATCGTCATCAGTTCTTATCTCATAAAGGCCAGCATCTTAACACCAATTGGGTCGATTCGATTGCGCGCACTCATTATGATGACACTGGACATTGTTTACATATTCCGGGAGAAAAAGCGGTTTTAATGAACCCCAATACCACCCGAAAACATATCGAACAGTTTTGCCAAAACATTGTTCGGCGCTAGCCATGGAAAGGGTGAGCGCGAACTGAAATGAATGACTAGTCACGTCAATGTAATGTTATTTTTCACCACGGATGCGGTATGAAGAATGTATTACCATGTGCGCGTGATATTAACCTGAATGTTACATTTTAGATAACAAGCTGTCTCAAGGAACGATAATGAAAAAACAACTGTTGACCCTAGCAATTAGCGTTTGCTTTACCTATGTGGCGCAAGCAAATGAATGGGGATATGAAGGTGAACGTGGCCCTGAACATTGGGGACATGTTTCTAAAATTTGTGAAATGGGCAAAAATCAAAGCCCAATTGATATCAATGGCCTCGTTGAAGCTGATTTAAAATCTTTAGATATCCACTATTCAGGCGTTGTGGGTGCATTGACCAACAATGGACACACGCTGCAAGCCTCAGTTTCAGGGAAAAATACACTGGTAGTGGATGGTACAGAATTTGAACTCAAACAATTTCACTTCCATACCCCTTCTGAAAACTTAATTAAAGGACATCAATATCCTTTAGAAGCGCATTTTGTGCATGCTGATGCGGCTGGCAATCTGGCAGTTTTGGCGGTGATGTTTGAAACGGGCGCACAGAACGAACCATTAGCCCAGCTTACTGCGGAGTTGCCTAAAGTTGGGGCGAGTGTGCCGTTAGCAAAAGAGTTAGCAGTACAGTCACTGTTACCTAAGCTAGATGAGTATTACCGTTTTAATGGGTCACTCACAACGCCACCTTGCAGTGAAGGCGTGAGATGGTTGGTGGTCAAGCAGCCGAAAAGTTTGTCACAGCAACAAAGTGCAGCACTACATAGTGTGATGGGAAATAACAATCGGCCCATACAAGCTCACAATGCTCGCTTAGTGCTAGAAAAAGAATAACAACGCTCTTTGAGCGATTTGAAGTCGCAGTCGGGCTCACAGGGTTTACTATTTCCTTTCCGCTCTGCTTCTTCAAATTTTAGGTGTAAGTGCTTAATTTAGCTAAGCTATTTTTTGTGCTTATTCATTGACAGCATTTAATGTATAGCGGCTTGCACTGGCTAAAGATAGTGGTTTTGAAAACCAATAGCCTTGTAAATAAGTTGCCCCCATCTCTTTAAATTTTTGGTACATGTCGCCATTTTCAACCCCCTCAATAACAATGTCGACGCCATTGGTGTGACAAAACTGGATGAGAAAGGCTAAATATTGTTCTGATGCTGGGTTAGTCAGTGTTTTCCATACAATGCTTTTGTCTATTTTAATTTGATTGAGGGGCAAATCAAAGAAGCTATTGAGTGAGCTAAAACCAGCTCCAAAATCATCCAGCGACAGTTGAAACCCCATTTCATTTAAGGAGTGAAGCTGGTTAATCGCATTTTTATCGCCATCGAGTATGACAGTTTCCGTCAGTTCTAACACAATAGAAGAGGGCAATACACCGGAAGCCTTAGCCATCGTTAGTATCTGTTGTGGGAAGTCACTTTTCAGAAGTTGAAGGACTGAAACATTAATATTAACCCGAATATTAACCCCATTTTGTTTATTGTAACGGCCAATAAACTCACAGGCTTTTTTGAAGACAAAATAGCCTAAATCAACAATCAGCCCCTTTTTTTCTGCAACGGGAATAAATTCGTCCGGGAAAATCTCACCAAACTCTTTTGAGCGCCAGCGGACTAAGGCTTCAAAGCTGGATACCTGTCCTGATTGTGCATGAATAATGGGTTGGAATTTCACGGACAATGAACGTTGATCTAATGCTTCCTTTAAGCCTCTTTCGATGAAGAAATAACGATCAACGTTTTTTTGAATTCGGCCACTGTAAATTTCGATACGAGAATGATTTTTAGCACTAGCAAATTGACAAGTTCGTGATGCAATATTTAACAACTCATCGGCAGATATAGCACGGTTTATCTCAGGATAGACACCAATGCTAATATCATTACCATAGAGGTGCCCATGCTCCGTGGCTGATTTCGAATAGTGCTTCATTATTTGAGAGCAGATATGCTTGAGCTCATCGTATGAGCGTTCTCCTCTAAGTAATATGGCAAAATCGTCAGAACGAATACGGTAAAAATCAGCAAATTCATCGGGCAGTTCACGCAGTGCACTGACGACGTGATTCAGTAAATCTTTAACAATGTCTGAGCCGTATTGATTGAGATAAGACTTAATATCTTCAAGTTGGATGTAGATAAGTGAATAAGGCTCTCCAATTTTGAGTGCTTTCTCATCAATATCGAGCAGTAATTTACTTCGATTATAGAGGCCTGATGAGCTGTCAAAAAATGCAGCTTGATGAATGTAATCTTCCATCAATTTTTGATCGGAGATATCTTTATGGCTACCCACCATAAAATGTTCACCGTTCACACTTTTTGTGACCGCATTCCCCTCTAACCAGATATATTGACCATTTGCTTTTTTGACTCGGTATTGAATCGTTTCCCTTGATTCAGTGGTGCTGATATGCTCGTCGACGCGGCTATTGAGCAGTGCACGATCCATAGGGTGAACCAAACTCAGCCAATCAGCATAGGAAATAGTTTCGCTGTTTACACCAAATTGTACATAAAATGTTGGATTATAGAGCACCATGTTTCCATCGCTGCTCATATAAAACAGACCTTGACTAAAAAAATCGAGAATATGAACCAGACGCTGCTTTGCAACGGCACTGTCTAGGTCTGAAATTGAATACTCTTCCTGCGGAAATGACATGGTCATGTTAATCCTAATTCAAGCGAAAGCAGCAATGGATGATAATTGTGAGTCTTGATCCAAAACCTTTATGACTCATCTTTAAAGAGTACTATAACGCTTGTACTAAGATGTCTCAATTATAAAACTATTGATTCATCAATTAGGCACAAGTTATCAGTTTATTTCACGGAAGTTGTTATTTCTGAAACGAAATGGTGAGACTTAAATAACGTAGGATCGCATCGTGCGGTTTATTCGTTGTGGAAAGAATAAAAGCGACAAATTGTCGCTTTTATTCATGTAGAGGTCATACGATTTAACGATCCCAATACGCTTCTTCTAGGCTATCTTCACGTTCTGGTAATGCTCGCGATAAACGAGGAGAGTGCTGTGTGAGCACTTCGTAGCTGACACGGTTTGCATATTTGCAGATCTGAGATAACGAAGAGTAAGTGAGATACGGCACATCATGTTTGGCAGAGTTTGGAACATTGCGTTGATGATAACTATTCGCGGCCATATCGTGCAATAAAGCCGATAGCGCTCCGTCTCCCGCTCCGTTAGTGTTTTTGATTTCCAATGGGCCACCCAAGTAAGGGCCAATGTGTGAATACACTTTTATTGGGTTGAGGCAGTCTTGTTTTCGCATCGCACGGCTAAATTCGTACTTGTTAAATTCAGCAATATTACCCGGTAGGAGAGGCAGTTCAGTTTCGCGCTTTGCACTTTCATCGGTGTAGCTAGCCATATAAAGACCCACGGGCCCCGCGGTGCAGAGGATTAAATCTACCCATTCGAGTGCTTTGTTAGCCGCAAGCAGTGGATCTTTCTCACCAGTTAACGCTTCACCTTCTTCTTCATTCATGGCGACGACTGTGATGTTTTCTTTGATGTAGTCTTGCCACCACTTCGCATTACCTTCAATTACATACTTAGTGCCTAGGGTTAACACCACTGGAATGTTCTTGGATTTAGCGATCTCAATAGCGCGTTTGACCGCAAGTGGCATTGGATCTTCGGGCTTTCCACGCATTAAGTAAGAAGAAACAACTAAAGCGGAAGCTTTTTCAAAAACTTCTTCAGGAACACTATCAGGGCGAAGTTTATTCATATGCCCTTCATTAATGGCGAAGGTGCGCTCTCCATCATCAGAAATTAGGGTGTAGCAACGCCCGATAGGACCATCGACAGTTTGAAGATGGTTTAGGTTCATGCGCGATGAGGTTCTACACAAATAACGATAGCTGTATGAGCCGACTTCAATATTTTTGGACATCACGCCGAGCAAAACGGATTTGCTATCGGCCAACACAGAGTAGTTGTGCAGTGTGTTGCCAATCGTATCTCCCGGGTATTGGTGAGTAATTAAACCTCGTTCGACTAGCTCTTCATAGAGCGCATCGGCTTTGCTCTCTTCGAGCACCAGTGAGTGACCTTTACTCAATTGATGTTTCTCTAAGAACTCATTGTCTACACGAGCTTCAATATCAACAATGGTTTGTCCAACACCGACCACTGTTGGGCGGTGGAGCATAGCCGTTTGTTGAATTTGATTGACGAGAGGGTCACGAGCATGAGTCGGAAAATAGTGCTTAGATTTACGCTGTCCAGGAAACTTCATGTTGAAAAATGAGAATTGAAAATTTCCCGTATCATATCACGGATATGAAAGGTTCCTTTCATTTTTATTACATAAAAAAGTGAGCTAAATCCAGATCGCCGAGGTGTTAGCGGCTATTTAGTGAGCGTTATGTCCGTACTATAAGCCTTAGTCCCCCAAAGCGGTACGGTCGATAGGCTGTGCTTGAAGCTACCATCTGTTTCTTTGGTAGTATAAGACAAGTAGATCAGGGTTTGATTTTCTGCATCGTAGATACGTCTGACTTTCATTGACTTGAAGAAAATGCTTTTTGACTTCTTAAACACGATTTCGCCTGATTTGCTCTTATCAATTTTTGCAATCATCTCTGGCGTAATGTCACCAGTCTGACGACACGAGATTGAGCTATCACTTGGATCAGAAAGACTCAAATTAGCCTCAATTGAAGCAATATGGCACGTAACACCAGTCACAATATCATCACTTAGATTTTCGATTTTTACGTCTTTAAGCGTGAAAAATCCGAGCGATACATCGCCAACTTCATTGCTATCGCAGCCAACTAAACCAAAGCTAAGTATGAATGCGGTGGTGATGAGTTTCTTGTTCATGTCTATAATCCATTTATCCATCTTTCTGCACATGATAGCAGCATCAAAGGAGAATGATATAGGCTGTTATGTTGATGTTTTGGCCAGCATATCTGCAGTTTAGATGAGGATAATGTGAGTAATGGCTTGTCGCATATCGATCTGGTCAGTATCCTGCTTGCAACAATTAGAAGAAGAAGTAAATAACAATGATTAACCAACCTGACGTTGCCGCCATTAAAAACCAATGGCTATTTGACCAAGTGAATGTCGAATTTCCAACAGAAGAGAGCTTACAAGGTCGAGATCTCTACCAAAAAGCGGTTGTTCAACGCAGTTCTCGCCCTTTTATTGAGCTCACTGAGGAGCCTAACCTATCGTTGCTCGAAGAGGTTTATTTGGTTGATTTTCATCGGATGACAATATGGTTTGCTCTGTTGCAAGCAAGCTTATGGAGCGATAAAAACGATCAATCAAAAGTTATCGAATTCTTTACCCAAATCATTTATTCAGCACCTTGCGAGCTTTACTTAGGTTTTCAAAATGGGGAGCCTGTGGCTGCTGGTATCGTCACCTCCACTTCACATGAGATACTCATCTCTGACATCGTGACTCTGGATAAAAATGCATTTGGAGGTGAGGATGTATTCACGCGGTTGTTGCTCGCAAAATGGCGTGCTAATCATGAGTGCAATGGTAATGTTTTTATAGAACAGTAGATTGTCCTGTTAAAGTGCTTCATTCAGAGTCTAGAATCATATTTATTCTGAATTTGCACTTCGACACGACAGGTGGTGATAACGTCAGCTGCAACATCGTACTGAGCGTAAAAGAGTGATGTGGCTATAAGTTATGCATATCAACTCTTATCTTCGTTTCATTCTGTTAACTCAATCATTTTATACATTCACCCAGCGGTTAAAATTAAGCATTGGATGAAGGAAGTGTTTATGACTGAGAAAAAAATAAAATGTATTATTTTCGACTGTGAAGGTACTTTAGTTGATAGTGAGCGTTTGTGCTGCGAAGCGCTAGTCAATGTATTGAACCAACTAGGAGCCCACCTTACTTTTGCACAAGTGAGTAACCATTTTGAAGGTGGGAAGATTGCGGACATACTGTTTCAGGCACTTGAACATACCAACATTAACGCCGATCTTGATCTTTTAGAGAACCTTTATCGGGATAAAGTTAATGAGCTCTTCCAGCAATATCTTTCACCCATGGATGGTGCGATAGAACTACTTGAGTATTTACGCCAGCAGGGTATTGAATACTGTGTCACCTCTAATGCACCTAAAGAAAAAATATCATCAATTTTACAACGGAGCGGTTTGCTCCCTTTGTTTGAAGGACGCATTTTTTCAGCCTTTGATGCGAATAGCTGGAAGCCTGAACCTGATTTGATTCGTTATTGTGCGATGAATATGGGATTTCTTTTGCAAGAATGTATTTATGTGGATGATTCAGCAAAAGGGGTTGAAGCGGGTATCAATGCAGAGGTACCAACCGTTCAGCTAGCACCTCTTAACCCACAGGGTTTTTCTCAAGCGCCTAATGTCGTTGTTATCGACACATTACTTGAGCTTAAACCATGGCTCAATGCACATTGTTGGCCAAGCAATGAATGTGTTTATGACTGATTAGCGCTGTGTGTACACCAATCATTTGCTGGACGCTTTGTAAGTGGTCGGTTTTAAAACCACATTGTGCGCAGATAAACTTTTCATTGTTTGTGGAAATAAAGTATTCGTCATGTTGACAAAGTGGACAGCAGTCTATTTTTTCAAGTGTTTTATTTATATTTTTCATAATCAATTCTCAGCAGCAAAAAGGGAGAGTCACGTTCTCCGTACTCACAGAATAAACACTAATCAAAACTTGCTCTCGGTAATATTTACCTTAGTTCCAAAAATTAGAGGCATTTCATACTTCACTGTAAGGAATGTTTGATTTTGGCCTAAACCATAATAGGCAAAGTGCCGTCATTGCCCCAAGGGTATCGCATAACATGTCTTTTTGTGCGTCCCAAATGTCGCCTTGTGAACCCAGAAAAGCGATTCCCTCATCACCACCCGCGATTGAGGCATACCACCATTCAATAATTTCGTAACCTGCTGCGATACTCATGATAGAGAAAAGCCCGAACAATGAGGCAATTAGCGGTTTACAGAGCTGCTTTCTAATTAAATATTCAGCGATAGGGTAGACATAAAAGCCAATTGAGAAATGAGCGACGCGATCAAAATTATTACGAGATGATCCGATCAGTTCGTTGAACCAAGCAAACGGAACATCTGCAAATGTATATTTAGCCCCAATGGTATGCAAACTAAGCCACACAAACATCAGAATATAAGCCGTTGAGCTAAAGCGTAGTTTTGTTGAAGCCCAATAGACGAGTGCTAAGATCCCTAGCGCAGGGATGATTTCTGCTAACCAGACAGCACGAGAAACCGGCGCGATCGCTGAAAATAGAAAGAGTACACCGTAGATCGCCGTCAAAAATAAAAGCGTGCGTGAGAAGTTGAGAGACATGTTTTTTCCTATCACAAAATACCGATGGATAGTGCCACTATTTTGCACGATGTTCAATTTTGTTGAATTCTGTATCTTATAGACGTAGAAATTTGTGTTTGAGATGTGTGTATCTACCTTCGTTTTGTGATTGATTTTCGCATCGTCTTAGCAAAGAGATCAGCAAGGTGGAGAAGATCATGCAACAACTCGATCTTTCTCTTTTTATGTATTGATAGATAGTGCGTGTGATAAACGGACTCTAGTTCAAAAAGCCAAGATAATATGCGGTAAGAAACTCGACAAAAAAGCGATATTGGATTTGAATGAAGAGAGAACCTTAATATGAACGTCGAGACTATGTCCAAAGTAGGCCCGAAAGTATGTCTGAAAGCTTAGAACTTACCGCTCAGTTTCAATCTTACATGGAAAATCCGCTGCTTTGGCCAATGTTGGAGGTGTTGCGTAAACAGCCTTCCGGTTGGAAAGTCCATACGTTAGCGGCACATTTAAGTGAACAGGGATTCATGCCTGTACTTGATAGCGCACCTGAAAAAGACCTCTTTAAGCGTAATTTTTTGATCATGAACGCGCTCTATCAGCTTCAAGAGACGCTTTACCCTGAAAAGTGGTTACAAGTATCAGCAATGGACATTGTACTAATGCCTGCGCATCGTGCCGTTAGTTGCGAAATCGACCCAGATGATCCATTGCGTGATTATTACACTCAGTGGAAAAATTATGAGGCTGATGAAGGAGAAGTGCGCCGCTTGTTGAACGAATTTTGGACTCGTTACCGTAAAGCAATGGGTGGAACGAGTAACCTTAATATGAATCGTCTTCAAGCATTGAGGCTGTTTAAATTACCAGTGGAAGCGACGCAAATTGAAATCCGAAAAACATGGCGCAAGTTGGCACTAAAGTGGCATCCAGATAGAGACAATGGCAATGCTGAAACGTTTCGAGTGTTGTGTGAAGCATGGAATATTTTGCGGCAAAATAGTTAAAGCCCAAACCTTAAACTCTAGACAAGATATTTGTCGAATAAGGTCAACTGGCACTGTAAGGCATACCTAAGCTAACTACCTGTAATGTACTGAAGCAATAAGGTACTGAAGTAAAAAAGAAGCGATCTCTCGCTTCTTTTTGCTTTTGTTATAGGGAGTTAATCTTTACTGGTGGTTTTTAAATTGCGACTTGCGCATACGGTTCAACGCCGCCATCACATCGATGACACGCGGTTTCGCCAAATCACCGTGGTTTGGCATATTTTGGTGCCATGTTCCTGCTAATAAAGCCATCATCTCTTTGCTTGGTTGCGCTGACCACCCCGGAGTCTGCGCAAACTGGAACCAAGTCCAGCCAATCGCATTGACTTCAGAAGGTGACTCCAATTGTTCTAACGCATTTAAATCCGTAAATTCTTTGCCAAAGCGAAGCGAATCAACGCCTTTGGCAGAGACTCGGAATTTACCATCAACCAGTAATTTTTGCAGCGCAGTGCGATTCACAGCGCGTTCTGGGAAAATAGCCAGTGGCGTTTCACACTCGTTGTGACGAGCAGTTGGATGTTGTTTGATGACTTCTTTAGCCTTGTTAGTCACATCAACGGCGTGGTAGTCATGCATCTGGATGACAGTATCGGCGACATCTAAGTAATCACCGGATCCCCCCATAACGATCAGTGTCGAGATATCCAAATCATCGCGAAGTTGCCCGATACGATCAACCAATGGTGTAATGGGCTCATCACCTTTACTAACCAGCGCTTGCATACGCTCATCACGGATCATGAAGTTGGTGGCGGAAGTATCTTCATCAATCAGTAATGTACTAGCGCCAGATTCAATGGATTCTTGTAACCACGCTGCTTGCGATGTTGAACCGGACGCATCTTGAGTGCTGAAATCGGAGGTTTCTTTACCCATAGGTAGGTGATTGATGTAGTTGGACAAATTTAAATTATGTACGCAACGGCCATCTTCAGCGCGAATTTTCATGGCTTGATGATCCGTAACAATTCGCTCACGGCCATCGCCGGGAATATGGTTGTAAATTGAACGCTCAATCGCCGTTAACAAAGTCGATTTACCGTGAAAACCACCGCCGACGATAAGGGTTATACCTTTGGGGATACCGAGTCCTTTAATTTTGCCTTGGTTTGGTGTCTCAAGCTCGACTTCTAGCGATGTGGGGGCTTGGAAAGTAACGGCGTCTTTCATCGGCAGATCACAGTTACCTGCCAAGCGAGGTAATACGCTGCCATTAGCCACAAAAGCAACCAGATTGTGCTGTGCCAGTTGTGCACGCATTGCTTCTTGATCTTCGATCACAGCGCAATGCTCAAGTAGGGCATCTTTATCCAGTTCACGTTCAATGGTGGCCCTGCGAATGAATTTTGGCAGGTAGAAGGTGATGATGTTGAGCGCTTTCTTGGCCAGAATGTCACGACCTTCAGCGGGTAAATTGATGCGAAAACGAAGCTCAATACCATGCTCCGTAAAGAGAACAGCTGTACTATCAAGCACCGTTTGGCCCGTCAATGCGATGGCAATATGGTTCTCTTGCTTAGCAAACTCTGCAAAACTACGAGCGATAAAATCTCTTGCAGCCATTTGATAAGCAGGTGATTTCTCTTTTAACCATTCCAGACCGGTCAGAGACCATGCTCGAGTAGCGCGAAAGCGAGATGCAGAAGCGTAAGGGTCCGCTTGGATATGATCGATATGCAAGGTGAAATCACCAAATTCGTATTGACCTTTGATCTGCTGATAGGCGCGGTAGTTCTGTTTTTCTAGCTTTTTGAGAATTGATGTTAATAAATCCATCTCGATATCGCTCGTTTGGAAAGGAAAGGCGGCGATTATAGGAACCGCCACACTGAGAGTAAAGACATGATAAGGGATTCCTTTATCCTACAAAACCTTTGTCTCGGCAGGGCGTGCATAATTTTGGTTCAGTAGCCCAGCCTCAAACTCGTCACAAGGCATTGGTTTACCATAGAAATAGCCTTGACCAAACTCACACCCTTCACTGATGATAAAGTCTTCTTGGCTTTGATTTTCAATCCCTTCGAGGATCACTTTCAGCTTTAATTTTTTGGCAACGTGAATGATTGAGCGAACAATTTCTTTATCTTCCTCACTTTGATCCAATTGATGTACAAAGCTTTTATCTATTTTTATGCAATCGAAGGGAAATTTTTTCAAATAGCTGAAAGAGGCGTAGCCCGTGCCGAAATCATCAAGTGACAACGTCACACCTAGTTGGTGTAGAATTCGCAGTGTGTTGCGAGCCACCACTTCATCCGCAATCAAACAGCTTTCTGTTACTTCCAACTCTAAGTACCGAGCTGGAAGTTGGTAGGTGTTCAGTAGCTCACGAACTTGGTCTGCGAATTGGGCATTCTTCAATTGGACGGCTGAAACGTTAATAGCCATTTTGAAATTATCGACCTGTTTTGCCCATTGGCTCGTTTTTTCGATGGCCGATCGCAGGACAAAGTTACCCACTTCAAAAATCAGTCCATTTTGTTCGGCCATGTGAATTAAGGTTTCATTGGATATATCGCCCAATACGGGGTGCCGCCAACGTAGTAGCGCTTCTGCCCCCGTCCAGCGATGAGTGGTTGGAGAGACCTTAGGTTGAAAATAGAGCATGAGCTCATCGTTGCGCACTGCTCGTAATAAGTAGCTTTCTAATTGGTTGATTTGCCGGAGTGAGTCACTGAACACTTGCGAGTGATAGCAAAACTTATGACCGGAATCTTTGCAAGAGACCATGGCAGCAGAAGCTTGTTTGAGCAGTTCTATAGCATTGTCAGTGTCTAAACTCGTTGCAATACCAATATAGGAATGAAGATGAACATTATGGTCATCGAGCTTAAATTCAGAATGCCCGATTTCGACCAATTTATGGCACAACTTTTCCAAGTGACGCGCTAATAGTTTTGTTTTGACGATCAAGACTAAATCTGTCGACGTGGGTCGAGCGGTCAATATTTCAATTTTATCGCAGCGTCCTAGTCGCTCACGATATCGAGCGATGACTTGATCCCATGCTCGGTAGCCAAAGTGAGATTGAATATGACGAGCATTAGTGAAACCAATATGAATGGCGGCAACTTCGGTGTGCTGCTTTGTTGCTTGTAAAAGGCTATTTTTGAGCTCCAGTTCAAGTGCGTTGCGATTTAAAAAACCTGTGCTGATGTCATGCCACTTTTGATATTGAATCTGTTGTTCTGCGGCGCGGCGTTTATCGATTTCTTGCGTGAGCGAGTAGTTGAGATCAGCAAGATCTTGTGTTCGGTTATCGACGCGAAGCTGAAGCTCATCATTGAGCTGCTGAAGTCTTACCTGTTGGTATAAGGTGGTGAGCTGGGATTCAATGGTATCGCGAAAACTTTCCAGTAACTGCCGATAGGTGGGGCTAAAATGGTTCTCCTTGCTATCGAGTACGCAAATGGTGCCAAACATATCACCATTCGGCCACTTTAATGGGATGCCACAATAGGCAATCATGCCCAGTGGTACATCTGGATTATGCATCCATTTTTTATCGGCTAAAGCATTCGGGACCAATAGTTCCTGCTGTGTTTGCATCACAGTTTCACAGTACAGACCTTGTCCTAAGGGTTCTTTATGTCCGGTTTGATAGGGGTTGTCGACGTTGGTATTTTTACAGAATATTTCGAGTTTTTGCTGGCTAGCACGCATGATTAATGCGCTCGGGACGTTTAAAATTTCAGCGAGTAAATTCACAATGCGCTGCCATCCATCCATCATTGAAGAGGGGATGAGCATCTCATGTGTCTTTATTTTCGACATATTATCAAATTCCTTTGGACGACAAAGCTTAAAAAAGCCGAGCATTCATTGCTCTAGACTGACGATGACAAGATCCGCTCCTATGACCATAGTATGGTATTAAGAATAAGAACGCGCCGCCAATGTAACAAAAAAAAGCCCCAATAAAATATTGGGGCATTGAGATAGTTAGCTGTGTCTCGTAAATGATACGGAAGGAGTTAATCGGCTTGCTTGATATAATGGTCGATATTAATTTCTTGAGCATAATCAACACAATCAAAGTCGAAGCCATTGAGCTGCATGAATTCTTGCTTAAAGCCCTTGTAGTCACCTAGTTGCTTAAAGTTGTGCTGATCCATTTTCTCCAGTAAATCGGCCACTTTTTGCTGAGTATCTGGGTTGAGCTCCCAGTCGTCCATACGGATCAGTCGTTCGCCATCAACGGGTACTTTGCCTTTGCTAGAGAGTTTTTCGCTAAACAGACGCTGCATTTGCTCGATACATCCTTCGTGCGTCTCTTTTTCTTTCATCACCTTATACAATGCGACAATGTAAGGGCTTAAATTGGGAATGAACACGCTCGCCTTCGTGACTAAAGCTTTGCAAACAGTTGCGTAAGCCCCGCCGCCATAGTTAGACAATTTTAGGTTGAGAGAGTGGCTGGTTTGGTGCAAATCAATTTTGGCGCGCCCCAGTGTACCGTCAAGATAAATGGGGTGAGTAATCTGAGGGCCGATGTATGAAAAAGCAATGGTTTTACACCCTTGTGCAATCGATTCAGTGTTGATCAGCGTATCTATCCAGTTTTCCCAATCCTCGCCACCCATCACTTTCAGTGTACTTTCGATCTCTTCGTCATTTGCAGGGGCAATGGTGGTTTCTACCCACGTATCGTTTTCTAGTAATATCGTCGCACCAGAAACGGCCTCACCAATCGGTTTGATGGCGGAGCGCCAATACTGATCTGAATTGGGTTTTGGTCTCATGCCGCTGGCGATACTGTAAATGACTAAATCGACTTCCCCTTCAAAATAGGTCTCTATCGCTTCAATCACTTGCTCGCGTACTGATGGTGAAAAAACATCCCCATCGATATTGACGGCGACTCGACCCGCTTGCTCGGCCTGTTGTTTAAAAAAGAGATTGTTGTACCAACCAGCACTACCAACCCCTTTTTCTGATGGCGTTTTTTCAAAGGAAACGCCAATCGTATCGGCTTCTGAACCACCAAAGGTTAGGGCAATGCGGGCGGCGAGCCCAAAGCCTGAAGATGCGCCTAAAATGAGAACTCGTTTTGGCCCGTGAGTGATCGGTATGCAAGATTTTACGTAATTAATCTGTTGTAACACAGCTTGTTCGCATCCGAGTGGATGAGCAGAGCGAGCGACCACACCTTTGATCACAGGTTCAATGTGCATAGTTTGTACCTTTGCGGTTAGGGGAATGGTCTAAAAAATATCGTAAAACTAGGTAAAGTTCATTGAGCTGAGGCATTAAAATCAGAGATGCTCTGCTAAATGTTGCGCAACAAAATTGGCGATCCACGGCTGAGCGTCGACCGTCGGATGTAAGCCATCAGCCATCATCCACTCGGGTTTAATGATCACTTGCTCTAAGAAAAAGGGCAGTAACGGCACAGTGTGTTGGAGGCTAAGCTCAGAATAGAGGCTATAAAAGGCATCGCTGTAGCGTTTGCCATAGTTTGGTGGAATGCGGATCTGCATCAAAAGAGGGGTTGAGCCTGCTTTTTTTATTTGGCCAATGATGGCGGTTAAATTGCTGCTGATCAATTGAGGTGGAAAGCCACGCAATCCGTCGTTCGCACCAAGCTCAATAAGCACTGCATCAGGGGTATGCAGGGTGAGTAGTGACGGTAAGCGGGCTAGGCCATTGCCCGTTGTATCGCCAGAAATACTGGCATTAATGACATCAATGTCTGATTTACCTTCAGCTTGTAACGGATTAGGTAGCAAGCTAGGCCAAGCTTTTTCAATCGGCATTTGGTAACCGGCGCTTAAACTATCACCCAATATCAAGAGTGTGGTACTACTAGCGCTAGCTGAGAATAATAAAATACAAATCAAGGAAAGAAGTCGAGTCATGCAAACATCCGTTATTAGAGCACATTCATTATCTAAAACAGTCTCTACCAATCAAGAGCATTTAACAATCCTAAAAGAGGTAAACCTAGAGATCAAAAGTGGTGAAAGCGTGGCGATAGTCGGAACGTCTGGTGCAGGGAAATCAACCCTGATGACGCTGTTGGCTGGGCTTGATACGCCGACACGCGGAGAGGTAGAGCTATTGGGCCAGCCATTGTCTCAACTGGATGATGAAGGACGTGCGGCGATCCGCAGTCAATCTGTTGGCTTTGTGTTTCAAAGCTTTTTGCTGATCCCAAGCTTGTCTGCGTTAGAGAACGTGACGCTACCTTGTTTGTTAAAAGGCGAAAAAGAGGATTTGGATCGTGCTAAATCCTTGTTGACGGCCGTTGGTTTATCGCATCGAATGCATCACTCTCCTGCACAACTTTCAGGGGGCGAGCAGCAACGAGTCGCGCTAGCAAGAGCCTTTATGATCAATCCGAAAGTGCTGTTTGCCGATGAGCCTACTGGCAACCTTGATCAAGAAACCGCGGCAAAAGTGGTTTCATTATTGTTTGAATTAAATAAGCAGCACGGAACGACCTTAGTGCTGGTTACCCATGATCCCGCTCTTGCGGCTCAATGTGATCGTATTTTCCACATGCAAGCTGGTATGTTGGAGGAGCGGTAATGAGCGAGATGTCGAGCCGTTCACTCAATAAACGATTAATTCGCTGGAGCTTAGGTGAAATCCGCCACGGACAGCTATGGCCTATTTCAGTGGCGTTAACCTTGATCATTGCTTGTATTTTTGCGCTGACTGCCTTAGCTGAGCGTATGGAGCAAGTGATTGTTAAACAAGGTAAAGACGCACTCACTGCCGATAGTGTGTTTGTTTCCGCAAACCCACCCCCAGCGTCATTGCTCGATCAGATCGAGCGCTTGCAATTGCCGTCTTCACAACTTACGCGTTACGCGACAATGGCATTCAGTGAGCGCGGTATGCAGTTGGTTACTGTTAAAGCGGTGGATAGTGCTTATCCGCTACGCGGTGAAATGCGTCTTTCTGATGATGTGACGACATTTCAGCACCTTGCGCCGAATCAACTGTGGTTAGATGAACGAGTGTTTGCGCAATTAGACGTTCAAATTGGTGATCAGGTCACGCTGGGCGATGCCGATTTTACGGTATCGGGACGCATCCTTGAGGAGCCGGGACTCAGCTTTAATCCGTTTCAACAGATGCCCGCGGTGTTGATCCACCAAGACGATGTGGCTCGTACTGGTGCACTTCAATTGGGGAGCCGAGTGCAATTTAGCGTGTTCATTAATGGTGATGATGGACAGATTGAAGCAGTAAAACAGCCCGTTACTTTAACGCCTAGCGATCGTTGGCGCGACCGAAATAGCGCCAGCCGAACGAATGAGGTTTTTGAGCGGACAGAGCAATATTTGTCGTTAACCGTAGCGATTGTGATCATCATGGCGGCAACCACATTAGTCCTGACTTGTCAGCACTATGTTTCTACGCGGCAAAAAACCATCGCCATGTTAAAAAGCCTTGGGGCGAGCAAACGTTGGATCCGCCAATGGTTGTTCGTACAAGTGGTGATTTTGTTTGTTTCTGCTGCGGTGCTTGGGGTATTGATCGGCATTGGCCTAGAGTCTTTATTACGCGTGCCGCTGGTGGATTTATTGCCTACGCCTTTACCGAGTTATGGCGCTAAACCCGCTTTTATTGCGCTGATGGCGAGTGTATTGATCGCTTTTCCTGCACTCGGCATTCCTTTACTGCATTTGCTAGATACCAGTGCGCTCAATGTCATGCAAACAGAGCGAGCGAAACCGAATCATCGCCGTAATGGGTTGCTCATCTTGATTCCGTTAGTGCCGATGCTGTGGGTTTATTGGAATAACCTCTTAGTGTGGATTGTGTTGGCTGGGATAGTGACGCTTTTTGCAGTGCTTGCTGTGGTCAGTGTTTTGGTGGCTCGTAGTTTAGGACGTCTTCCGCTCTCTACCGCGCTTAAATTAGCGCTCAGCCGAATCAATCGTTCGGCAATCACGACCGGAGTCCAGTTCGGCGCGTTAGGACTATCGTTAATGTTATTGGCGATCATCTGGTTAGTGCGTACCGATTTACTCTCTGATTGGCAGCGAACCTTACCCAGCGATGCTCATAACGCATTTGCACTCAACATTTCACCAAATGAAGTTAACGATTACCTTAACACGTTAGACAGCGCCAACATTGTGCGTTCGCAAGCCTATCCGATCATCCGAGGGCGTTTATCGACTATTAATGGCATAGAGGCCAAGCAACAAGCTCAAGGTGAAGAGGGGAGTGATGCGTTGAGGCGAGAGCTCAATTTCACTTGGGGAGAATCGCTACCCAGCAACAACCAACTGACGGCAGGAGCGTGGACAGAGCAAGGTGGCGTTTCGGTTGAATCCGACGTTGCTCGTGATTTGGGGCTGAAACTGGGTGATAGTTTGGGGTTTGTGATCAATAGCCAAACCGTGGAAGCGAAAGTAAATTCCATTCGCCAAGTCGAGTGGCGAGAAATGAAGCCTAACTTCTATTTCATTTTTACCCCAGACCTATTGCAGGAGATCCCTGCCACGTGGCTGGTGAGTTTCAGAGCGCAAGATCAAGATAACGCCTTGCTTGCCACCCTTGCTCGCACTTACCCTACGGTCAGTTTGATGGATATCCGGGCAATGGGCGATAAGATTAAAACTTTGCTGACGCAAATTATCTGGTCAGTGACAGTGCTGGCCGCAATGGGCGTGATTGCTGGTATTTTGCTGATTTTTACTCTGCTGCGTTTAAGTTTAAGCCAGAGGCAACAAGAAATTCGCTTATACCGCACTTTAGGGGCCAGCAAGCGCCGCGTCGAGCAAACTATTTGGGCTGAATACGGTTTGATGGCGCTCATTGCCGGAGTCGTCGCAAGCCTTGGCTCTGACGCGGTGGTGGCCAGCGTCATGAAGTTCGGTTTTGAACTAGAACCTATGGCGCATTACAGCATGTGGTTGGTGCTACCCTTGGCGACGTTTTGCACATTATCGCTGGTCGTGAGTAGTTTAATTAAGCGGCTGTTAACCCCTATAAATAAAGACTTTAACTAGCGGTATCCATAATCCCAGACGGAGTTATCCACAAAAACAGTGGATAAAGTTTGGGATAACTCGACGGCTTGATAACGGCCTATTTGCGCTTAGCCCCGTAGTTACCTTGGGTTGCGCAGTTTTGTTATTCACAAGGTTGAAAAAACGTCGTTTTGGCTTTATTGAGTCAAGCAATTTTTTAAGTTATTTGTCGATTATGCGTATTGCTTGTTAGTCGTAAAGCAGATAAGACCACGTGAAAAATGTGATTTTAATAACGCTTTACAAGCTTTAGAATGCATCCGGGTTTTCCAGAGTACTCGTATCTTATGTCATATAAAAAGTTCAATACAGATTCTCCATGTGTCGCAATTATTGGTGGGGGTGTGGCTGGTGCCACTGCCGCCGTTCATATGGGAGAACTGGGGCTCAATGTGCTGCTTTTGGAGAAAAGCGCCGGTCTCGTCAATGGGCCGCCGATTTGCCATCTGCACGCGGGCGGTAACCTCTATCGCGAAATTTCGCAGCAGCAGTGTCTTGAGTTACTTAAGCAGTCGATTGAAACCGTCAGGCTCTATCCCCACACGCTGAATAAGCGACCGACTGTGATTGCTGTTCCGCATAGTGATGGCGGTGAGCCGCAAGCCTTATTGCCAAGGCTAGAGCTTATTCAGCGCAGCTATCAACAATTGGTTGATGAAGACCCACGTAATCAGCAGCTTGGTCAACCCCAAGAGTATTTCAAACTCTACAGCCGTGAAGCACTGCAGGTATTAGCAACTCAGCAACAGAGTGATCAACCGACATCATTCGATGATTGGGTGATCCCTTTTGCTCAACATGCAGATTTAAATCAGTTGAAATACCCAGTCATTGCGGTGCAAGAATACGGTTGGAGTGTTTTTCGGCTGGCGGCCAGTGCTGAGCTTGCGTTAGCGGCGATGCCTCATTGCCAAGTTTTAACGCACGCTCAATTAATCAAATCTGATTTTATTGATGAGCAATGGCAGCTCGTTTATCTGGATGCTCAAAAGCATGAACACGTTATTCATGCAGATTATTTAGTCAATGCATGTGGTTATGAAACGGGAATAGTCGATGATTTGGCTAAGGCTCCGCGTCAACGCTTGGTGGAATTTAAAGCGGCTTACGTTACCCGTTGGGCAGAATGCGACCAGCAATGGCCAGAAGTGATTTTTCACGGGCCAAGAGGCACCCCACAAGGAATGGCTCAGCTAACACCGTATGCTGATGGTCTATTTCAGTTGCATGGTATGACTGAGGGAATCACGTTATTTAAAGATGGGTTAGTGGCCTCGCAAGCTGGATCATCACAGCCCGTATTGCCTGATTATCTCGAACGCAAAATTAAGAACGGTTGGCAACAGGACGCACTGCAAGAGCGCAGTGAACGAGCCATACACCACATGAGTCAGTTCATCCCACACTATATTCAAGCACAAGTGGCTGGTAAGCCACTGTTTGGTGCGCAGCAAATTCCCGGCCAAGATGCCACATTACGAGCCGCTGATGTTACGTTTGAAGCTCATAATTATGCGCGAATCGAAGTGGTCAAAGGTTCATCCGCGTTGGAAGCGGCAACTAAAATTGTTCAGCATTGGCAGTTAGTTAATGATGAAGATTTGCTACAATCGATAGAAGTTCGTCACCCAATCAGCATGAGTTTGTCTCTTGAACAGGTGGAAGAGAAAGCCATCGCGTTAGCTAAGGCACGCGCTTATCCTGAAGAATTAGCAAAAATTGTCGGTATGGTTTGATTGGTGACACCTTGCGGTTTTCTAAAGGAGCAAGGTGATAGTCGTTAGTAGCCGAAATAATGCGCCCATTGGCACCAAACCTCTTGCAGGCCTTGTATATCACCTTTGACAAAACGTATTTTTTGCCCCGGTTTTGCTTGTGCCAAACGGGGCAGATCAATGCGAGCCACACACCCTAACTTAGGGTAACCGCCGATGGTTTGGCGATCGTTGAGTAAAATGATCGGTTGGCCATCTGGCGGGATTTGAATCGCCCCCAAAGCAATTCCTTCCGATAAAATAGGTGTCGCGGGTGGGGTAACCGTATCGCCATTAAGACGATAGCCCATGCGATCGGCATGCTGACTGACAGTGAAGCTGGTTTGATAAAAGCGATCGAGTTGCTGCGATGAAAATTGCAGGGCTTGGTAGCCTTCAATGACGCGTAATTTAAGTGGCAGATTATAATCAGGCTTATAACGAAAAGTGATGTGTACGGGTTTGTTATCGATAGCGTGTGGATTAAAGTGCAGTGAATCGCCCGCTTGCAGTGGTACGCCGTTTTGCGTTAACCCACCAAGCTGTTCTTTGGGTACGGTGGCAACACTACCTAAATGATGAGGCACAATGAACCCTCCGCGCACGGCCAAATAAGCTCTTAAGCCATTTTTGGCTAGGCTAAATTTCAGTGTTTGCCCGGCTTGCGCGCTAAAGCTTTGCCAATTACCAATCAGTTTTCCATCTAACGTGGCCGATAAATCACCACCTGCAATTGCCAGCATACATGGGTGTTCAACATGAAATTCCGCCTGACCAAGCGTGATTTCAAGCGTTGCTAAATTGACTCGGTTACCCAGTAAATGGTTGGCCCAACTGTAGGCGTAATCATCGACTGGTCCTGATTGAGTAACACCGATATGACTGAGACCAAAGCGGCCAAAATCTTGAATTAAGCTCAGTTGACCGGGTTTTATCACCTGTAGTAGGGGGCTCATGAATGGTGCTCCCACTGCGCGGCTAATTGAGGTATTTCTCCTCCTAATGATAAAAATTCCTCGCGAGTCACCGCTGTAAACTTCACTTTAGTTCCAATCGAAAAAGGCGTCATTGGTGTTTGATTAGGAGAAAAGAGCGCACGGGGGCAATTGGCGATGATATTCCATCCTCCGGGAGAGTTGTTCGGATAGACGGCCGTTTGCTGTTCTGCAATCGCGACGCTGCCTTTGGCCACACTAAGGCGTGGGGTGGCATGGCGCGGTAAGCGTAATTGTTCATCTACTTCAGCCATAAAGGCAAAGCCTGGTGCAAAACCGACGGCACAAACGGTGTAGACCGTTTGAGTGTGCAGCGCGATAACTTGTTGCGTGGATAAACCAAGCGTATGGTAGCGCTTCAAATCTGGGCCGACACTTTCATCGTAGTAAGCGCCAAGCTCAACCAAATTGTGGGTGGCTTCCACAGCTAAAGATAAGGCTGCGATCGCTGTGATCAATTGCTGCTCTAGCTCCCTTTGACTTATACGATAAGGAAGGTAATCGATCAAAATGGTAGTGTAAGAAGGGGTGACATTCATCAGGTAAGCAGAAAGCTGCACCATGATCTGTTGCGCAATTTGTCCGATATCGAGTGACAGATCGGCCGATGGCGAATGGTTAAAACGCAGTAAGAGGCTGCATTCCGCAACGGGTTCAATGCTGTAGTTCAATGCCACTTAACACTCCTTGTGATGACGTTGTGGCTGCTAGGAGATATACGAGTAATGGTTCAACGCTCTCGTAGACAAATTCGGATTTTCTCTATCAGTTCAATCGCTGCCGGATTATCGCCATGCACGCAAATCGTATCGGCTTCGATAGGGATCACAAAGCCATCCGAACTGGTCACTTTTCCGTAATCAACCAGTTGTTTAATTTGATTGATGATCGCCTCTTCATTAGTCAGCACCGCATTGGCTTGGCCTCTTGGAGTGAGCATACCATTAGCGAGATAAGTTCGGTCGGCAAAGGCTTCAAACAGCAATGGCACGTCATAAATATCGGCGATATCAAGGTAATCTTGGTTATTGCCTGAAGCTAAGATCATCAAGGGCACATTGAAGCAAGAAACTGCATCGACCACTGCGCGAAAGACAGATTTGTCACGCATCATATCGTTATATAAAGCCCCATGAGGTTTAACGTAGCTTATCTCGGCATTTTTGCTCTCACATAATGCCTTGAGTGCGCCAATCTGGTAAATCAGTAACTCGCATATCTCTTCTTCGCTAAAACTCATTGAACGACGACCAAAACCTTGCAAATCGGGGTAACCCGGGTGAGCGCCAATCATTACATCAAATTGAATCGCCAGCTCAATCGTTCGGCTCATCACGTGTGGGTCAGAGGCATGAAAGCCACACGCAATATTGGCCATGTCAATCCAAGGCATCACCAACTCATCAGCGCCCATTTGCCATGCACCGAAGCTCTCGCCCATGTCACAATTGAGAGTGATTGTTCTTTTTGTCACAGGTTGCATCATCCTTGAGTGTCCATGTTGAGTAACTTGCCGTAATCAAAAGCAATATACAGTGATCCGATTCATTGTTTGGCGATAAGTACGGGCCGAAAGAGAGCGAATTGGCCTGATAGACAAACATTAAAGCAGATTGATTTATAAGTGAAGTTTAGGTTGAAAGTCGTTAAACTTGCACAACCAATGTCAGAAGGTAAAAACAATGAAAGTATTAGTGACAGGCGGGATGGGGTATATCGGTAGCCATACCTGCATTCAAATGATCCACGCCGGTATGACACCCGTAATTTTTGATAACTTATACAATAGTAAAGCATCGGTTTTAGAGCGCATCGAAAAAGTGTCCGGTGTGAAGCCGCTGTTCGTCCATGGTGATGTACGCAACCAAGCACAACTGGTTGAAGTGATGAAAGCGCAAAATATTCAAGCGGTGATCCATTTCGCAGGCTTAAAAGCAGTCGGTGAGTCAGTAGAAAAACCATTGGAATATTACGATAACAATGTTAATGGCACATTGGTACTGGTGGCGGCCATGCGTGAAGCTGGCGTGAAGGCACTTGTTTTTAGTTCATCTGCAACCGTATACGGTGACCCAGCCTCAGTGCCTATTACCGAAGATTTCCCAACCAGCGCGACCAACCCTTATGGCCGTAGTAAGTTAATGGTTGAAGAGTGCTTGGCCGATTTCCATAAAGCCAACCCAGATTGGAGCATTACACTGCTGCGCTATTTTAACCCTGTAGGTTCACATCCATCAGGCGAGTTAGGTGAAGATCCACAAGGTATTCCGAACAACCTAATGCCTTTTGTCTCGCAAGTGGCCGTGGGTCGAAGAGCATTTCTCTCTGTTTTTGGCAGTGATTACCCAACTAAAGACGGCACAGGGGTTCGCGATTATATTCACGTAATGGACCTAGCCGATGGTCATATTGCTGCGCTGGAAAAAGTAGGCCAACAAGCAGGCTTGCACATTTATAACCTAGGCACAGGAAATGGCTACAGTGTACTAGAGATGGTGAAAGCGTTTGAACAAGCGTCAGGTAAAAGCGTGCCGTACCAATTGGTCGAACGCCGCGCTGGTGATATTGCGGAGTGTTGGGCAGATCCAAGCAAAGCGATGGCGGATCTAGGTTGGAAAGCGACTCGCAGCCTAGAAGCGATGACACAAGATACGTGGCGTTGGCAGTCAAATAATCCACAAGGTTATCCTGAGTCTTAAGCTCTAGCTTCAACTTCTCTGCGATGAATGAAATAAATAGCCAGTCAAATGACTGGCTATTTTGATCTGACTTGGTTACTCAAGCAATCCAATGATCAGTTAGTCCGATAACGGCTTAAAATTTCACCAAGGTTGCGCGAAGCGTTTGCAAGGCTAGCGACACCTTGCGATGAGGTTTGCGCAACACTGCGAATCGCATTGGATTGTGTACGAATATCACTCAGCTCAGCAGCAATATCATTAGCAACGGCGCTTTGCTCTTCGGCTGAAGTTGAAATTTGAATACTCATGTCATTGATCATTTTTGCTGATTCAGCAATTTGATTGACGTTATTGCCGATGTTAGCGACTAAATCACTACTGGTTTGAGCTTGACTAACCGTTTGCTCAGTAATGCGTGCGATATCTTGACTTTCGGTTTGCAGCTTCTCAATCATGGATTGAATTTCAACAGTAGCCGCTTGCGTGCGGCTAGCTAAGGTACGAACTTCATCAGCTACCACGGCAAAACCGCGCCCTTGTTCACCAGCACGTGCCGCTTCTATTGCAGCGTTCAGTGCCAATAAGTTCGTCTGTTGCGAAATGGCATTGATGGTGGTGATCACATCGTTAATCTGAGCTGTATTTTCATTCAATGTAGACACCGAATGAGAGGCTTGTTCAATGAACTTTGACAACTGGGAAATTTCATTAATCGCTTGCTGAACTAGTTGTGAGCTCTCTTCCGCTTGTTTTGAATCTTGCTCGGCTTGCTGATTGGCTTGTTGGGAAATTGTGGAGACTTCTTGCGCCGAGGCCGTCATCTCTTCCATGGCCGTGGCGACGGAATCCAAGGAAGCGTATTGGCTACTGATTTGTTGCTCGCTCTCTTTCATCTCATGGGCAAAAGAGCTGGATGTCTCACCGAGAGTGGTGGCGTTTTGTTTTACTGAAACTACCAGTTCGGTCAAGGTGTCCATGGCGTTATCGAGCGCGCAGCCGATGGTACCAAACTCATCTCGACCGGGATGAAAACCTAATCGTGAAGTTAAATCACCTTTTGAAATTTTCAAGGTTGTTGTGTACAGCACCCACAATGCACCGCCAATAAAAGTAGCGACCCAATAGAGGAAAATAGCAAAAGGGATTGCCCACAAATAGCTCAACAGAAAAGTCGAGAGTGCCGATCGCTGAGCGTCTTTTTCAAGATAAGAGAGATTCTCTGTCAGTGCGTAAACTTTGCCATCGCTGTGTTTTGCTGTGGCGGTAATCACCCCTTTTTGATAACTAGTTGCGGCTAAAGAATGGCGAGTTTCAACCGCTGAAAGGGTTTGTGGATCTGCGCCGCTGGCAAGCAGACCTTGCAGTTTGTACTCAACGGCCAACTTCGATTGCGCTTCTATCTGGGCCAGTGAATCAACATAGCGATTTCCTGCGACAAAGCTTAAAGCGGTGAGGAATAAAGCGAAGATCACCCACATCTTGTCATTAATTGACATTTTAATGAACACGCGGTCAATCGTCCTGAACTGAACTTCTTTCATTGCTGCTCCGATATGCAAAAAAGTAATAGTAAATTTTATAAATATACTAAGGCTAAATGTGTGTGTTCGTGCAGAATTTTATGAAATGAATGTTGACTTAAATATCAAGATTGAGACTTTGATCTTATTTTAGGTTAAAAAAGTGGGGAGAGTAATATTACTCTCCCCACTTTTAACTTTAATTGATTAACCCAGAGCGGGTAGTACACCAAGGCTAATAAAGATTTGCGAAGTGACGATCATCAAACCAATGGTTGCTGTCATGGTCAGAGCCAGTTTGCCGCCTCTGACTTGATATTGTGTTCCACCCTGCGGTTGGAATACTTGGTTTGAACGCACTTTAATCACCATCACAATCGGTAAGAATATGGCCAAAATAGTCAATGCAATAGCCGCGTAACCGAGCGCCATAATAAAGCCTTGAGGGTAAAATAGCGCAAAGACTAATGGTGGCAGATAGGTGATGACGGAGGCAGCCATACGGTGCAATGGAATGTTCTTTTTCTTAATCGTATCGCCCATGAATTCAAACAAGCCCAAGCTTACGCCTAAGAATGACGTCAAAAGTGCAAGGTCGGCAAACACGCCAATAATGCTGCTTAAATTGGATTGATGAACGGTTTGCCCTAATGTCACAATTAGCGCACTCAGGCCGGAATTCTCAACCAGCTGAGGTTGGCTAACGACACCTAACGTGACGATCTGCCAAAAAATGTAAATAATCAACGGGATAGCAGAACCAATTAAGATGGCTTTGCGCAGCGAAGGGGTGTCGCCATCTAAGTAATTCACAATCGCCGGAATACTGCCATGGAAACCGAATGAGGTGAAAATGACGGGAATTGCAGCAACGATTAAGCCTTGCTCAAGTGGCATACTAAGCAAGTATGACTGAGAAACATTAGGTGCAAGAAATGAGAGCACTATAATCATCGCGACCATTTTACCGGCAAACAGCAGGCGGTTCACTTTATCAACCGTGCTGGTGCCGATCGTCACCACAAGTGCAACCAGTAAAGTAAAAAGCAAGGTGCCTAGCGGATTGCTGATCTCAATGCCAGCAAACTCTGTCAGGCGATGAGTGAATTGTGCGCCGCCACCGGCAATGTAAGCTGCACAAAGCGAATAGAACAAAAATAGCATAGCAAAGCTCGCTACCCATTTTCCTTTTTGCCCTAAGATCTGTTTAGCCAATGTATGTAAGGTGGCGTCTTTGTCTGCATATTGATGGATTTCAACCATTAACAATGCAGTGAAAGCCATTAATGCCCAGAGGGCGATCATAATCAGTAATGATGTGCCAAAGCCGATACCTGCAGAAGCGAGCGGTAGAGCTAGCATGCCTGCACCGATAGTGGTCCCTGCGATGATCAAAGTACTGCCGAAAATCTTTGATTGAGTCATGGTGTAAAGTTCTTTATACGTTATGTTGTGTTTCAGGGAGTGATATATATGAATACAACGGGGTGTTGACCATTAATCCACTCATTTTGGGCTATATTGTAGAACTTCGGATTCATTTTCAACAGCTTTGTAAAAATAAAAATCCATGAGTGTATTTTTTTGTTTACATGGCAAGATGGCGGCTAAATAAGAGTGGTCGAAATCGTTTCGCTGTGATAGATATTGTGGTGATGATTAATTTGACTATTCGCTTTCAAAAAACTGTCATATAAATCATTTAAAAAGGATCTTGCGACGTGATAATCCCGTCTCAGTAAATATCAAAGGAGGTCGATTAATGAGTGACCAATATAAAAACGATGAGTGCTTAGAGTGGCTCGACGCCATGGAGATCGGATTTGATTTATCCGATTATGACTCTGTATCTCATGAATGCTCTGAACAGAGCGCAGAATAGTACCAGCCAGCAGCCTATGCTGGCTATGCTCCTTACATTCCCCCCTCGTGTATCAATTCCTTAACACTATTGATTTCCGCTGATTTTGAATAGGCGATTACCTTGCGCTTTGTTACAATCCGCGCCCTGATTTCCAATAGGTAAGCTGCAATGTCTGATACTGTGCACCCATTCCAACGTTTAGGACTTTCAACCACATTAGTTAGCGCTCTGCAATCTTTAGGTTTTGAACAACCGACGGATGTTCAATCTCAAGCTATCCCGCATGTTTTGGCTGGTAAAGATGTCATGGCTGGGGCGCAAACGGGTACCGGCAAAACGGCAGCTTTCGGTTTACCTATTTTGCAACGTTTTCTTGATAACCAAGCCGAGCGAGAAGCCAATAGTAAAGTTGTGCGCGCGCTTGTTTTGGTTCCGACTCGTGAGCTGGCTCAACAAGTGTTTGATAGCTTAAGTGCTTATGCACAAAGTACTACATTGAAGATTGTCACCGCGTATGGTGGAACCAGCATGCAAGTGCAAACACGTAATTTACGTGGCGGTGCGGATATTTTAATTGCGACGCCTGGGCGGTTAATTGACCATCTGTTTGTGCGCAACATTATCCTGACGCAAACCGAAGTGTTGGTGTTGGATGAAGCCGATCGCATGCTCGATATGGGTTTTTTGCCTGATATCCAACGTATTTTGAAACGCATGAATGATGAACGCCAAACGCTGTTTTTCTCGGCCACCTTTGATGACAAAATCAAAGCATTAGCACACAAAATGATGCGCGACCCTGTCGGCGTGCAAATTTCACCGGCCAACGCGACCGCTGATACTGTAAAACAGATCGTTTATCCAGTGGATAAAAAACGTAAAAGCGAGTTATTAGCTTATCTAATTGGTTCACGTAATTGGCAGCAAGTCTTGGTATTTACCAAAACTAAACAAGGTAGCGATGAGCTAGCCAAAGAACTGAAGTTGGACGGCATCAAAGCGGCCTCGATCAATGGCGATAAAAGCCAAGGGGCGCGCCAAAAAGCATTGGATGATTTTAAATCAGGTAAAGTTAGAGCGTTGATCGCTACCGATGTTGCAGCTCGTGGAATTGACATTCAGCAACTTGAGCAAGTGGTTAACTACGACATGCCCTATAAAGCGGAAGATTACGTGCATCGTATTGGTCGCACAGGCCGGGCCGGGCTAACGGGTTTCGCGGTCTCTTTGATGAGCCGAGATGAAGAGTATCTGCTTGAAGCGATAGAGGCCTTACTCAATCAACGCCTGCCACAAGAGTGGTTAAAAGGGTTTGAGCCGAGTTTGTTGGAAGCCTTACCGACTGAGCGTAGCAGCCGTAAACCTAGCCGTTCAGCGGAAAAAAGAAAGATGAAAGCAAAACTAAACATCCATGCAGGTAGAGGTAAGCGATAAAGCGCCCGCTTTATCTGGCCCAGTCACATTCAATATCATACAGCAACTCATTGATGGAGTTCGGACAGAGCGTCTGAGCTTCGTCGATATGGAACTTGGCGATCATCAAGTCATTAAAGAGTTGCCAATGTTTTAGTAAGCATTGGTTCACATCTTGAGTTTCATCTGACCATGTTTCTTTTAAAAATGGCGTGAGGCTCGCCGCGCCGTGCGCGTACATGATCATCTGCCATTTTATCTCCCACACCTTTATTGGTGTGGCTGAAAATTCACGGTTGTATTGCTCGGCAAGTTGTTCGACGAGCTGCTCAATTTCACCTGCACTGTCGATAAAATAATCAAACAGAGCATCTTCTTGCCTTACCGCATCGGCGATCAGTTGAATCGGCTGTTTGACGGTCAGCATATGCGCGAGCAGCCGTACAATGAACAAATACAACTGCACGTTGGCGGGGGTGTTGGCTGGGATCTCTTTCAATATATGACGTAAATAATTCTCCATATAAAGATGGAGACCATCGCTGATACTGCGCCATATTTGCTCTTTACTACCGAAATGATGACGCAGCAAACTGTGCGAAACCCCAGCTTTTTCGCTGATCGTTCGTAATGACACTCGTGCATAACCTAGCTCGCAAAACAGATCCGCAGCGACCACTAGAATGTCTCTTTTGGTTTTTTGGGCATCAGTGGCACTTCGGCGGCCTTGTCTTTTGGTCATTTTTTAACTCGTCTCATTTTTTAACGAGCGCAGTTGTACCAGATTTGAGAGGTAGTTTCACGGAAAAAACGCTTTGGCAGTCATAGCCGATGATAAGGTTATGACTGCACAATGTTAATTGGGTCGGAGATAAAGGGAGAGTTTGCTGATTAGAAAATCAATATCATCGCGTGAGACGTCTTTATGGGTCACAAAACGTACCGGATTACCTGGCGAAACTTTTATTCCATCTTGCGCCAACTGATTGGTAATTGTATGGATATCGATAAAATCAGCTAATTTGGCAAATACGATGTTAGTTTGCACTAAATTTGGATTGACGGAAAACCCGTTTAAGTCCGCTAATTTGCGCGCTAAATATTGGGCATTGTCGTGATCAGTCTTCAGCTGAGTGACTTGTTCAGTCAATGCAAGATGGCCTGCTGCGGCCAAAATGCCTGCTTGACGCATGCCGCCACCGAGCATTTTTCTTAAACGTCGAGCCTTGGCAATGTAGGTTTTTGAACCCAACAGCAGCGAGCCGATAGGAGCGGAAAGCCCTTTAGATAAACAGACCGTCATTGAGTCAAAGTATTGCGCAATCTCTTTAACATCCACATCCAGCGCTACAGCGGCGTTGTATACGCGCGCGCCATCTAAATGCAGTGCCAAATGGTGTTGATCAACAAACGTTCGCGCTTGCGCTAAATAGGCGAGTGGTAGAACTTTGCCATTGATGGTGTTTTCAAGGCTAAGTAATCGAGTGCGAGCAAAGTGGGCATCATCAGGTTTAATGGCCGCGCGCAGTTTATCGAAGTCTAACGTGCCATCAGGGTTATTTTCGATTGGCTGCGGTTGAATAGAGCCAAGAACCGCGGCGCCACCCGCTTCATATTTGTAGTTGTGCGCTTGTTGGCCACACAGGTACTCATCGCCACGCTCACAATGAGACATTAAACCCAGCAGGTTGGCTTGTGTGCCTGACGTGGTAAATAGCGCCGCTTCAAAACCGTGTCGCTGCGCGGCCCACTCTTCTAAGGCGTTGACGGTTGGGTCATCGCCATACACATCATCACCCACGTCGGCATTAGCCATTGCTTCACGCATCGCAGCGGTGGGTTTAGTAACGGTATCTGATCGAAAATCCATATAATCTCCTCATGCGTTTTTCTATTTTTGCTAGAAGCATTTTCACTTCAATGTTTATCTGTGCTTGTGCTTTATTGATAACTAAGCACTTTATCGATAGCTAAGTATTTTATAGATAGCCACACAGCTTCGCCTTACTTAGGCAGGCAATGGTTTTTGAATCTGTGATTTGCCCAATGATGATTTTTTGCTCCAATTCCTGGATCGAAAGCGTCACCACCTCAATGACTTCATCATCGTCGCATGATAATCGTGCAGTTTTGCTCAACTGTTTAGCGACAAACAGGTGCTGTATTTCGTCACAAAATCCAGCTAATGGTGTGACTTGCCCTAAAGTGATCAGCTCACTTGCACTGTACCCTGTCTCTTCTTCAAGCTCACGGTGCGCGCATTCGGCTGGAAGCTCCCCCTTTTCTAAAGTGCCTGCTGGGAGCTCTAACAACCACTTTTTGAGTGAGGGGCGAAACTGATTAATCAGAATAATATCGCCTTGTTCTGTGATCGGCAAAATCACGGCCGCGCCGGGATGGACTATGGTGGTGTGCTCAATGCTTTTGCCCGTAGGAAGGGTGACATCCTCTTGCACTAATGAAATGGTTTTCCATGTATGTATGGTTTTGCTCATGCAAACTCTTCTTTAATTGTGGCTAGCCAATGACTGATATGGTGATAAGGGTTCAACCTTACCGAGAATCTGTGGCTAAGACAAAGTAAAACGATAACCTAAGTATCAATATTGCTTGCACAATCAGTGATGTCAGTCTCATATATGCAAACATTGATTTCGAAGAATTTCACAGAAAAGAGATCTGCTATAAGTGGGCGCTTATACTAAAATCTATTTGTAACAAAACAATAACAGTCGTATAAAGTTATGTATACAAACCATTTGGAGCGCTTAAGTGATCAATTTTACTCCTGCATCTCATGCGCAAAAAGCGCTACTTTCAGAGCGCATAAATAAGCTTGCTAAGGCTTTATCGGATGGTGTTTATGAGCGTGAAGACACCATCAAACTTTGTCTACTGGCTGCTTTAGCGGGGGAAAGTGTTTTCCTACTCGGCCCTCCTGGCATTGCAAAAAGTTTGATTGCTAAACGTCTGATCCAAGCCTTCGATAACAGCAGTTATTTTGAATACCTCATGACGCGTTTCTCAACACCAGAAGAGGTATTTGGTCCATTAAGCATTCAAGAATTAAAAGATAATGGGCGCTATGTTCGCCTAACCAAAGGCTATCTTCCTACCGCACAAGTGGTTTTTCTTGATGAAATTTGGAAAGCAGGCCCCGCCATTTTGAACACCTTATTAACGGTTGTGAATGAAAAGACCTTCAAAAATGGGAGCGATATTGAACGTGTACCAATGCGTCTTCTGGTTTCGGCATCGAACGAATTACCGGATGAAGAGAGTGGTTTAGATGCCTTGTACGATCGCATGTTAGTGCGTGTGTTTGTCAACCGTATTCAAAATAAGCAGAATTTCAAATCGATGCTAACTGTCGGTACGCCACAAGAAGCGCGCATCCCTGAAGGGCTTGCGATTACCGATGAAGAGTACCACTCATGGCAGCGACAACTTGACGATTTACTGTTGACAGATGACGTGTTTGAAAAGTTATTTGAGCTGAAAAACATGCTAGAGCATGCCGTTGAAAACCAGCCCGCTGCGGCAAGTATTGATATGTACGTTTCAGACCGCCGTTGGAAAAAAGCGGTGAAGTTGCTCAAAGCGAGTGCGTTTTTTAATGGCCGCGACTCAATCAACCCGCTTGATTTACTGCTGCTGCAAGATTGTCTTTGGAATAGCCCCGATTCTCGCGACATTGTGCGCCGCGTTATCCGCGACTTTGCGTTGAAACATGCTTTTGATCAACAAGAAGTTGAACATCAAATCGTAGTGTGTCGTGAAGAGCTGGCTGAGATTCAAGAAGAGCTAGAGTCTGAATTTGGCATGTTGCTCTCGCTGGAAACATCATCCGGTTTGATTAAAAAGCAAGTGCATCAGTTTGATACCAAATCGGCAAAAACCTATCAGGTAGGCACCGCTCATGACTTGGTCAAATTGGTATTGCTGCAAAGCAATATGTCCGTCTCTGAGGCCGAAAAAGGCGATAGCCGCTGGGTTTATGTGCCTAAAAGCGAGCTTGAAAGAACGATCAAAGAGGGGCATGGCGATGTGTATGGTTATGTGAATCAAAATACCAATTTGTGCCGTTTAAGGTTTGATTTAGATGCTGGTAATAACCTCGTTCTTAAAGATATTGCTAATCGCTCGGTGTTGGTGAGTTTGGTGACTGAGCAAGGTTTAGACGAAAGTCTTTATCAAGAGTGGCTTACGAAAGCGGATCAAGCCGTTGCACAGTTGCAACATGCCGAACACCATTTGCGTAAAGTGCGTTCTAAGTTTCACGGCGCTTTGCCGCATAACTTCATTGATCCGGAGTTGCCCACCGCTATGGAAGCGACGCTGCAGCATCTGCAGCAATTACTTGAATCGACTCATACCGAATGCGAAAAAACGGTGCTTCGTTTTAAAAACCTAAACCAGTTTTTTGCGTAAGGAGAGAAGATGCTTGGTGCCGATGGTTTAAATTTAGCGTTAATGATTGCCGATTCGGGCATCATTGATACGGCAGTGAATGATTTGCTTGCGCGCTCGCAAGTGATGATGATGGCTGAAAACCGCGGCGTGGCGAATTCAGTTAAAAATCACCTAACTAAGTGGCGTGGTAGTGTCAAAAAACGCATTACAAAAGTGTGTGAAACTGAGCGTTTTCAACAAGAGCTGACCTTATACCAAGAAGTAATTCACTGGGATGAAGAGACCTTCTTTACCCGGATTAACGAGATAATCAAACAGTTGGAATGGCACTCAGCATTTTATCTCCAAGCACGTCGTTTAATCGAAAAAAACAAGGGGTTGCATAACCCCATGTTCCCTCATTTCTTTTGTGATCAATGGTATCAAAGCCTTTGCCATGCGATTAAACAAGCGCAAATCAACGAACTTGAAAGTAACAAAGAAAAAGTGTTGGCCGATTTGTACCAGCGTATGGAAACCATGAAAAACATGGATAAAGTCACGGAATCGGGCGATGAAAGCAGCGTCGGTCGCTTGTGGGATATGGCATCGGCGAAGCTCAGTAAAACAGACATTAGTGTCATGAAACGCCATGCGGAATTTTTGAAAAAGAACAAAGGATTGCAAGAAATTGCTGAACAGCTTGGGCGCATGGCTGGCGAAGTCGATGACCCGGATCTCAACCGCACTCCAGCCGAAGCGCTGCAAATGGTGGAGGAGAAATCGGACGAAGCGACGGATGACATCGTCGGCATCCACGAAAGTGATGATCTGAACAAGCTACTGCCCAACGAAACCATGTTTCTTGCCTATCCTGAACTTGAGGTGGTTTTCTACAAGCATTTAGTGGATAAGCGCTTGATGAACTATCGCATGCAAGGCAAGTCTCGCACCTTGCGTAAAGTCAAAGCCTACCAACCAGAGCACAAACAGTTTGAGATTGAAAAAGGGCCGTTCATCGTATGTGTGGACGCTTCTGGTTCCATGAGTGGTTTCCCAGAACAGTGTGCAAAAGCGATGGCTTATGCTCTGATGCAGATCGCGCTTGCTGAGAGGCGCGAGTGCTACGTGATGCTGTTTTCTACTCAGCAAATTACCTATGAGCTGACCAAGCAAGATGGCTTGCGTGAAGCGAGTGATTTTTTAAGTTATTCATTTCACGGCGGAACGGATTTAGACCCTGTGCTAGAACAATCGGTTGAACTGATGAACAGTGACAAATACCGCAATGCAGATTTGGTCGTATTGTCGGATTTCATCGCACCTAAACCGCCGGAAGCTCTGCTAGAAAAAATCGCGACCTTAAAACATCAAAAAAATCGTTTCCATGCGGTGAGTTTGTCTCGCTATGGTAATCCACAGTTGATGGCGATGTTTGATCACTGCTGGGCATACCATCCTAATCTCGTCGGGCGACTGATGAAAAAATGGTAACGATTACTTGATAAAAACTGATGAATTGTTGCTCTAGTTGTTCGCCTTCTATCCTTTGCGGGTCGATTCTTAGTCACTTGATTCATAAGTGGAAAATTTATTGTTGACTCATTTTCTTAATCCGTTAAAGTACGCCTCGTTCTCACGGCAAAGCCCGAAAGAACAATGTCAGGAGTTAGTTGCTCAGCAAGATGAGCAAAGTTATTAAAAGCTGTAAAGCAATGTTTAATAACAAATGTTGTTAATAACCAAATATTATTAATAATAAAGCTAGCGAATGTACTTCAAAAAATTTTCGATGGTGTGTAACTGATTCAGTTGACGGCATCGCAATCCAGAATTGCGTGCCCTGGTGGTGAAATTGGTAGACACAAGGGATTTAAAATCCCTCGACTTTCGAGTCGTGCCGGTTCAAGTCCGGCCCGGGGCACCATCTATTCTTTGCTCATTAAGAGCAACAAAAAATTAAAGGCGCGATGGCAGACTGGTTATGCAGCGGATTGCAAATCCGTGGACCTCGGTTCGACTCCGGGTCGCGCCTCCAAAAACAAAAAAGACGCTTTTTAGCGTCTTTTTTGATCTATGTGATTAAGAATCAACAGCCTGCTTAGAAAATAACGCCATCGGTATGATGGCGTTAACATGACATTGACAGCAATGCATAGAGGTAAGTGTTAAGCCGCCTTTTCGGTTTGATAATTTCCCAGTAGGGCACTGTAAATTTCTTGGTCGCTTAAGACGCCGACGAGCTGATTATTTTCCACCAGAAGAATCGGATTTTGAGTTCGATGTTTCAACTCAATCGCACTACGCATATCAATATCAGGTGTTGTAATGATCATCATCGATGAATCAATGTTCGACATATCGCTGACTTGGGTATCCCAGTGGATAAGAGCGGTCGACGTTGCTCCATATAGTGTCAGAGTTTTATCATGTTGTGCGACCCAAATATCCTGTTTTTTGCAGACCTGCCAACGTTCGTCTTGTTGCTTTAACTGTTCGATGGGCTGCATTAACGAACGTCCTTTTAGTACGTTAAGAGGGTTAGTGTGTGCCACGAACTCTTTGACGTAGTCCGTTTTGGGTGTAAGGACAATTTCTTCTGGCTTACCGTGCTGAATCAGTTTTCCTGACTCCATAATCGCGATGTTATTGCCTATTTTTAGTGCTTCATCTAAGTCGTGGCTAACAAATAAGATGGTTTTGTTGAGTTTGCTTTGTAGATCTAATAACTCATCTTGCAGTTGCGCACGAATCAGCGGATCAAGTGCTGAGAATGGCTCGTCCATTAACAGGATGTCACTGTCCATTGCAAAAGCACGCGCTAAACCGACACGTTGCTGCATGCCGCCAGAAAGTTCGTGGGGGAATTTATCTTCCCATTCAGCAAGGCCAACCAGCGAGAGCTGAGCACGAGCATGTTGGTGGCGTTTTTTCTTACTCATTCCTTGCATTTCTAAGCCAAACGCCACGTTATCTAAAACCGATAACCAAGGCATAAGGGCAAACTTTTGAAACACCATCGAGACACGATTTGTTCTTAAATGCTGAAGCGTTGCTTTATCACAGCTGGCAAGGTCAACAAAGCGTTCGCCATCTTTTAATTCTAATGATCCCCGGCTGATGGTATTCAAGCCATTCACCGCGCGTAGCAAGCTCGATTTCCCTGAACCAGACAGCCCCATTAAGACGCAAATCTCGCCTTCTTTAACAGTAAGGCTGACATTGTTTACCCCTACGACTTGACCGCAGGCATCGATAATCTCTTGGCGAGATTCACCCGCGTCGAGTCGTTGCAGTGCTTCATTTGGGTTCTGACCAAAGATAACATCGAGGTTTTTAATGGTAATTGCATCCATGATTATGCGTCCTTATTATTTTGATGTGGGGTTTTGCATAAACGATCAAGAATGATGGCGACTAAAACGATGGCTAAACCAGCTTCAAAACCTTGAGAAATATTGACGGTGTTGAGTGCACGAATCACGGGTTTGCCAAGGCCGTCAGCCCCAACTAAGGCGGCAATCACAACCATTGAGAGTGATAACATAATGCACTGAGTGATCCCTGCCATTATGCTGGGTAGCGCTGCTGGCAACTCCACTTTGAGCAGTAAGTTCATACGGCTAGAGCCGAATGCTTTACCCGCTTCAACTAACTCTTCCGGTACCTTAGTAATCCCAAGATAGGTGAGGCGAATGGGGGCGGCGATGGCAAAGATAATGGTCGAAATGAGCCCCGGAACAATACCCAAACCGAACAGAACTAGCGTTGGAATGAGGTAAACAAAGGTTGGTACCGTTTGCATTAAGTCAAGAATTGGGCGCATCAGCGTATAAAGCCATGGTCGATGCGCGGCGATAATGCCCAATGGTACGCCAATTAATACGGAAATCGTTGTCGCGGCAAACACCAAGACAAAGGTTTCCAGCATTTCTTGCCAGTAGCCAAGGTTTAGAATAAGCAGTAGGGCAGCAATAACAAATACCACCAATGAAATCTGACGATGCAGATACCATGCAATGGCTGCGGTGACTAAAATCGGCACGGCAGGGGGCATCCATTTAAACACATCAACTAAAGATAAAATGATGGTCTCAAGTAAGTAGGAAACAGTATCAAAAAATGTGGCTGCATGGATGGTCAGCCAGTCAACGCCACTTTCCATCCAACGACCTAAGGGGATTTTGTTCTCTGTAATAAAATTCACGGTATAGCCTTTTGGAAGGTGAAATGCTCACCTCCTCCTTTAAATTAATTTATGCTTTAAATGGCGCTAAATGGTTGCTGATAGCTTGTTGTGCAGGTGTTCCAGCTTTGGTTTTTACATTCTTTAGCCATGGAACAATACTTTCTGGATGTTTGATTAACCATTGGCGAGCGGCTTGTTCTGGTAACACGCCTTGGTTGAGAATGGATTCCATCAGTTGGTTTTCCATTTCAAGCGAGAAGGATAGGTTTTTTAATAAATTACCGACATTTGGGCATTGTGCTAGGTAGCTCTGACGAACATTGGTGTAGACATTTGCACCACCGTAGTTTGGGCCAAAGTAATCGTCACCGCCATCAAGGTATTCCATTTCAACATTGCTGTTCATTGGGTGCGGAGCCCAACCTAGAAACACAATCCACTGATTACGACGTACTGAGCGTGCCACTTGTGACACCATGCCCGCTTCACTTGACTCAACAACGCTAAAATCTTTCAGCTCAAAAGCGTTTTCATCAACCATCGATTGGATCAAGCGATTACCGTCATTGCCCGGTTCAATACCATAGATTTTGCTGCGAAATTTATCTGAAAATTGAGCGATATCAGCAAACGATTGGACACCGGCATCATAAACGTACTTAGGCACAGCGAGTGTGTATTTTGCTCCTTCCAAGTTAGCGCGCAGAGTTTCAACCGTTCCAGCTTCACGGTATTTGGCAATATCGCCTTCCATGGTTGGCATCCAATTACCGAGGAATACATCAATGTCACCGTTTGCCATAGATGAGTAGGTCACGGGTACTGAGAGTAAATCGATTTTTGTCTGATAGCCTAACCCTTTGAGCAGCTCTGTGGTTATTGCCGTCGTGGCGGTAATGTCTGTCCAACCCACATCAGCAAAGCGCACCGTATCGCATTGATTGGCGTAAGCGTTGGCGCTGAGCAGAGTCGTCATTGCAAGTGTGAGCACGGTTTTTTTAGTAATAGACATGTTATTTCCTTGTATTTTTGACTAACTTTATAAATTTTATGAGTAAGCGTCCGGCTTTCTCATTGGTGGTTTTATTCTTTGTTTGGTTTGCCAGTCTGGTGCAATCCATACTGGAGCTTCAGTACTGGCTAATAGCGGTTTGCCTAAAATAAGATCGGCGGCGCGTTCTGCGACCATGATGGTTGGCGCATTCAGGTTCCCGTTGGGAATGCTTGGGAATATCGAGGAATCCACCACGCGTAAAGCTTGAATTCCGCGCACTTGGCATTGTTCATTCACCACGGCCATTGGGTCGTCATCTGCGCCCATTTTGCAGCTGCAAGAGGGGTGATAAGCGCTTTCCACATTCTGTTTGACCCATGAATCAATATCGTCATCGCTTTGGATCTCTTCACCCGGTTGAATTTCTTCGCCCCGATAAGTATCCAATGCTGGTTGCGCTAGAATTTCGCGGGTGAGACGAATGCAATCACGCCAATCTTGACGATCTTGTTCGGTTGATAGGTAATTAAATGCGATAGAGGGTGAAACCGTTGGATCGCGAGAGACAATTTGTACTTGTCCTCGGCTTTCTGGCTTATTGGGTCCCACATGAACTTGGAAGCCGTGACCATCAAAGGCTGCTTGGCCGTCGTAGCGCATCGCAGCAGGTAAAAAGTGGTATTGAATATTTGGCCATTTGAGTCCTGCGCGAGAGCGAATAAACGCGCACGACTCGAAGTGGTTGGTTGCCCCTAATCCTTTACGAGTTAAGATCCATTCAGTGCCGATAAGCCCTTTGCTGATTAAACCGAGTTTACTGTTTAGTGTGATCGGCTGTTTGCAGTGGTATTGAAAATAGATCTCTAAGTGATCTTGCAGGTTTTCACCCACGCCAGGTAGGTCTTGCTCCAGTTTCACACCAACTTGTTCAAGCAGCGCTTTAGGGCCAATACCCGAAAGTTGCAAAAGTTGAGGAGATCCTATAGAACCAGCACTTGAGATCACTTCTCGCAGGCAAAACGCTTGTTGGATCTTGCCCGATTTTTCAAACTCAACGCCGATGGCCTTTTGCTCTTCAATCAAGATTTTATGTGCCACAATTCCTGTTTTTACGGTGAGGTTCTGGCGCTTCATCGCGCGGCGTAAATAGGCATTGGACGTTGAGGCGCGAACTCCAGAATCTACCGTCATATGCATTGGTCCGAAACCTTCCTGCTGATAAGCATTGTAATCGTCAGTTTCTGGATAACCGGCTTCTTTGCCCGCATCGATGAAGGCTTGATAAAGTGGGTTCAATTGCATGTCGTTACCGTTACAAGTACCGACGGGCCCGTTGCCGCCACGATAAGCGTTCTCGCCACCTATCCAAGATTCAGCGCGGCGAAAATAGGGTAAACAATTTTGATAATTCCAACCCGCAGCGCCCAGTGATTCCCATTCATCAAAATCGCAAGCGTGGCCACGAACGTACACCATGCCATTAATAGACGAGCTGCCACCGAGTACTTTTCCCCGTGGGCAATGTAGCTGACGCCCGTCAAGATCGGGCTCTGATTCGGTTTCAAATTGCCATGCGTATTTTTCGCTGTTCATCGGGTAAGAAAGGGCGGTGGGCATTTGAATAAAAATGCTTTTATCGCTACCACCTGCTTCGAGCAGTAAAACCTGATGCTCGCCCGACTCGGTTAAGCGATCGGCAAGAACACAACCCGCCGAGCCCGCGCCGACGATAATGTAATCAAAGTGATTTAACATAGAAGGCTCCTTTGACGATTAAGCATATGGGCTAGCAAAATCATCTAGCTCCACTAAAATGCTCTTGGTTTGGGTATAGTGCTTCAAGGTTTCTATGCCATTTTCACGACCAATTCCGGAATGCTTATAACCACCAACAGGCATTTCTGCTGGAGAGTCTCCCCAGGTATTTATCCAGCAGATCCCGGCTTGAAGTTGGTGAATTACTCGGTGTGCACGTGAAAGGTTCTGTGTGAACACTCCTGCAGCTAAGCCATATTGAGTGCCATTCGCGCGCGCGATCACTTCGTCTTCATCGCTAAACTTAAGCACTGACATTACAGGGCCAAAGATTTCTTGTTCAACATGCGGCATGTCATCAGTGCAATCAATGAAAACGGTTGGAGCAACAAAGTTGCCCTTATCTAGGCCGTTATCGGTAACTTGATAACCGCCAGTGAGCAAAGTTGCTTGGCTAGCTTTGGCTTGCTCAATCGCTGTGAGCACTTTGCTTAAATGAGGCTTGGAGATCAGTGCACCAATCTGGGTGTTGATATCCATAGGATCGCCAATCACTAATTGTTCAGTACGCAGCTTAAGCTGAGCCACAAACGCATCGTAGAGGCTGTCGTGCACGAAAACGCGCGTCCCATGGGTACACACTTCACCTTGGGTATAAAAGTTTGCCACCATGGCGGCGGAGACAGCTTGATCAAGCTTGGCATCATCAAAAATAATGAGCGGTGACTTTCCGCCTAATTCCATGGTGACAGACTTCAAGCTGCGAGCGCTGTCTGCCATCACGGCTTTCCCGGTACCCGATTCACCGGTAAAAGAGACTTTGGCAATATCAGGGTGAGCCGTCAGCATTTGACCTACGCGGTAATCACCTTGAACCACGTTAAAGACGCCGTCTGGCACTCCCGCTTCACTGAAGATCTCTGCCAGTTTTAACGCGCTTAATGGCGTTTCCTCTGAGGGCTTGAAAATCATCACATTGCCGGCAGCCAGTGCTGGCGCTGATTTCCACATCGCGATTTGAATCGGATAATTCCATGCGCCAATGCCCGCGCAGATGCCTAATGGCTCGCGGCGAGTATAAAAAAACTGATGTTCATTGATCGGCTGTTGCTCGCCTTGAAGCGATGGGGCTAAATTTGCAAAGTACTCAATGACGTCTGCGCCAGTCGCAATATCAACGCAATTGGCTTCTTGAATCGGCTTACCGGTATCGAGAACTTCAAGTACAGCAAGTTCATCGTTTCGTTCTCTAAGTATTTTTACTGCTTTTAGCAAAATACGGCTGCGTTCTGTCGCGGTCATTCTTGACCATACCGCGAATCCTTGCTTGGCTGAGGTGATAGCTTGTTCAACGTCATTGGCACTGGCGTGCTGCAATCTTGCTATCACCTCACCTGTTGCTGGGTTATAGGTATCGAAACGTTCTCCTGAAGTCGCAGATCGGAGCGTTCCGTTGATATAAAGCGATTGTATTTCCATTTTAAGGCCTGAAGTGAGTTGTTATTGCGCGTAAAACGCTAATTGTTTATTGAGGTAATCGTTAATGATGGAATGTGCTTGAGCAGGGTCTATCCCTTTGGGGTTTAATGCTCCGCGTAGCCAAATGCCATCAATCAGTGACGCGATACCATGAGCCACGAGGTTGACTTGTTCTGATGGGAGCAGCGGCTTGAGTTCAATCTTAAGGTGAGAAAGTAAACGCTGTTCATTGACGTATTGCAGGCGATTTAATTGTGCGTCGTGCATGGAGTAAGCCCAAAACGCTAACCATGTTTTAACGACTTGGTTTTCCGCTTGGAACCCTTTGAAATTGCCGGTTACGATGGCATTAATGCGTTCGTAATGAGCCTCTTTTGGGAGTTGGTTTAAATGCTGAGTGATGGTGGTTGAAAGCTCACGTAAAACAACACGCATTGTCTCTTCCAATAATCCATGCTTGCCGCCAAAGTAGTGATTGATAATCCCTGTCGAGACCCCCGCTTCTTTGCTGATTAAAGCGATACTTGCGCCATGTAATCCAACGCGTTCAATGACTGTCATTGTTGCGGCGACAAGTTGAGGTTTGCGTATGTCTGGCATCCCTACCTTTGGCATAATTCATCCTGATTATTTTATATTGAGCGATTAGTTAAATATAAAATGCCATGATAATGTTTAGAGTTCAAATCTATTTTTGAATGATAATTGCCATTGAATTTATATGGTTAATGATAAATATTGCTTTAATTCAATTAATTACAATTAATTTTTCATAATTGTTTAGTGTGAAAAATATTTGAAGTCACCGTGTTTTTTGTTCGGTGCTAGCTTCTATCGTTCATCGAAGAAATCTTTATTGCGGATGTATTTACTCATGAGGTGATAAGAGAAGGGGCGAACTAGCCAGCTCAATAAAGACCTGCCTAATCGAATGAACGTTGGGGTGTTTTCGTAAATACGCCCATTGTAAAGCCACAGCAATTTACCCACATGCCAATAAATTAAAGGAATGGGTGGCATAAAGGTGACGATGTCGAGGTCACAACAGATACGATAGGTTTTGTGACTAAGCGCGTAGCGTTGACGAAAACGCCAATTACCAATCGCGGGTTGGCCGAATGTCACAATGCGTTTGATGCATTTTGGGTATTTCTTTTCGATGTAGTCAGCAAAGATACACCCAATAGCCCCACCCGAAGAGTGGCCAGTAATGGCAATGCGTTTGCCGCTCTCGATCAGAGGAACAACGACGGCTTCCAGCCGTTGTAAAACCGATAAGCCGAGTTTATCTTCGTTGCGCGTTGGCAGGCTCTCTTGATGCAGGAGATGGTAAAAGCCCGCATGAATACGGTAATCCAATCCTAAGTGCTGACAACTGCGTGTCCACATTGCAAAGTTCAAAAGCCAATCACTGACACAGTGCGAACCTTTGATGACCACCACAGCCTCTTCTTGGTTTTTACTCCACAGCACTCGAATCATGATTTTACCAAACTGGTTACGGATGATGTGCTGACCGTTCGGGTCAAAACCGTAACGTGTCTGCCTAAACACTCTGGGATAAGCAAGGTTGCACAGCACGGCATAGCGTTCGTATTGATAGCGTTTAAGTGGTTTCACATGACAGATCTCGAAGATATTGAGCTAACGTAGCGATTGAATGTGAACACTTTATGAATGATGCAGTTTAGGTTGGGGGAGTCTTTGTATTTAAATGCTGTCAGCCATAAAGATGCGAAGGAAAGAATGTCAATAATTCCCTCCCCTTCAAGGGGAGGGGTAGGGTGGGGTGTTTCTTGGTTGCTGACACCTCTGTACACCCCCTCCTAACCTCCCCTTGAAAGGGGGAGGAACAGAACGGTTCAGCTTCCACTCTAGATCATAATGGGGCAAAAATGAGCTAGCGAAGATCGGCCTGACACAAGTTTGAACAGAAGTTTGTCAGTGCTTTTACTAAATTAGCTATTCACGGATAACTTTTGATATTACAAAAGATTGAGTGGCACCGATTGATACGGTGCCGTACGTGAAAGGAAATGGACAATAACGTGCATCGTAACCTTGCGTTGCTCAAATTATTTATGCAAATATTCATGAAATATCATTCAGTTTGATAGATCAGCTTCGTTACAGAACCTATAAACTATGCTTCCAGCGAAATAGTGGTATGAGTCATCTTAGCTATTAGCCCCCCAATTCGCTTGCGCATCTCACGCCTATCCACAATCATGTCGATAGCACCATGCTCTAAAAGGAACTCACTTCGCTGAAAACCTTCGGGCAATTTCTCACGAACGGTTTGCTCTATAACTCGACGCCCAGCAAACCCGATAATTGCCTTTGGCTCACCGATGTTAATATCTCCCAGCATGGCTAGACTCGCAGATACACCACCCAATGTTTGGTCTGTTAATATAGATATATAAGGGAGGCCTGCACTGGACAAACGATTTAACGCTGCGCTAGTTTTAGACATTTGCATTAACGACATCAGAGACTCTTGCATGCGAGCGCCACCGCTAGCGGAAAAACAAACTAATCCACAATTTGCATCAATAGCGGCCTCAACCGCACGGACAAAACGAGCGCCGACAACAGAACCCATTGATCCAGCCATAAAAGAAAACTCGAAAGCACAGGCAACAACAGGTAAGCCCAGTAGCTTTCCTTTTATTACAACTAAGGCATCCTTTTCCCCTGTACTCTTCTGGGCTATAGCAAGGCGTTCCTTGTAGCGTCTCAGATCTTTAAAGTTCAGTAAATCTTGTGGTTCGTGTTCACTGGCAATCTCAACGCGTTCTCCTTTATCCAGAAAGCTGTCTAAGCGATGGCGTGCCGACATTCTCAAATGATGATTGCATTTAGGACACACCGCCAAATTTTCCTCAAGAGCCATTCGGTAGAGGATTTGGTCACATGAGGGACATTTAGTCCATACTCCTTCTGGGATCGACGCCTTGCGTGTATGGATTATATTCTTTTTATCTAATAGCTTTTCTAACCAACTCATGGGACACCTTTACCAGACAACTTCAGTAATGGGTATTGTATAAGCCAGTTTCTGGTAATAAAGTATGATTTATGGGTTTAATAATCCAATATTATGGGATTAAACAAAATGTTTGATAAGATTGACCAACAGTGGTTAAAAAGTTTTCATTGTGTCTACGAAAACAACAGTTTTAAACGTGCTGCGGAATTTCTAAGTTTGCCGACATCAAACGTCAGTCGCCATATCGCTTTACTGGAAGAGCGACTGGATACACGGCTATTTGACAGAACTACACGGAGAATTGCTCCGACAGATGCAGGAGAACATCTTTATTTACGAACACAGCCGCTGCTGGACAAACTTAATGATGCACTTGAGGAAGTGGCCCTTCATTCTCATGAGGTAATGGGACGACTTAAAGTCTTAATGCCTGATTCACCAGCTTTAGCCAAAGCAGTGGTTTCTTTTTGTACCCAGCATCCCTCAATTTCATTGTGTTGTGATACGAGCATTAGTCCCAAGGAAGATTTACTTGATGGGTTTGACGTCATTTTGAGTTTTCACAGAGGCAAGCTCGAAGACAACAGTTGGGTTGCTAAGGAAGTTAAACGTTGGCAAAGTGTTGTTGTAGCATCCCCTCAACTTCTACAGACCTCTCCTAGACCTTTTCAGATTACTGATTTGAAACACGTTCCGTGCATCAATAGTTTTACAGCATTAAATGGTACGCCTTGGGTTTTCAAAAACGCTAAAGGTGAGCCTATTACCCAAAAGGTACAGTCCTCATTTAAGGTTAATAGCGGACATCTTGCCAAATCAGGTGCGTTAGCTGGTTTGGGCTTCGCGATACTACCAATCGAATCCTGTCGTAATGAGATAGATGCTGGCTCTTTGAAAGTCGTAGAACTTGAGTTTGAACCTGAAGATCTAGTTCTGTACGTCTTTTATGCTTCCAGAAAACACTTGGCAAAAAAGATCCCGATGTTTATCGAACACTTACAGCACCAAGCAAATATAGATCAGAGTACATAGATACAAGAGCAGTTGTGATGCCAGACTTTGTGTTAGCCACTTCTTTTAGAATAAATTGTTAGCTAAGCGAATTGTTATGCAAAAGTAAGGCCACTGAGCATAGACGGTCTGCTGCTCGAAAATGGGATATTCCGTGCAGCAGTGTTCTGGCATCTGCCATAACCTCACGTATGGCAAACTCAGCAGGGTAATCTATCGCTGATTAATCGCACTAAGTAGAAAAGGGGCAAAAACATTCCAGCAAACTATACAGCTCATCATAAATAGCATGCCTAATACTCACTAAATTAATTCCCTCCCCCTAAAAGAGGGAGGAACAACACCGTGATGATCTTCCACTCTAAAGCACAATAGGGCAGCGTGTTTACGTTGCGTATATAACTTCTGCCAAGTGTTTTGACAGAGGAAAACTGACAAATTTTGTTGTAAATGATCAAGTTTGATTAGAAGCGATCATACTATATAAATTATCTTCCGATGCCTGTCGGCCTCTAGTATTCATGCTATTTACGATAAGGTGTTTATTTCTCTCTGATACTCCTCTTTATGGCTACCTCTTTAGGGTAGTTTGAGTTTGTAATTGATTTACATCAGTAATTCATTTTCTTTCATAATTAAAAATCTCGCTCAATTAAACGTTACCATAATTAGGAACCCATATGAGCAGGATGAAGCTGGTTGTCATCGGTAATGGCATGGTTGGCCATCGCTATATCGAAGATTTGGTCGAAAAAATGGATGCATCGGCTGTTGATGTCACGGTTTTTTGTGAGGAACCGCGTGTTGCCTACGATCGCGTCCATCTTTCTTCCTACTTTTCACACCATACCGCTGAAGAGCTTTCGCTTGTTAAGCCGGGTTTCTATCAAAAGCATGCGATTAATGTCTTGATGGGCGAGCGGGCGGTTAACATTAACCGCGAAAAGCGCGTGGTCTATTCAAATACTGGCCGTGAAGTGAGCTATGACAAATTAGTCTTGGCGACGGGCTCTTATCCCTTTGTACCGCCGATCAAAGGCAATGAAAGTAAAGACTGCTTTGTCTACCGCACCATTGAAGATCTAAAGGCCATCGAAACGTGCGCGAAAAAGAGCAAAAGTGGCGTAGTGATAGGCGGTGGTTTACTTGGCCTTGAAGCGGCTGGTGCGCTGAAAGCGTTGGGCGTACAAACCCATGTGATTGAGTTTGCTCCGGTATTAATGGCTGAGCAACTTGACTTGCAAGGCGGTTTACAACTGCGTAATAAAATTGAGCGGATGGGGGTGCAAGTTCACACTAGCAAAAATACGCTAGAGATCGTTGCTCAAGGCGAGACCGCTCGTAATACCATGAAGTTTGCCGACGGTTCGGATTTGGAAGTTGACTTCATCGTATTTTCCGCAGGGATACGTCCTCAGGACAAATTAGCTCGTGATATGGGTCTAGACATCGCGCCGCGTGGTGGCGTTGCCATTAACGATCACTGCCAAACATCCGATCCTGATATTTACGCGATTGGCGAATGTGCTTCTTGGAATCAAACTTTCTTCGGTCTGGTCGCTCCTGGTTACAAAATGGCAACGGTTGCGGTTGATCATCTTGTGGGCAATGAGAGCCAATTTAGTGGTGCAGACATGAGCGCCAAGCTCAAACTGCTGGGTGTGAAGGTGGGATCGATTGGCGATGCCAATGGGCGAACTCCGGGTTGTAAAAGCTACGTCTATCAAAATGAAGAAGATGAAGTTTATAAGCGCATTATCGTTTCTGAAGATGGTAAAAAACTGCTTGGTGCAGTTTTAGTCGGCGACACGTCAGATTACGGCGATTTACTGCAACTCAAACTCAATGATATTGAGCTGCCCAAACACCCTGACACCTTGATTCTACCTGCGCATGCTGGCGCTGAAAAACCGGCATTAGGCGCGGATGCACTACCTGATACTGCTGTGATCTGCTCTTGTTTTGATGTGACTAAAGCGAAAATTGCCCAAGCCGTGGCCGATGGTCATCATACGCTCGGCGCGATTAAAGCGGTGACAGGGGCAGGAACAGGTTGTGGTGGTTGCGTGCCTTTAGTGACGTCGGTTCTGAATGCGGAACTGGCTAAATCGGGTGTGGAAGTCAAAAACGATATTTGTGAGCACTTTGCGTATTCACGCCAAGATCTGTTCCATTTGATCCGCATTAACGGTATCACACGTTTTGATGAGATGTTGGCAAAACATGGACGCGGTTATGGGTGCGAAGTCTGTAAGCCAACAATTGGTTCTATTCTGGCCTCGTGTTGGGGGGATCATGTGCTCTCGCCATCGCTGGTCAGTTTGCAAGACACCAATGATAACTTCTTGGGTAACATGCAAAAAGACGGTACTTATTCGGTGATCCCACGCATGGCGGGTGGTGAAGTCACACCACAAGCGCTTGCGGTGCTGGCGAATGTCGCTCAGGAATACAAACTTTACACCAAAGTGACGGGCGCGCAGCGCATTGGTCTGTTTGGTGCTCAAAAAGACGATTTACCTGAGATTTGGCGCAAACTGATTGATGCTGGATACGAGACAGGCCAAGCCTATGCCAAAGCTCTGCGCATGGCAAAAACGTGTGTCGGTAGTACGTGGTGTCGTTTTGGTGTGCAAGACAGCGTCGGTTTGGGTGTGCTGATTGAAAACCGCTACAAAGGTATCCGTACACCACACAAGATGAAGTTTGGTGTCTCAGGTTGCACCCGCGAATGTGCCGAAGCGCAAGGGAAAGATTTAGGCCTGATCGCGACCGATGCGGGTTGGAATATGTATGTCTGCGGTAATGGTGGTATGAAGCCTCGACATGCCGATCTGCTGGCCTCTGATTTAGATGAAGCAACACTACTGAAATACATCGACCGTTTCATGATGTTCTACATTCGCACAGCCGATAAATTACAACGCACCTCAGTTTGGCTAGACAACCTAGAAGGTGGCGTTGATTACCTGCGTGAAGTGATTGTGGACGATAAGCTGGGCATTAACGATCAACTCGAAGCAGATGTGGCGAAGCTTATTGCTGATTATCGCTGTGAATGGACAGAAACGCTTAATCATCCTGAGCAATTAACTCGTTTTACTCACTTCATTAATTCTGATTTACGCGATCAGAACGTCGTGTTCGTCAGCGCTCGTGAGCAGCACCGTCCTGCGACTTATAGCGAAAAACACCCAGAAGCGAAAGGCGATATATTCCACATTGCGCTTGCTGATTCAGCAATCTCTACCCCTGTTTTGGAGAAATAACCATGGCCAATAACACAGTATTTCAAGCCATCTGTGACATTAATGACATTGTTCCCGGAACGGGTGTGTGTGCACTGGTGAATGGTGAGCAAGTGGCTATCTTCCGTCCGACTGAAGCGCAAGAAGTGATGGCGATAAGCAATATGGATCCCTTTGCTCGAGCCAATGTGTTGTCACGCGGTTTTATTTGCCAACATCAAGAGCAGTTCTGGATAGCAAGCCCGCTTAAAAAGCAGCGTTTCAATCTCATAACAGGCCAATGTATGGAAGATGAACGCTTTAGCGTGAAAGCTTATGCCGTGCGAGTCACCGACGGTGTGGTCGAAGTCGCGGCTTAACAGCCGCTTTTGAGACGATGAGATTCAATAGCAAAAAGGTTCCTTGTTCATCGAGTTCTCTTGGTGATGCATTGATGGTTGGGAGCCTTTATCTATTCAATTTCCCTTTTTAATTTTAACTTTGGTGACAATAAGGACCATTATGTCTTATGTAAAACCTGCCGATTTTGTGCAAACAATGATTGACGCTGGCGAAAGCAAAATCTTCATGTCAACGCGCGATACCCTGATTCGCGGTATTATGGCGGGGGCGATTCTTGCTATCGCAGTCGCTGTGGCCATTACTGCGGCTGTGCAAACCGGAGTGCCTATTGTTGGTGCTCTGGTCTTCCCTGTGGGGTTTTGTATTTTGAACCTAATGGGCTTTGATTTATTAACGGGTGTTTTTGCTTTAGCGCCTTTAGCTTTGTTTGAAAAACGCGCCGGAGTAACCAAAGCGGGCGTTCTACGGAATTGGGGCTTGGTTGGGCTGGGTAACTTAATCGGTGCCGTTGCCGTCGCCTTTTTAGTGGCGCTAACCTTCACCATGAATTTCAGTATCGAGCCGAGCGCGGTTGGGCAAGCGTTTATCAAAGCGTCTACTGCTCGCACTCTTGGCTTTGCCGAACATGGTATTAATGGCTGGATCACCGTGTTTGTGAAAGGCATCTTGTGTAACTGGATGGTGTGTCTAGGTGTTGTCGGCGCCATGACATCAACTACTGTGAGCGGCAAAGTGGTCGCGATGTGGCTACCTATTTTTATTTTCTTCGGTTTGGTTTTTGAACACGCCGTAGTGAACATGTACCTGTTCCCACTTGGCATGATGTTGGGCGCTAAATTCACCATCGTCGATTGGTTGGTGTGGAACCAAATTCCGGCCACATTGGGTAACTTAGTGGGCGGCTTGTTATTTACCGGGTTAAGCCTTTACATGACTCACGGTAAAACCTTGCCACAACGCAACCTTGGCTAACCATTGTTAAGTGAGGTTTAACCTCGCTTAATGACGATATCCTTTTGTCGATAAGGTAGAGAGTAATCATGGTAAGCAGTGTAACGAGTCGCGGTTTTGTCTCTTTAGTAGGCGCAGGGCCAGGCGATCCCGATCTACTGACGGTTAAGGGGCTACGCGTGATCAGCCAAGCGCAAGTGGTGGTGTATGATCGTTTAGTTTCGCAAGCGATTTTAGATCTGGCGCCAAGCAGTGCGGAGATGATCTATGTTGGCAAACAGTTGGATTTTCATTGTGTGCCGCAAGATCAGATCAACCAAATTCTGGTCGATAAAGCCAAAGAAGGTAAAAAAGTTGTCCGTTTGAAAGGCGGCGATTCCTTTATTTTTGGCCGAGGTGGTGAAGAGCTCGAAACGCTGGCTGAACATCATATCGCTTATGAAGTGGTTCCGGGGATCACGGCGGCGGCAGGCTGCACGGCTTACGCGGGGATTCCGCTGACGCACCGTGATCACGCGCAAAGTGTGCAGTTCATTACGGGTCACTTACAAAAAGAAGGTAAAGCGATCAATTGGCGATGTTTAGCGCAAGATAATCAAACCTTGGTTTTTTATATGGGGTTAAAGCAGTGCCCGAATATCACACGAAACTTGTTGGATGCTGGCCTGAGCGCAGAAACGCCTTGCGCGATTATCGAACGCGGCACTACAGATAAACAGAGAGTATTGACCGGCTCGCTTGACGATTTACCCCTTTTAGCGCAACAAGCACAAAGCCCAGCCTTGATTGTGGTCGGCAGTGTGACTCGCTTGCACGACAAATTGAAGTGGTTTGGCGTATACTAGGCGCAATTTGCAAAGCAGCGGCGAACAGGCCGCTGTTTTTGTTTCTATTTGAGAAGAGAGCTCATGGAAAAAGTTGCCATTCTTGTCGACGTTCAAAACGTCTATTACACCTGTAAAGAGAAGTACCGCCAGCATTTTGATTACAACCAATTTTGGTATGTAGCCACTCAAGGGCGAGAGGTGATTAAAGCCAATGCCTATGCGATTGCTAGCCAAGATCCTAAGCAGCGCCAGTTCCACCATATTTTGCGCGGTATTGGTTTTGAGGTTCAGCTTAAGCCCTTCATTCAGCGTCATGATGGCAGTGCAAAAGGGGATTGGGATGTCGGTATTACTCTCGATGCGATTGAGCTGGCAGAGCAAGCGGATGTGATTGTTCTGGTATCAGGAGATGGTGATTTCGAGCTATTGGTCGAACGGATTAAACAGCGTTTTAACAAAAAAGTAGAAGTGTACGGAGTACCAAGGCTGACGGCTCAAAGCCTTATTGATGTCGCCAGCCAGTTTGTTCCAATCGAGCAAGACTTACTGTTGTAGCTCACCTTCAGCAGGCACAATCTCACTATGTTGGGTATCTACCGTGCTGGTTGAAGCGGCTTGCTCTGCGTCTAATTTTTCACGTTCAGCTTTGGAAATATAACGAGGCTTATTGCTGCCGTGCAGCTTGGCATGCTTCTTTTTAAGATGCTTTTGCAGTGTTTGGTTAATTTTCTTTTTGCGGTTCATAGTCGTCTGCTCTTTGACACAAAGTCTTGGGTACATGAGGAACAAGGTGGCGCAGGATACTTGTTTTTATCTGCGATCTCAATGGGAGTTATTGGCAATGGAAAAAATGCATAGCGATCTTTTAACGGGAGAGCTGCTCAGTGAGTTTCGCACCGTAGAGGCGATGGTGAATATTTATTGTCAGCGCCATCATCGCTGTCAATCTGGACTCTGTACGTGTTGCAAAACCTTGTTGGAATATGCGCAAGTACGTTTAGATCGCTGTCCTTATGGCCAACATAAACCCACCTGTAACCGTTGCCCAATTCATTGCTATAAGCCTGAGCCGAAAGAACAAATGAGATTGGTGATGCGTTACGCAGGGCCAAGAATGTTGCTCTCTCACCCTATATTGGCGATCCGCCATCTACGGCATGAAAAACGTGCACTACCAGAAAAACCAAAGGCGCATGCATCAAATCGCCATCAACGATTGAACCGTGCGCCTTGCGATAAAATATGATCCGCTTTGCTGCGACTTATTTCCCCGCCACCCATTGGCGTTTGGTTTTGAGGCTTGAAGCCAACATATAAATACAAGTCGCCAGTAAAGCAATAAAGAGATAACCCATTAAGCCTTGCGATCTTTGCATAAACCAATCAGCGATCACGGGGCCAACCACAGAGCCGATACTGTAGCTAAACAGCATAACTTGTGTCGCTGAGACAATGTAATTGGCATCGAGCTTATCACAACCTAAGTTGATGGCGATTGGGTACAGGGCAAACGTCGCCATGCCTAAGAAAAACAAGCTGGCAGCTAATATCATCATCGTTGAATCGAACAAGGTTATGGTAATCGCCGCAGAGCCAATCAAGCAAAACAGTGCCATTAATAGTGTTCGGCCCAAAAACTTTGATAGCCAAGGCACCATAGGTTGCACCGCCATGCCACCCAAAACTACAAGCGCCATTAAGCTACCAATATCGGTATGGCTGATACCGCGTTGTTCCAATTCAACAGGCATTAGACCGTAGATAGCCCCCAAGGTGAGCCCTGAAACTCCGCAACCGAGCAAGGCCGCATGGTTTAGTTTGAGTACCTGTTTCAGTGATAGGCTGACGGCATGCTGCGTTGACGGTTGGTCGGATTCGCCATAAATCAGCACCACACTGGCGATTAATAGCAAGGTAATGATGGCAATGAAAGGCACGCCGCCTGATACGCCTAAATAACCAATCCCTAATTGGCCCAATGCCGTGCCGCCGTAAAGCGCCGCCATATAAATACCAAGGCGTTTTGCTCGGCCTTTTTCATCACCATGCAATAGCCAAGACTCGACAACGACAAAGACACCAGCCACCGCAATACCAGCAACAAAACGTGCCACTAACCAAGCACTGGCATAGTGCAGAGCAGGTAAGGCAAAAATGGTTAACATGAGTAGCGCTAAGCACCATACAAAAGCGTTTCGGTGGCCAACGCGGTTGACAACAGGTTCAACGACTAATGCGCCGATCAATAAGCCAGCGTAAAAGGCACTGGCAAGCCAGCTTGCCAATGAGCTCTCAAGCCCGTAGTGCGGCAACATCAATGGGATCAGGCTCATTAAATAGCCTGAGGCAATCGCATAAAGCGATAGCGCAATGACCGGAACGGAAATGCGAGGTGAAGACGCGTTCACAGTAATGTTGTCCATTGACTTTGCCTCAAAACCAGAATTGATGGGATATTTTGCGGCGAATATGGAGCTGATATTGAGAAAGGTAAAACGAAAAATTATGTTCTTAACGATTAATTTTATTAATCGAAAATAAAGCAAGAGAAATGAGCAGTAAAGTTGGCATAAATCGATAAAAAATGCCAACTTTATTATTGGTTATAATGATGGATTATTTCAATATGGCTTGGTTTAACCATTGATCAAATTGACTTTTTGGTAAAGCGCCATTGATCATATCGACTCGTTGACCATTTTTAAACACCATAATGGTTGGAATGCTGCGAATTTGAAATTTTGTGGCGAGGCTTTGTTCACTTTCAGTATCAATTTTTATAAAGCGAATGTTTCCTTTTCGTTCCGTCGCAGCATCACTGAATACCGGAGCAAAACCCACACACGGATTACACCAAGGTGCCCAGAAATCGACGACAACGGGTTGGCGACTATTAAGCAGTGCTTCGAAATTGGCTTCCGTTCCTTCAATGGGTGCTCCATCAAATAGGGGAGCTTGGCATTTACCGCAGTTTGGGCTTTCTGTCACTCGTTCTATCGGAACTCGGTTCATTGCGTGACACGAAGGACAACGAGTATTAAATGTTGACATGGTTTCCTCTCTTTATTTTTGTGTTTTGCTCCAGTCGCATTTAACGCACTAGACTTAACGTCAGAGCAAAAGCGCGTATACTGACTGACATCAAAAGGACCTTTTGAGTCTCATTTCTCTTTCATACAATGAGTTTTTAATTTTAGGTCTTTGGATTGCATTAGAAAATACAACAAAAACAGGTTAACAATGACAAAATTCTATGCCGAAATTACAGGTTGGGGTAAATGCCTACCACCTGCAACGCTCTCAAACCATGATCTTAGCACCTTTATTGAAACTTCCGATGAGTGGATTAAAACTCGCACCGGGATTGAACAGCGCCGCATTAGCCATGTGAATACCTCGGATTTAGCTACGGTGGCCGCCCAACACGCCATCGCTTGTGCTGGGATTGATGCAACTGAGATTGATCTCATCATTATCGCAACCTGTTCGCCAGATTCTCTTATCCCAAATATTGCCTCGAAAGTGCAGCAGAACCTTGGGATTAAAAATGCAGCCGCTTTTGACTTAAATGCAGCCTGTACCGGTTTTGTTTATGGATTAGAAACTGCGACGCGTTTAATGCAAGCAAGCCATTACCGCCATGCGTTAGTGGTGGGTGCTGAGCGTCTCTCTTTTTACATTGATTGGACCAAACGTGATACCGCCGTGTTGTTTGGTGACGGTGCTGGTGCTGTTGTCTTGAGTAAAACCGATAAAGTAGTGGGTTTGCAAGATGCACAAATCGGTTGTGATGCAGAAGGGCGTGATATTTTGGCGGTGCCTAAATTTGGCTCATCGATGGATCGTTTTGCCGCTGACAATGGGTATTGGGATTTTGATTTTGTTGGGAAAGAGATTTTTAAACGCGCGGTTCGAGGCATGGGCGCAGCGGCGCAAACTGTGTTGGCGCGTTCCGGTCTTTCAACCGAACAAGTCGATGTGGTGATCCCGCATCAAGCGAATATTCGCATCATTCAAACCTTGTGTGACTTATCAGGTATTAGCCAAGATAAAGCATTCGTTAACATTCAACACTATGGTAATACGTCTGCCGCGACCGTACCTATTGCATTGTGTGAAGCGGTAGAACAAGGGAAAATCAAACCGAATGATAACCTGCTGGTGGCTGCTTTCGGGGCGGGCTTAACTTGGGGGGCTGGGCACATCAAATGGGGCGAGCGTGTTACCGCGATTAGCCGTAGCCAAGCGCAGTTACCAGAGTCTCAGTCCAGTGCGTTAGAATTATTGGCCAATGCAATTGAGCACTGCCAGCAGCGCCCGCTATCTAAATAACGCTTAGAAAACGAATGTTCACACAGTACAAGCAGTATGAGAACAGGCCACTATGTGGCCTGTTTTACTCTCAATGCTAGGTGTATAAACTAGGCAATCGCCATGGCGAGCAGGCTAATTGGATGAATGGTTTCTAACGCGGTATTTTCTTCAATTTGCCATTTACAGGTTTCACAATCGGTAATCGCATAGTCAGCTTGCGATGTTTTGATTGCATCAAACAGGTGCGCGCCAATTTTCATTGAAACGTCATAGTTCTCTTCTTTAAAACCGTAGGTTCCCGCTAAGCCGCAGCATTCGCTGTCTAAGACCACTAACTCCAATCCTGGGATCATTTTTAATAATTCAATGGTAAAAATGACATTACCGCTGCGTTCAAGGTGGCAAGGGGTGTGGTAAACCACTTTCAAGTTAACGGGTTTCATTTTAGGCGCATTACCGCTCATGAACTCTTTGAGTAGAAAGCGCGTGAGGTACTCGATTTGTTTGACCACCTTACTATTATCAACCCCTAAAACATGAGGGTATTCTTGTTGTAAGGTAAACGAACACGTTGATGAGGTGGAGAGGAGCGTCGTTTGACGATCAACTACCGCGGCTTCGATATTTTTCACATTCAATAGCGCATTTTTACGTGCTTTATCGTGAAAACCATTGGCAATCAGCGGTACACCACAGCATTTCTCGTTATCCAGTAACCGTACGCCGATATTCATCGCATTCATCACAGAGACAAAATCTTTACCTAACTGCGGGTGGTTATAGTTAACGTAGCAGCCGTGGAAATAGGTCACTTGCCGGTTATACAGGGGTTGGCGTGTGCAGTTCTGCTTAAACCAACGACGAAACGTGCCGTGTGAATATTTGGGAAGTGATTTATGATCGTGCACACCAATGGTCTTGTGCATCAGTTTTTTTACCATCGGCATAGCCGTAGCAGCGTTCACAATCGGTGCAAATGGTGTGGCGATCGTGCCAAAAAGATCGGTATGGCTCAGCACGTAATCACGCACCAGCTTTGGACTCAGCGTTTTTTTGCCATGTTTGCCACGCGCCACAGCAATGATATCGCCAATTTTTACTCCAGAAGGACAGGCGGTTTCACAACGTTTGCAGTTGGTGCAGAGCTTGAGTAGGTCGTCATAATACTCTGCGCTTTTAATCCTCAAGCGTTCGCCATCCGGCCCGCACTGTTTTGGCCCCGGATAGAGTGGGTTTGCTTTAGCAACCGGGCAATAAACGGTACAAACAGTGCATTTGATGCATTGATCAAAAGAGGTATTTTTGGGTGCGGCTTCAACAAAAGAGGTGCTCATGCTAATACCTCCTGAATGACGGGTCGAGATTGAGTTTGAGCCATGATTTGAGAGGTAGCGTGGTAAGCGCTGGCAATAGCAACGCCTCCACCGCTGCCTTCAAAGACAGGATCATAACCCGCGAGCATCGAACCACAGCAGTATAAATTGGTAATGATATTACCTTGATGAGTTGGGTTCAGTGACGTGTTGGTCAGCACACCAAAGGTCATGAAAGGGTGAGAGTTTGCCGAGAAAAAGGCATGGTTTCGCCATAGAGCGCGATCATGACAGCTTTCCGTCTCTAATTGGAACACGGGTTCGCTAATACCGTGATGAGAAGCCTGTAAACCTTGGCTGAAATAGCTCCCTGTAGCCATCACGAAATGGTCAGCTTGAATCGGCATATCATTGAGATTTTGAGTATAAATGGCGGTTAAACGGTTGCCATCAAATTCACCACTGATGACTTTATCGCCTTTTAAATGGGTACCACCCATGGTTAAAAAAGCTCGGCTGAGTGTCTCTTCAATGCGGATGCCCATTAATGATGGCGGCATGGTCGGGACTTCATGCAACTGCAAGTTGGTTTCCAATTTGAGTTTGTTCAGTAAGGTTAACCCATCACCATTGCCCATGATGGCAGGTAGGATCACTAGATCTTGCACAGTGGCATGACGGATCAGTTGATCACAAAAACTGCGCCATGCATGTGGTTGTTTGAGCAAACGAGCAATATCGATGGATCGCAGTTCGTTGGGATTATGGCGAAGTGCTTCGAAACCCGGAATCGTGATATTGATGATCTCACTTGGGATAGCCGAAAATGCAGGTAGAGCACGTAAGTTATCTTGCAGCATATGTGGTTGAAAATCTCGATAACCATCGATGGCGAGCAGCACAATACGCTTGAAATCAGCATTCGTTTTATGTTGATAAACATAAGGTTGTGATAACCAAGTGGCTTTCAGTGTCCCCATCGGAGTAATGCGATAGTGGTTACTATTATCCGCTTGGTGTGTCAGCGGCATGCCGCGCTGCTGCAGCGTTTTTTGAAACCACATTAACCCTTGCGAAATAGTGTCAGCGCCAATTTTACTGTAAGGGTGATTCGGGGCTTGTTGACGTAATGCTTCCATGGCGAGCAAAGGGGATTCAACCGCTTCGCCGCTAGGCAGTTTACCCAGAACATCGATGGAACCGGATGAAAAATGCAGAGCACTTTGGCCTTGACTGATCAGTGCTGTTTTTAGGCCCGCTTGTAAGCAGCGAAGACCTGCACTGTAACCTGCAATTCCACCACCGATAATTGTGACGTCGTATTTCATCATAACGTCTCCTCACTTTCATTTTGCTTGTGTTGCGTTGGAATGTCATTGGCTCCGAACAAGCCTTCATAAATCCAGTAACTGAATTCAGCCTCGCGCAGTGCATCTCCCCAGAAAATCGGTTTAATGCCTTTCCAGCGCTCTTCTAAAAACTCAACCAACAGTTGGCTCGATTGGTTTCCCGAAACGTGACCATATTCTTGAAATAAGCTGGCGGCGCGATAGCTGCAAAGCTCTCCTTGGCACGGCCCCATACCTAAACGAGTGCGGCGACGTAAATCGACCAAGTTATTTACATCGAGTTGTTTAATTGCGTATTCAATTTCGCCCGCGGTCACCATTTCACATTCACAAATAACCGCTTGGCTCTTTGCATTATCAGATAAGAAATTTTGTGCGCGCTCACCATGGCGATAAATAGCCGATTCATAGACGGGTTTGGCAATGCTGGCGGTTTTTTTGACCTGTTTTGGGGTTTCGTTGGAGCCGGGTAGGGCGCGAGTATGAGTTTCGCAAGGAGTATTATTGCCCAGTTTTTTAGCGACTAAATCGGTCGCCCATTCTGCCATTAGGCGGTAAGTCATTAATTTACCGCCTGTAATCGTGGTGAGGCCTTTCAATCCATCGCGTTGTTCGTGGTCAAGTAATACGATGCCGCGACTGATGTTTCGGCCGCTGCCATCATCATTAATAGAGACCAATGGACGCACACCCGCATAAGCGCGTAATACACGAGTATTCGCCATGATGGGGGCCAGTTTCGCGCCTTCGGCCAGTAGTATATCAACCTCTTTTTCAGTCACGTGCAGGTTGTCAATTTGGTCGTAGTCAATGTGTTCAGAGGTAGTACCGATCAGTGAAATGGTATCACCAGGGACAAGAATATCGGCATCAGAAGGCTTGCGACAGCGGTTGATCACAAGGTTGTTGATACGATAATCAAGGATCAACAATGAGCCTTTCGCGGGGAACATTTTGATGTTGAGATCGGCGTATTCACAGATGTTTTGTCCCCATATTCCAGCTGCGTTAATCACTTCTTTGGCGAAAATCTCATATTGTTGATGAGTGTTGAGCTGTAAACAGCGCACGCCTAATACTGTGTCACCTTGGCGGATCAGCGACGTCACAATGGTTTTGTTCATGATCCGCGCACCATGCTCTTTGGCGTCTAGCACATTGGAAGCGCATAAACGAAAAGGATCGAGTGTGCCATCGGGTACTTTGATCGCGCCAACAAGGTTTGGATTAACGTGAGGTTCTAAACGCAGTGCTTCTTTGGCAGAAAGCGGCTCGGTTGTAATCCCAGCTTGAGCGCACGCGTCGATAAACGTGCTCTGAAAAGCAAGATCGTCTTCAGGCAGAGTAATGAACAGGCCGTCGGTTTTCTCTACACAATGTCTGGCGATATTTTTTAAAATTTGATTCTCTTGGATGCACTCTTTGGCCGATTCAGGATCGGTAACTGCGTAACGTGCCCCTGAGTGTAATAAACCGTGATTTCGCCCGGTGGTACCAGAAGCAATATCATCCTTTTCTAGCAAAATACACGCAATGCCGCGCAGTGCGCAGTCGCGCATGATCCCAGTACCGGTTGCTCCGCCACCAATGATAACAACATCGGTTTCAAATCGTGTGGTTGTGGTCATGGTGAAACCTTATTCGATGAAAAACTTATATTTAGTGTGGCATTTTCAATAGAAAATGTTCGATATGTTGCTCACAAAAGCGCGAATGAGCGAAATTGTGTTTCATTTTGGCGGTGATTTTATCTTTGTATGTTATTTCATATCAAAATGATGAACGGTTTAACAATTTAGGTTGTGTTAATTTAACAACTGGAGTGGATTTTAGAGAACAAATGCGCTTACGAGCTGATCCGATGACTTCATCATCATGCCTCTCTTAGCAGTATGAAATCATATCTCTATCCGTTATTGCACTTGATTATGTCGTTGTTTATAGAGACACCCTTAGTTTCCTATCATTTGTTAAGCTCTGCGTTAATGAGCAGAAGATCAAAATAATGAGTTAATTAACAAAAAACGATATTGCAAGTAACAAAATTGTGTTCGAACGCTCATAAATGCTGTTTTTTAATTTTCGTGGGAAGAAAAATGTGCAAAATTTGCCACACACAAACATTGTGTACACAAAAAATAAACAAGGACACTTACTATGACTCGAACAAAACAACATACTCTTCTCGGAGAGTGTATCGCGGAGTTTATCGGCACCGGATTGCTGATTTTTTTCGGTGTAGGCTGTGTTGCTGCCTTAGTTCTTACTGGCGCACAATTTGGTCAGTGGGAAATCAGCATCATGTGGGGCTTAGGTGTGGCAATTGCCATCTATTGCACTGCGGGTGTTTCTGGAGCTCACATTAATCCGGCGGTGACCATTGCACTGGCCGCCTTCCACGGCTTCAACAAAGCAAAAGTACTTCCCTATATTGCGGCGCAAATGCTCGGTGCATTCTGCTCTGCTGCTCTGGTTTACGGCTTGTACAGCAACCTTTTTACTGATTATGAAATCGCACACAATTTTGTACGTAGCAGTCAAGAAGCGTTAGCCACAGCGGGTATTTTTTCTACCTACCCTAATGCTTCATTATCATTTGTTGGTGCATTGGCGGTCGAATTTGTCATCACAGCAGTATTAATGTTCGCTATTTTGGCACTAGGTGATGAAAATAACGGCGCACATCGCAATGCAATGAACCCATTGCTGATTGGTATTCTGATTGCGGTTATCGGTGGTTCACTTGGCCCATTGACTGGTTTTGCAATGAACCCTGCGCGTGATTTTGGCCCTAAATTGTTTGCCTACTTGGCTGGCTGGGACTACGCACTAACAGGTGCAAAAGATATCCCATACTTCATCGTACCTATCATTGCTCCTATTGCTGGTGCCTGTTTTGGGGCATGGGCTTACCCTAAATTTATTGGCGCGTACTTACCCACTGTCGGCGTAGGCTGCACCATTCCAAACCAGTGTGATGACGTAGAAGAAAGTGAGCAAGCTCACGTCTAAAATAACGATAACACTTCATAAAACGATTAACGTGAAAGATAAGGAAAAGACCATGACTGAGCAGAAATATATTGTTGCCCTTGACCAAGGAACAACAAGCTCACGTGCTGTAGTGTTAGATCATGATGCTAACATTGTCAGTGTTTCTCAGCGTGAATTTACCCAGATCTACCCTCAAGCTGGCTGGGTTGAACATGATCCACTGGAAATTTATGCGACGCAAAGTTCGACGCTAGTAGAAGCACTTGGCAAAGCTGGTATTCGCAGTGATGAAATTGCGGCGATTGGTATTACCAACCAACGTGAAACTACGGTGGTGTGGAACAAAGAAACGGGTAAACCAGTCTACAATGCGATTGTATGGCAATGTCGACGTACCGCATCCATTTGTGAAGAATTGAAAGCACGCCCAGGGCTAGAAGAGTACATTCGCGAGAATACAGGCCTAGTGCTTGACCCTTACTTCTCTGGCACCAAAATCAAATGGATTTTGGATAATGTCGAAGGGGCTCGTGAAGACGCCGAGGCTGGAAAACTGCTGTTTGGTACAATTGACTCGTGGCTCGTTTGGAACATGACACAAGGCCGTGTTCACGTTACGGATTATACCAATGCATCTCGCACTATGCTTTTCAATATCAACAACTTGCATTGGGATGAGAAAATCCTAAAAGAGTTTGATATTCCTTTGTCTATGATGCCTGAAGTGAAGAAATCTTCCGAAGTTTACGGCCAAACCAACATTGGTGGTAAAGGCGGGACACGTATTCCTATTGCTGGAATTGCGGGTGACCAGCAAGCTGCGCTTTATGGGCAGATGTGTGTTGAGGCGGGCCAAGCAAAAAATACTTACGGCACTGGCTGTTTCTTATTGATGAACACAGGTAAAGAGAAAGTCACCTCACATAATGGCTTGCTAACCACTCTAGCTTGTGGCCCAGCTGGTGAACCTCACTACGCGCTTGAAGGTGCAGTCTTTATGGGCGGTGCATCGATTCAATGGTTGCGTGATGAATTGAAACTGATTTCAGATGCGCATGACTCAGAATATTTCGCTACGAAAGTTGATACGGCCAACGGCGTTTATGTTGTGCCAGCGTTTACTGGTTTAGGCGCGCCGTATTGGGATGCTTATGCCCGTGGTACGATTGTTGGTTTAACGCGTGGCGTGAATTCGAACCATATTATTCGTGCGACCTTGGAAAGTGTCGCTTACCAAACACGTGATGTACTTGATGCAATGCAAGCTGATTCTGGCATCAAACTGTCAGCATTACGCGTAGACGGTGGCGCGGTAGCCAATAATTTCTTAATGCAATTCCAATCAGATGTGCTTGATACCGAAGTACACCGTCCTAAAGTGACGGAAGTGACCGCGCTAGGAGCAGCCTATTTAGCTGGTCTTGCGGTTGGCTTTTGGGGAAGCTTGGATGAGCTTGCTGATAAAGCCGTGATCGATAAAACATTCGTTCCTCATCAAGATGAAGAGAAGCGCGATCGTCGCTATAAAGGTTGGAAACGTGCGGTGAAATGTGCTCAAGCTTGGGCAACTATGCACGATGACGAAGAGTAATACTTAGCCTTATGGCCTCTATGTATCCCCCTGCTAGAGGCTTTTTGCTTGGCTATTTATGCTTTTGCTCTCTGATTTATCGATAAAAAATGCTCTGTCATCGTGGCAGAGCATTTTTTTACACGTCAATTTTTATTATTTTGGGTTTATCATGCAGCGCTTTTGGCGTCAGCCGTTTTTTTTTCTCGTTGCATCTTTGCTAAAAAGTAGATGTTTACGCAGGCGATAAAACCGTTGGTGAGCACTACAGGCCATGAATCAATCATTAGTCCGTAAGCGGTAAACAGTGCACAACCAACAAAATTAAGAATACGCAGTTTAACGATATCTTTCATTGTCAGCGAGATTGCCACCATGATCGAAGCTGCATAGCCCAAAATTTCAACCACATTCATTTCCATAATTTGACCCTCTTAATATATGCCGAACGATGTCGGTACCAATCTTCTCGCCGTGAGATAAGTGAGGAAGCTCCGTGCCTCGAATGGTCATAATTGATTTACTGTGTATAAATATAACAATAGCTAATATGTGATAAAAGACTCAAAACTAGGTTCGGTGAAGGTTAGCGATTACGCAAACGTTTAATGTCTATCACATAAAATTTATCGCACTTTTTGTTGATAGAAATATTGATTTGTTTTGTGAATGTTTTGGCTATAAAAAAACCCGTCTTAAGACGGGTTTCGAAGATGGTCGGCATCAATTTTACTTTTTGCCTTGAGTCATTTGTTTATCTTTATCGGTCAGCTCGCGAATACGACGGCTAATATCACGGCGCTCTTTTGAAATTTCTGCGCTTTTGATGATGTGATCATCGACGCGATCTTCGTAATCGGCTTTCATGTTATTGATGATCGCCATGACTTCTTCGTGGGTCATATCCGGTTTCATGTAATCGAGTAAGTTTTCAAGCAATTCAACTCTTTTACGGTTATCACGAACTTTTTTCTCGTTATCTAGCAGTTCACGTTTCAGTTTATTTTTACGGCGAGCTTGGTTAACAATTTCAAATACGATACTCATAGGTTCCTTTTCCCAACTTGAATGTCAATGCCATTGATTAAATCATATCGAGCTGATTCATAACAGCCTTTAGATCAATCCTGACTCACTCTTGATTAAGAAATAATCACTCTAGTCATGAGTGATTGTATTGGTACGGATAGGCGCTATATCATGTACCTTTCAAATCGCTATCTTATGGTATTTAGAGATGCAACTTTCAGAAATTTTAGTACCTAAAAGAAAGGATGTACCTGCAAACGCTGAACTGCATCACAGTGTTAAATTGCGTGAAGCTTATATTAGCGAACGTGAGAAGCTGGAGATGACCGAGTTAGAGTTAAACCGTGCAAAGATTGTGATGATTGATAGCAATGGGAAAATCATCCGAATTTCACTGTTGTTAGAACACTAATGCAACATCGATTGTGGCCTCGATTAGGAAACTCCGCTTAGAAAAAAGGAAATTATAATGAACATTGAGCTCTCTCCCCTAGAAGCACGAATTATTGGCTGCTTAATTGAAAAAGAAGTGACCACGCCTGATTACTACCCATTAACGCTCAACAGCTTGACCACCGCATGTAACCAAAAAAGTAACCGTGAGCCAGTGCTGTCATTAACCGAAGCTGAGGTTCAAGATGCCGCTGAGGGCTTGATCGCTCGTCACCTGATGAGTGATGAAAGTGGTTTTAATAGCCGAGTGAGCAAATATCAGCACCGTTTCTGCAACACCGAATTTGGCGATTTAAAGCTGTCAAATCAAGAGCTTGGTTTGGTGTGCTGCATGCTGCTGCGTGGGCCACAAACGCCGGGAGAGTTGCGTACTCGCACTAACCGATTATGCAGTTTTACCGATGTAAAAGAAGTCGAAACTATTCTAGACGGTTTAGCCAACCGTGAATCAGGCCCGCTGGTGGTGAAGCTGCCGCGTGAACCGGGTAAGCGAGAGTCGCGTTATCAACATCTCTTTTCTGGAGAGGTTGACGTTGAAAGTTTAGAGCAAACCTTTGCTCATGCTCCGGAAGGTGGGGCGACTGCTCGTATTGATCAGCTTGAACAGGAGGTTCACGCATTAAAAAATGAAGTCGCCGAGTTACGCGCTTTGGTGGAAAGCTTACTGTAAGTGAATAAGGTTTCCCACAAAGATAGCCCGGGCTGGTGGGTTTATTTGGTTCGAACCCGCCATCAAGCACTGTATTGCGGTATTACAACGGATGTTGAACGACGCTTTGTACAACACCAAACAGGGAAGGGTGCAAAAGCGTTACGAGGTAAAGGGCCGTTATTATTGGTTTGGTCTCAACGTGTAGAAGGCGGTAAAAGCCTCGCTTTAAAAACTGAGCTAGCGATTAAAAAACTGACCAAATTGCAAAAAGAACAGTTGGTGGCAGGGCAAGAGAATGTTCATTTCTCTGTTAGTGGCATGGATGATTTTGGTGACGATTAGGTTTGGTCAGCGGCATTATTCGCCAATTTCATGTGCAATGTAAAAAATTGTATTAACCTTGTTTAGGGAATAATAACAACAAGGTTGGTTGCAATATGAACAGTTACAACAAATGGTCAGTGGTCTCGTTGCTCTTGTTGGCTTGTGCTTCTGCGCAAGCGGCGAACACGATAGCTGACGCACGTGGTAATGGAATGGGGAATACTGGCGTAACAACGGCCGATTATCTGCTAGCCCCATTCTATAATCCTGCTTTGGTGGCCGTGTATCGGAATAATGACACGTTTGGCGTGCTTTTCCCTGCGGTAGGTGGTGCGGCTAGAGACCCAGACAAAAGCCTAAAATCCATTGATGACCTGCAAGATAGCATCAAAGCGTTTGAAAATTCCGGTACACCCAATCAAAGTGATATTGATAAACTTAATCAGTATTTAGACCAGCTTGCCGATGACAAACCTCTTGCTGCATCGGCGGGCATTGGTATGGCGATAGCAATTCCTCTCGATCTAGTTTCACTTAATATTTTTGCGCGTGGGCACGCGGAGGTGATTGCGCGTTCTGATATTGCGGCAAATACAGGCAGTAGCGGCACCGACGTTGAGAATCGTTATAAAAATTCAACCGTTGATCTGATTGCATTTGGTTACTCAGAATTTGGCCTAGCACTGGCCAAAATATACAACATTCGTGGCCAACAATTTTCATTTGGCATTACGCCTAAAGTTCAACAATTAAGAACCTATAAGCAAAATGTTTCGGTAAAAGAATTCGATCTTGCTGATTATGACAAAAGCGAAACGAACGATAATGCCTTCAATCTTGATTTAGGGGCTGTATGGTTAATTAACGATTTTCGAGTGGGTGTTGCGGTAAAGGATCTTTTTGCTCAAGAATTAAAAACCATTGATGGTTTAAGCTCATATGATTTGGATACGCAAGTCACAATCTCGGGTGGATATGTCACTGAGTTTTTCACTGCTGCAATCGATTTAGATGCAACAAAGCAGAGTCGTTTCCAAGACCAAAAAGATGATACACAATACCTACGCTTTGGCTTAGAAGGTAATGCTTGGGGATGGGCACAGCTTCGTGCGGGTTATGAAATCGATTTAGAAGACACTTTGGACAACGCCGTGACGTTTGGCATTGGCATCAGCCCCGGAGATCTTGTCAGTTTCGATCTTGCAGGAAACTATGCTGGAGATAATCAATTTGGCATTTCTGGAAATTTAGCTTTCACCTTTTAAGTATAGGAAAGCATTCTGATACTTTTGTTTAGTAAATGAGCGGTTATGAGTGCAAGTCAGCTTTTTTAGTGGTTTGCACTATCATTTATGAGGAACATACTTAATAATCAAGATGATATACGGGCTACTTGTTTGATCCTTCATTGGGTAGTCCGAGAATATGATGAGTGCGAAATCAGCCATTGTGTGTCATTAAATCCAGAAGTTAGTGTAATGAGAATGCCATGAGAAAAATCCTGCTCCTTTCATTTGTGTTCAGTGTCAGTTTGGCAGCCTCCACTCAGGCTGCAGCGCAAGTTTTAAATGGCTATTGGCGATATCAAGAGTTTTTAGATCTTAATCCTGCGCAACAGGCTCTTACCGACCAGATGATACAGGCAGTGCGTCAACCTCCCGCTGTACTCTCAATAGAGCAAGATAAACCTATTCATATTTCTGTTGTTTATCCAGGTCAACAAGTTTCCGATTATTGGGCGCGCAATATCAAAGCCTTTGAGATGCGTTTAGATGAACTTGGGATTAGATACCAAATTAACCAAGTCTTCACTCGTCCGAATGTCGATATTCGCCAACAAAGTTTATCGTTGATGGAAGCGATCAGAAACAAATCCGATTACTTGGTGTTTACGCTTGATACCATCCGCCACCGTAAATTTATCGAGCAGTTGTTAAGTTCAAATCAAACCAAAATTATTCTGCAAAATATCACTACGCCAGTAAAAAGTTGGGGAGATCGTCAGCCTTTTATGTACGTGGGGTTTGATCATGAAATTGGCACAATGAAACTGGTGGATTACTACAAAAAGTCGGCGCCAAAGAATAGTGCTTATTCCGTCCTCTATTATTCTGAAGGCTATGTTAGCGATGCACGCGGTGATAGTTTTATCCAAGAAATGAGTCGAGACAGCAAATATCACTTGGCCTCTTCGTTTTATACAAAAGCGACACGAGATAGTGCATTTGATGCAACTTTGCGTATTCTTAAACAAACACCAGATATTAATTTTATTTACGCATGCTCTACTGATGTTGCACTCGGTGCCATGGATGCGTTGCAGCAGCAAAATAGAGAAGATATTACGTTAAACGGCTGGGGCGGTGGTGAGGCTGAATTGGACGCGCTGCAAAATAGCACACTTGATGTGACTATCATGCGTGTCAATGATGATGCCGGTGTTGCTATGGCGGAAGCCATTAAGTGGGATCTTGAAGGAAAGCCGGTACCTACGGTTTACTCAGGTGATTTTGAGTTGGTAACCAAAGAGGTCTCTTCAGCGTATATTGAAAAGCTCAAAAAACGAGCATTTCGTTACTCTGACCATTGATATATCGAGTCATTAATGAGTTTAAGGTCAAGCACCGTCAAGAAAAAACAAAAGATAGCTACCGTGATCACCAAATCAATGATTGCGGTGATTGGCGCATTGACGCTCAGCGTTTTATTTCAAAGTTATCAGATCAGTAGCAAAATCATTGCTCAAGAAGTACAACGTACGGCTTCTCAAACCTCTAGTCTCATCCAGAACCTCTTTAACTTCCGTCTTTCATTACTGCAGATAAACCAAGATAGCAGCGCAAAAAATGCAGGTTTAGTTAAAGCAATTCGTAAGGGCGATAATGACAGCATTGATCAGTTCTTTTTTGGAGTTGACCAGCTAGAAGTAGCCAACACGCCTGACATTCGTTTCATTTCTGATTCTGACAGCCTGATGTGGGAAGATGGCAATGCTCAGTTTTATGGTATTGAACAAAACGAGCTGGTAAACATGTCTCGTAAAGTCGCGTTAAGTAATAACTGGCATATGATCAAATCGCCCTCTCAATTGGGCTATGCCTACCTAATGGTCAGACGTACTCCCGTTATTGACTCGCAGTCCGGAGAGGTGATTGGTTTTTTGCATCTTGCTACCGTACTTAACAACAATTACGTGCTGGCAGAAACATTACGTGAAGGGAGTAACTCAGAAAATCTCGTGATGACGACGGGTGAAAAGGTCTTAGCCTCAACAATTAATGGTGATGAGACCTACACGGAACGTGATGTTTTAGAAGATAATTTTGACGCCTATAGTTTTGCCGATTACATGGTAAGCCGTACCGCGTTAACCATAGAAGGCGTACCAATTTATATTAACGTCCTCAGTGTGCAGAGCAATGAGAACGTATTGCAATTACGTGAAAATTATTTTTTTTGGATGATTTTTGCCCTTTTTGCGATGGTGATAGTCTCTATTTTGACTCGTTGGTGGTTACAGCAGCGTGTCAAAAATAAAATCAGTAGCTTGATGAATTACACCCACAAAGCTGCAGAAGCTGGGAGTTATGAGCTTTTTTCTGGTTCTAAAATCTATGAATTTGATCACTTCGGCAGAACGCTAGAACACACATTTCAACGTTTATCTGAGCAAGAAAAACAATTTGAAGATCTGTTCAATTTTTCACTTTCGCCCATCATAGTATGGAGTATCGACGGTGATATCATCAAAATGAACCCATCAGCAAAGAAATATTTCATGCGTCGCAATGATCAACAGCAATGCATTCTTGATGCATTAAAGCAAGAACTGCAGCCAAAGATACGCCTTGCGGTTGAACAAGAAACGTTCCGAGAGATAAACGTTGAAGTTGGCAATAAGGTTTTTCGCTGGAATTTATCCCCCATTATTTTTGAGCAGAGAATTGAGTCAATCATCACTCAAGGACAAGATATTACGACAATCGCTGAGGCGGCCAAACAGAGCCGACTCGCAAGGCAAGAAGCGGAAGAGTCGGCGCGTATTCGTGCTGAATTTCTTGCAAAAATGAGCCATGAGCTGAGAACACCATTGAATGGAATTTTAGGGGTTTCTCAATTACTTAAGCGTGAAATCAGTGACCATGAGCAACTTGAACAAGTGAATGTGTTATGCAGTAGTGGTGAACATTTATTGGCGGTACTGAATGATATCCTTGATTTTTCAAAGATAGAGCAGGGACAGTTTAGAATTCAAGAGTCTGACTTTAAGCTGGTTGAGGTCATCTCTGCCGTGGAAAGTATCTATCGGCCATTATGTGCCGAAAAAGAGATTGAGTTCAGCCTAAAGAGCAATATTCCGCCTGATATGATGATCCATAGCGATCAAGTCCGCCTGAACCAAATTCTGTTTAATTTATTAAATAATGCGACTAAGTTTACTCATAATGGGTTGATTAGCATTGAGTTCCAGCAAAAGAATAACCACCAATTGTTTATTTCGATTAGTGATACAGGTATCGGCATCAGAGAGCAAGATCTCGCGCTTATTTTTGAGCCTTTTACTCAAGTAGAATCAAACACCACACGAGAATACGGCGGTAGTGGTTTGGGGCTTGCGATTGTCAAAAGCTTAATTGAGATGCTTGGTGGTGCCGTAAACGTGAAAAGCCAATTTGGAGTAGGTACTACATTTTCTGTTGAACTCCCGCTGGTTGTCGTGAGTGACTGCGGGAAGGATATACCATCTTATGAGCGCGCGCCGCCACATGAAATGTTTGAAAAACCAATCAAAGTGTTGCTAGTCGAAGATAATCATACCAACGCTTTTATTGCTCAAGCATTTTGCAAAAAATACGGTATGGAAGTGACAAGAGTAGAGGATGGTCTACAGGCGATTGATTATGTGAAAGATCATCCAGTGGATCTTATCTTAATGGATAACCAACTGCCTTACTTAGGTGGGGTTGAAACAACCCATTTGATCAAACATGAGTTGATGATGGATGTACCTATTTATGCGTGTACAGCTGATGGTATGCAATCGACTAACGAAGCATTTATGGCCGCAGGTGCAGAGTATGTGATAGTTAAACCTATCAAAGAGAAAGCATTGCATGAGGCTTTTTGTCACTTCCAAAAACGGCAGAAATAAAGCACCGCGCAACATTATTATACGCTACCAGCCATAAAAGCGCGTTCTAATATTTCTTTTTTCAATGCAGCTGTCATTGCAATTGATTCAAGAAATTTAACGCCTACTAACATTCCTTTACCTTGTTGACGCACACTGACGATTTGGCAAGCGAGATCTTGTGGTAGAAGTGGGGAGAGTGTGGACTTTATCTCAATAAACATATCTTTTTCTAAATGGTGCAAGCCAGGAATAAATAGCGCGCAGCCAGAAATAGAAAAGTCGATCAATTTCCCTTTAAATTGATGCTCTCCTTCATGCATAACGGCTGGCAAAGAGAGTTTATAACGCTCGTGCTCACGGATTGGTTTGGTCACAAAGTGCTTAGGAAACTTGATAAACAGTAATCCGAACGGTTTAGAAATACTACGAATAATCGAGGTTTTGAACGCGAGTATATGACCTAATTCAGTGTCACAAATCCCACGCAAAATGATTTGGATATTAACTATTTTTCGCATCACCAAGTCTTCACGAGCTTTTACGGGCATATCGATCAGTACATATCTTTCACGTTTACATCCGACAATTGTCGTTGAAAAGCTGTAAGAATCCTCAGGTCCGAATTCAATAGTGACGAGGATTTTCATGCATGGCTTAAGGAGTTTGATGAGATCGTCGCTGTTAGTATTCGGAATTGGCATTGAGTGGCATCGTCGTTACGGAAATATAGCTTTACTATACCCCGTGATTTTTACGTCACCTACTAAGAAAAAGTAAAAAACTCTCAGAAGATCATGTTTCTAAGAGCTTTTCTCAAGTTTAATTCTAGTGGCTACATCTTGTGTTAAGCACTGATGCGTTGACATTCACAAGTTGATGATTGGTCGATATAATCATTTAACTGATGAATTTGTTCAGTGTTAAATGTTAAGCCGAGTTTACTTCTGCGCCATAGGATATCTTCACATGAAGAAGCAAATTCATAATGTAAGAGATAATCGACTTCGCATTGATAGAGCCCAAACGCAAAATGTTTACCTAGATCAGCACTACTTTGCACATTATCGAGTATCACCGAAGCTCGGCTACCATAATTAGTGATCCAGCGGTTAATGGTCGCTTTATCAAGATCTGGGAAGCGCTGCTCAAGCTGCTGTTTGAGCTGTGCTGGATAAAAGGCTTCTCCACCAGGCAGTGGTTTGTTTGCGGTCCAACTGTCAGACATTTGATTAAAAAATGGTTTTAATTGACCCATAGCAGATTCAGATAACTTGCGATAAGTGGTTAACTTTCCACCAAAAATAGAAAGTAGTGGCGCATTATCAGCTTGTTGATCCAATGAGAGTGTATAGTCCCGAGTAATGGCTTGTGGTGAGTCAGACTCGTCATCACAAAGCGGGCGTACACCGCTGAAGTCAGCAACAATATCATCTAATGTGACCTGATGGATAAAGTGCTTATTCACAACATCCAATAAGTACTGTTTTTCGTCGACGCTAATTTTCACTTGACGAGGATCACCTCGGTATTCGACATCGGTGGTGCCTATCATTGAATAGTGATCAAGATAGGGGATCACAAAGACGATCCGTTTATCTTCGTTTTGTAAAATATACGCCTGCTCTTCATCGTGAATTTTCGGCACGATAATATGTGATCCTTTGATAAGCCGGATACCGTAGGGAGAAGTAATTTCAATCTGCTCATCAATGAACTGTTTAACCCAAGGACCTGTTGCGTTGACAAGCGCGTGACTGCGGCGAGTAAAACGAGTTTGTGTTTTTTCATCAAACAAAGTCACATGCCATAACTCGTCAACACGACGAGCTGATTCAACGCGGCAATAGTTTTTTACTTCGGAACCGAGTTCACGTGCTTGCATCGCATTCAGTATCACTAAACGAGCATCATCGACCCAGCAGTCTGAGTATTCGAAACCCATTTTCATCTCATTTTTAGTCACCACACCCGCGTTAAGGGCTATTTTTTTGCTGGCAGGTAGTGAGGTGCGTTTGCCTAAATGGTCATAAAGAAAAAGTCCGGCACGAATCATCCAAGCAGGTCTTAGAAAAGGGCGGTGTGGTAGACGAAATCGCATTGGTTTTGCAATGTGAGGCGCTTTGCGCAACAGTACTTCGCGTTCAGCCAATGACTCACCGACTAAACGAAATTCATAATGTTCTAGGTATCTCAACCCACCATGAATTAATTTTGAGCTCGCAGAAGAGGTAGCGCTAGCAAAGTCTTTTGCTTCATACAGGCCAACTTTCAGCCCTCGGCCAGCAGCATCTACGGCGATGCCTGCCCCATTGATACCGCCACCGACAACAATAATGTCGAGCACATTGTTTTCGGCTTCAATCGAGTTGCAAACAGAATGGTTGTTCATTGAGCGTACCTATTTCGTTTTTGTTCTGTAATGTTCGTATGAAACCATTTTTTAGTCGAAATAGTTAGTTTTTTGTTTTTTTATTTTGATCTCGATCATTATTTTCTAATGCATATGCTCACTTAACCAATAAAAAAGGCGTTACGTGAATACGTAGCGCCTTTTTTATTGTGAGAGGCAATACCTTAACGAGCGAGTTTGCGATGGGCGCGTGAAAAATGGCCAGCGCAGAACGCACCGACAATAGAAAGTTCACCAGCCAGACAGAGTGATGCTGCCACTTCGGCTAACGCTTGCGAATGACCAGTACCGTGCAGACCGAGAATATCCAAACATGCTTTTTGACTCGGTAACCCTGTACCGCCACCAACGGTCCCTAACATTAAATTGGGTAAGGTTACACTGGCGTACAAACCACCATTTTTGTCCACTTCCATGCGTGTCATACCAATTGCCGATTCAGCAACGCAAGCGGCGTCTTGCCCACAGGCAATATACAAAGCAGCGAGTGCATTAGCGTAATGCGCGTTAATGCCTATCGAGCCGCTTAATGCCCCACCAACAGTCGTCATTTGGCCAAATTGCATCATAGACTGTGGCGTCGTATGCAGATGTTTATGGATGAGTTCGGCAGATAAATGCACCTCGGCAGTCACTTTTTTTCCTCTCACACTACGCAGTGTTTGGCTAGTGGCTTTTTTATCACCCGATAGGTTGCCATCAAGGAATGCGTATTCAGGCTGCACAGGAGTATTCGCCAGAATGGTTTGGAACACGGCATTGGTGGCAATAGTGACCATGTTTTGCCCTGATGCATCGCCGGTTAAAAACTCAAACACGAGGTAGACATGGTTCCCTTCAATATTGACATTAATGTCTGACAGTTTTCCGTGTGCTGTCGTGTTTTCTGCAACTTGTTTAAAGTGGTCATATTGAGTCACTATCCACGCCACAAACTGCCCAGCTTCGATTAAGTTATAAAATGCAAAGCCTGGCGTGCGAGTAACGCCTTCATTTAACAACATGGCGCTTGCACCTCCTGCCGCAGTAAGCAGTTTTGCACCACGATGATAAGAGGCAACCAAAGCGGCTTCGGTTGTAGCTAGCGGGACGAGATAATCACCTTTGGCAAACAGTCCGTTGACTCGTAATGGCCCTGCGATCCCAACTGGAACTTTGACTGTGCCAATAAAATGCTCAATATTTTTGTGGTAGCTGAGCATATCTTGCTCTGTTGAGTCATCTAAAAGCGCACTTTTGTTCGTTCGCGTGTTAAGTACTTGCCAACGGCGTTCTACATTTTTTGCGGTTAAATACGGACTTGGTGTTAATTTGAGCGTTGGAGAAGTGAGTTTGGGTTGGAGTATTTGCTCTAGCTGCTGGGCTGATATATCACCACCCAAAATAGAAACATAATCTCTTCGATGCAGGTTTAGCTTAGGCATAGCGAATCATGCGGGCATTGTACTAACCATGCACATAAACACAATATTTGCTTGTGTTGCAAGTTGTGTGAAGAGTTAGGCTTGGATATCCAATATTGAACCCAGCATGTCTTGATCTCGTTGGATAATATTGGTGCCAATGCGGTTGTATTGTGTAGCTTGGTTCAATTTTAGTAGGCTATCAATTTCTTCAGGTTTTTCTTCAGCTTTAGCAACAACTTTATCAAACTCAACTTTATTAAAAGCAAGCGCTTTGTCCGCTTTATCAACAGGAGAGATGTCTTTTTCCATATTGAGCTCACGAGCCGCATCCTCAGCCATTTTATTTGACTGATTGATCAGTTGATAGCCAGAATGAACACCAGATATAGACATAAGCTTACCCTCGTCGATGTCTAAAGTTTAGGCTCCGTTTACTTTTTGCACAAGAAGAAATTCGTGACTAGGAAAAGAGGCTCGAAAGCACATTCAGCTCATCATCAGTGAGTAAATTATTCGATTCATTTTCCAAAGAGTGCTTTATCTCGCCTTGTAATAAACGCAGTTGTTGAGGTGTTAAATGCTGTAATTGTGATTTTAAAGACTCAAATTGATTATGCGTCATCGACTCATGCCTCAGTAAAAAATGCGCTGCCTTCTCACCGCGGTAAGTTTGATGTCCTTTCATGGCCTTACACCTGTAAGAAAATACTTAATCTGAGATTATTCTCGACGTGGCGATTTTTTGTCCGAAAAATGTCAAGTTATAACAAGAGAAAGGTGAGAGCAGCCCGAAATTGAGCCGCTCTCATTATTACGACAATTGCTAGTTTACACGGACGGCAAACTTACTGGCGAGAGAGTGAAGCTCAGGTAGCATGCGATAAATAAGGTGCAGCTGTTGTAAGACCATTCTTACCGAGCTTTCATCTTCTTCACGCCATTCGGCTAAGCGTTTCTCTAAGCCTGCATCGTCAATGTCGCTGGTATCGCATTCATCACAATGTTCATAAAGTTGTTTGTGCAACACATCTAGGTGTTGGTGGATCACTCGGTGAGTTTCAAGTACCAGTTGGTGCGTTGCTTCATCTTCGATGCGTGTCCGATGGGCTCCAAGAGCAGAGATATAGCTGAGCAGTGCATGGTTCAGTGTCAGAAAACGGAAGCTTTCATCGATTGCCGCGCGATATTTACCCGGTTCTGCCAGCATATTACTGATCGCTGCGGTTAAATTTGCGTCTTGGTTGTGGGCATTGCGCCGTGAGATGCGATAGCTCAAGTTGTCTTTTTTACCGATGCGGTACTGACCAATAATCTGTCCCAAATAGGCTTTGTTGGCATCGATCGCATCCGCCATGACTTTATGTAATCGTTTTGATTGCCAGTCAGGGAGGATCAGCACTACCGCTGCGACGGCCAATGCGCAGCCAATCAGAGTATCGGCAAGCCGAGGCAGTACCACGGCGTAACCTTCACCCAATTGATTAAAGCAAAACAGCACTAAAAGAGTAATAAAGCCAGTCGCATAGCCGTAGTTGTTTAATCTAAAGGCGAAAAACATCACACCTGATAGTACGATAAAGACCAATTGGCTTTCTGGCGATGGGAACAAGGTTAATAGCAGCACGCCTAAAAACAGCCCCGATAACGTGCCAATGATTCGGGCCGTCAGTTTTTGCCGAGTGGCTGAGTAGTTTGGCTGACAAACAAACAGTGTCGTGAGTAAAATCCAATAGCCTCGTTCAATACCAAAACCTTGGATGATTCCGTAACCAATAGTGAGTGCAATAGACATACGCAGCGCATGACGAAATAGCATGGAATCTTTATGCAGATTTGCCTTCACCCGTAACCACATGGCTTTAAGAGTGTGGGCTTCTGTATCATACAACATGCCCTCTTCGAGCTTGTTAGCATCAGGGTTGTTAACGTTATTGAGTTGCTTTTCTACGGTTGCTAAGTTATTGAAAAGATAACCTAATTGCGCTAGTGACACCCGCCAGTCAGGGCGTTGTTGTTCTTGTAGGTAGTTTAATGAGCTTTGCAATTCATCCAAAGCCATAATTGACTCTGAATGGTGCTGATAGCTTCGCCCTAACTGAATCGATTGGGCTATTTCACGGCAGGCTTTAGCCTGTGTTTCTAATAAATGTTTAAAGCGAAACAGCACATCTGAGCGGCCAAAGTGTTCGGCAAGCTCTTGATAGCGATAATGACTTGAATTGACACGTTCATGGATATCTTGTGCCATAAAATAGATGTTGAGAAATCGGTCACTGGCACCATCAATATGGCCTCTTTTTGAACGACTCAACAAAGTGGCTTTACATTGATTGAGTGCGGTAACCGTTGCCGCGTTTAAATTGGCTTCAGCAATTCGATATGGCTGAGGGACTAAGTTCGATACGGGATGGAACAGATGGCTTTTGGACTCAAGATAATTGGCCAATTGCAAAAAAACATTCGCTAAGCTTTGTTGTACTGGTTGCATTGGCCAAAACATATGCCAAATCATCGACATGAAGTAATACCAAGCGGCACCCGTCAGGAGCAAAACGGGTTGAAACCACAAATTCACGCTTTGGTGTGCACCCAACATGGTGTAGATGGCGATAAGTAAGGAGCCAAAGGCGATGCTGGCATAACGTGGGCCAATTGCGCCAAGAATGATAAAACCAAACGAGGAGATAAATAACCCAATCGCAAACAGTGGCGGGGTATGGAAAAGCAGTTCGATGGAAAATGCAGCGATAGCAAAGCAGATAAATGTCAGAGTGAGGGATTTTAACCGTCCACTGAAACTGTCATCACTTTCAGCCAGTGCTGCGGCAATCACGCCAAGGATCAGTGGCGTAATCCAAGTATTGAGGTTGTAGTGCCACGCAGGAATGACCACGCCTAATAGAGTGATCAAAATGAGAATGCTGTAATTGACAGTTTTATTCGCCCAATAAAGGCGAATTTTGCTAGAGAGCGGCACGATACTTCAACATCCAAAAAGAAAACCATAGTGTAGCAGAAGCGTTGATTAACACTCTGATCAAGATAAAGAAAAACGTCTACTTGATTACAAAATCAACAACAGTAATCTTGACATTAATTTTTCAATGCCCACTGTGATTGGTATATCATATTCACATTCTTATAAAAGAGCATAAAACCATGCAGCTGAGCGCAAATAAGCCTGCACAATTTCTCATTCAAGACGAATATAACCAAGTTGAACTTGACCAACAGCGTTTGATTATCTCCTCGGCTGTCAGCGAAGAGCGGATCCCGTTCACGGTTTGGAACGGTAAAGTCCGTGTTAAGCGTGGTTTGTTTTGGGGAGCATTGCAGTTTTTTGCGCATGAAGATGAAGGTGTTCAACAATCATGGTTGGTGCAAGGTTTGCCTTGGCCCGAGTGCCGACAGTTTGCCCATACGGCGGTAGCGGCTTATCAACAATGGCACAATCGTCAATGTGTGCAGTTAAGTCAGTATCTGCCTCGCTGGGAGCAAGAGCTCAATCGCTTGAAGCGTTTACCCTCTTTTTTACCACACTCTTTATTAGATGTTTGGGCTTTGCAAGTGGAAGCTGATTTTTCGACGATGGACATGAAATTAGCCGAAGCACGTCAACGGCTACCTGATGCTATTGCTCAGCTCTCGCCTTGGCTTACGGATCGCTCGGCGTCCCTTGCCCAACGAAATCAACACTGGCTTGAATTGGAACGTCAAAACTGGGAAGTCTTATTCTCTCAAGTCGAAAGTTCTCCCCTTAATCTATCGCAGCAACACGCAGTGCTACTCAATGATGATCACAACCTCATCCTAGCGGGTGCAGGTTCGGGCAAAACCAGCGTTTTGACTGCGCGTGTTGCGTATCTACTCCAAAGTCACCTTGCACAGGCCCACGAAATTCTACTGGTGGCTTTTGGTCGCGATGCGTCGAAAGAGATGGAACAGCGATTAGATAGCAAAATCGGCATGGCGGCGGAACACGTTCGCGTTAATACCTTCCATCAGTTAGGGCTGAAAATTTTAAACGAGGTCGAAGGGCGAGAAGCGATCATTTCGCCAGTGGCTCTAGACAGTAACTTAAAGTTGGTATGGTGTATTGATTGGTTGAAGAAACATTGGATGACGCCGACCAATTTTAAGCGTTGGCAGAAGCATTTATCTAAATGGCCAATTGCTTATTTAGCTGGTGATGATGAACTGGGCAGCCATGTTGAAAACCCAAAGCTGATTGCATGGCTGGAAAAGCAGCTTGAGCAACTGGCTATGCTTGGTCTTGGGAAAAAGGAGCTGCAACAACGTTTGATTGACCATCCAGACTATTCAAGGCTGAACAGTGAGCTCTCTTTGTGCTGGCCATGTTACCAAGCTTGGTTACAAATGCTCAAAGAGCAAAATCAAATCGATTTTAATATGATGATCAGCCGCGCAACGGAATACGTTGAAAAGGGCAAATTTAAATCGAATTGGAAATTCATCATGATCGATGAATACCAAGATATTTCACCACAGCGATTGGCGTTGATCCAATCTTTGTGTGAGCAGCAGCCAGGAGCGTGTAACTTATTTGCAGTGGGTGATGATTGGCAGTCAATCTATCAATTTGCTGGTTCTGACGTTGATCTTACGACTGGGTTTAGTGAACGCTTCCCACACTCGACGGTTCATTATCTGGATACGACTTATCGTTTTAATGATCAGTTGGGTGCGGTGGCTAACCAGTTTATTCAAGCCAATCCGAATCAGTTACCAAAAACACTTAACAGCTTCAAGCAGCAAAAGCAAAAATCAGTTTTTATTGCACCAAGTAACAACATTGAAAAGATCTTAGATCAACTCAATCGCCAAGCGAATGGTACACAATCTGTGCTATTGCTTGGACGAAACCATTATCATAAACCAGAGCGGCTTAAGGACTGGAAAAAGCATTACCGCTCACTCAATATAGAATTTATGACTTGTCACGCCAGTAAAGGTAAAGAAGCCGATTTTGTTATTGTGCTCGGTGTTGATGAGGGGCAGTTTCCGGCTCGAGTGAAAGCGCTGCATATCGATAGTGCATTGAGCCAATCGAATGATGATTTCCCCTACGCCGAAGAGCGCCGTTTATTCTACGTTGCAATGACCCGCGCTAAAGAGAAAGTGTGGATCACGCACTCGGGCAGTGGCTCGGTTTTTGTTCGCGAATTGCTATCAGGGGATTACCCAGTGGTGAAGCAGAAATAACGCATCCTTTGAAAGAGGATGCGTTCACGCAGGCGATCAAGTTATCTTATGTGGTGATTTGGATTTTGACTGTGTCTCTGTGCGTATGTAAAGGTTATAAGTTACATGCGTTCAGCTAGATAAGCTTGGTAATCAGGGATCTCGATATCGACCTCTTGCTCTATCAACTGTGAAGAGAACAAAAATTTAGCACTGGCGCGGTTTGTGGCAACTGGAATGTTCCAAACGCTGGCAATACGTAGCAGAGCTTTTACATCGGGATCATGCGGTACGGCATTGAGTGGGTCCCAGAAGAAGATCAATACATCAATTTTGCCTTCAGAAATCAACGCGCCAATTTGTTGGTCGCCACCCATCGGACCGCTGATCATGCTTTTTATAGCAAGGCCAGTCTCTTTGCTGAGCATGTTGCCAGTGGTTCCTGTCGCGTATAAAAAATGGCGCTGTAGTTTTTCTTTATTTTCTTTTACCCAGCGAAGTAGTTCCGGTTTGCAGTTGTCGTGAGCGACGAGAGCGACATGCTTATGCGCAGGCATAGTCCGAGTCGTTGTTTGCATTGAAGAGTCCCTATGATTCAAATCAGTATGTTAAATAGCGAAATCGCCACTTTTATTCAATCGCTTTTACGCTAAAAGTCGGCCTATATTCAGATGGAGATAACGAATCTGCAATTATCTGCGGATTGAGTGACATAGGCGTTAAGGATTCGATAATCGGTGCGGCTTTTTTTTCATAAGGTTGCTGATTGAAAAAAGCCGCAGCTTGTTGAATGGAAAGCCTGCCTTGCTCGACCATTTTATCCGTTGGCGCAAATTCGACTCGGCCACGCAGCAGCCCGCGGTAGACGCCATGACTTAAATAGGTTGCCACCAAACCGATGTGGTTTGTCATCCCTGAGGTTCTCAATTCGCTGATCGCCGCTTCAATCGCGACGGCGCTGCCCACAATATAGCGAAGGTCAGCTCGCTCCAGCGCTTGTTGTACTAAATTACGCTGCAGTTCTTTATCATTATCTGCCCATAGGCTTTCCACTACGTTGATATCGCTGTCTTGTATTGCGCGATAAAAACCTTGGCTAACAGGTTGAGTACCACCACTGGTTTTCGGGCCAAGTAGCAAAGCTATATTGGTTTTTCCACTGCCTTGTGGGTGCTTATCAGCAAGATATTTTCCCGCGTAGTATCCCATCCAATACCAATCGACACCCACTTGACCTTGTAGCCGTGCAGCCTGCTGCTGATTGAGAATGAGCTGATTAACCGTTGCAAACACAGGCGTAGAAGCGACGTATGTGCTTAAGTCCGTTGTGTAAAGATCCGGCGCAACAGTACCGAGAATGATCGCATCAGCGCCCCAACGAACGCACAATGAAAGCTGTTCTTTTTGTCGTTCATGATTAGGATAACCACCCGATTCTAACACGCGTAAATTCAACTTCTGTTTTCTCGCCTCGTCAACCATTCCATAGTTGACTGATAACCAATAGGAATCTTTGAGGTGAGGGTATAAAGCGCAGACTTTCTTATGGGGTTCGGCGAATGTTGTGCTGCTAATCAAGCTTAAAATCAGCAGTAAAAGCGTTGGGGAAATAAGGTTTAAGATCAATTGCATTCGCTATTCGTTGGCATAACGTGAGTAAACACTGCAAAATATAGCCCATTCCGTGTTGCTTAAGAAGTAATGTTTGAGGTTGGGTGCCATGTTGTTAGCCAAAGCCAGTATTGGCCGAAAATTAATGTTGTCCTTTTCGGTAATGGCCCTGCTCGTTTTGTTATCGGCGTTGATCGGTGTGTTTGGTTTTTCGCTGGTGGCTAAAACCGAACGTAATGTGGTGAATTCTGCCATTCCTTCGATGCTGGAAGCGCGTCAAGTGTCGGAGTTAAGCACACGAATCATTACGTCTGTGCAAATGTTAACCAACTCTAAAACAGAGCAAGAGCGCCAGCAGTATGGCAAAGCGCTTTTCGATCAGCTTCAATCTTTGCTTAATCACATCAAGCAGTTGGGTGCCGATTCCTTTGATTCAGAACTGCTGACGCGCCTAGAAAATGATGTTCAAAGCGTTATCGATACACTGGCTCAGCTTGGTATTACGGTTGAGCGTAAGTTGTATCTGGCACATGACTTAAGTGTTCGAGTGGAAGAGATGCGACAACTGGCGCTGCAATTGGAAGAGCTGACACGCACTCAAGTGCTCAATACCAGTACCATCGCAGTGGCGAATGTGACGCACATTTATGACTTGCTACAAGCCAATAAAACATCACAAGCGTACAAAGCGTTAGACGCTTTAGTGGAAGTGGACCTCGATCTTTCAGAACGCTTGCATGAGCTTCATTTGCTGGCGTTCAAAATGCTCAGCCACATCGAAGAGACACGCACGGTTACCGATGTTGAGCGAATCCAACAAATCCAAACAGAGTTTTTGCATAACCTCACCATCATGCAGCGCAGAGTACGCGCGGTAGAAGACCCGACGCGTTCGAAGCAAATGACAGAGCTGCTTAATGAGTTAGAAAAGCGCAAAGTGGTTTTTAGTGTTTTGCAGCAACGTTATGATAACGAGCAGGTCGCGAAATCGCTCACACAAAACACCTTAGTACAGTTTTCAGATCTCAATACTACCGTCAGCCGCTTAGTGGATGACTCCAATCGTACAACGACTCACGCTGTTGCGCAGCTCTCTACAACCTTGAATATGGCACAGTATACATTGACCTTATTAACCTTGGTTGGCCTTCTCATTGCAGCTTTCATTATGTGGAAGGTCGTCTATCTGTCGGTGGTAAAACGTTTAGCCGAATATTCATCGGCACTGTTATCCATCGCAAAAGGGCAACTGCAGGTGGAAGTGGCAGTCCAAGGAGAGGATGAACTGGCGCAAATGGGGCAGGCGATCATCACGGCCCGCAATACCGCGCAGTCTCTTAAAGTGGTGGCGGAAAGTGAAGCGCAGGCGAGAGAGGCGTTACAAGAACATAAAGAGCACTTAGAGGAAGTGGTTACCGAGCGAACAGAACAATTGCAACACACCAATGAGAAACTCAATATGGAAGTGTTGAATCATGCCAAAGCTCGCAACTTAGCCGAGCAAGCCAACCGTGCTAAATCGGCATTTTTGGCCACCATGAGCCATGAAATCCGCACACCAATGAATGGCGTATTAGGCACGGCTCGTTTATTACAAGAGATGCCATTAACCGTTCAACAGCGCCAGTATGTGGACGTGATTAACCGCAGCGGCCACACCTTGTTGTCCATTTTGAATGATGTGCTGGATTATTCAAAAATTGAGGCCGGACACTTAGAAATTCGCAATGCCAACTTTAATTTGCATCAAATGGTGGACGATGTTTACCAACTGATGAAAGGACGTGCTGAAGAAAAGTCGCTTGAATTTACCAAGCAGATTGAACTGGATGTTGCTTCTTTTTGGGTGGGTGATATGACTCGCTTGGGTCAAGTGCTGACGAACCTTGTGGGTAATGCCATCAAATTTACCGATCAAGGTTATGTGGATATTTATGTCAGTCTTGATGCTGAAATGCCTAATCAAGTGACATTTGAAGTGTCGGATTCCGGTGTTGGAGTCAGTGAACAGGATCAAATCAGGCTGTTTGATGCGTTTACTCAAGCTTCCAGTGAGCAAAGTTACAAAGGCGGTACTGGGCTTGGTTTGGCTATCAGCAAACGGCTTGTTGAAGCCATGGGTGGCGAGCTTAAGCTTGAATCAGATTTAGGCAAAGGAAGCCGTTTTGAGTTTACTGTTCCTTTACAGCGAGGAGAGGCAGTGAATGAAGTGGTTAAAAGGCCGATAGCCGCGACGCGAGAGGCCAACATCTTGCTGGTGGAGGATAACCCTGTTAACTGCATGGTTGCTGAAGGGTTTTTGACCAGTCTTGGCCATAATGTGCTCACCGCGAAAACAGGCGCTGAAGCTCGGGTTCTGTTTAGTGAACACAGGTTTGATATCGCACTGCTCGATATTAATCTACCTGACATTAATGGTGTTGAGCTGTTGGCGCCGCTCAAACTTATCGAACGTGAACAGTATTCGCATCTACGCCCCACACCGATGATTGCTATTTCGGCTCATGTGTTTAATGAAGAGGTGGAAAGCTATTTAGCGGCTGGTTTTGATGGCTATTTGCCCAAACCTTTAGTCAAAGAAGATCTTGCACAACTTGTCCAGCAACGTATTGAACACAATACCTTACCCGTTGAGTTGATTGTGCCTACGCACGTAACCTCGGATAGCCAAAAATCCGCTCGTCCGATTATGGACGAGCGGATCCTACTCGCGGATATTGAAGTGCTAGGGCGTGACAAGATGAATGAAATCATTGAGCTGTTCGCCGATTGCACGCATGAATACCTACACGAGTTTCGTCAATCGAGGGAACAGGCTCAGGTCGTTAAGTCGTTAGCACACAAATTGAAAGGTTCAGCTGGCAGCTTAGGTTTGCATGCCTTGTTTGATCTGTGTTTAGTCATTGAGAAAAGTGCTGACTCTGCGCAAACTTATCAGGAGCTACAAGCGGAATTAGAAGCCTTAGCCGCTCAATCCATTCATTCACTCAGGTTACTGTTTATATAAATAATTGGCTGTTGGCATCATTAAAAAGGGCCTGCGACAAGCGCAGGCCAAGTTCCCTGTGGAGCAAGGTTTTTTTAGGGGGAGGTGTTGAGATCACTGAATAATTTTAATGATCTCATGATTAGCGGCGCAGAACCCTACATTCTACGCGGCTAATTCTTTTACTACTGGCAACGTCAGTAAACGACAGACGTTAATATTACCCACGCCTTCGATCGATTCTAATTGTGTCATCAAAATGGATGAAATATGGCGGTTAGCGGCGTCTTGTGCCAGAGCGTTAAGCACTTGCTGAGACAGTAAATCTGCTTGTGTCGCTAATGATGGAATATAGGTTGGTGTAACGCCGCGCAAAATGGTTAATTTACGCAGCAGTTCAGGCCTGTCGGAGAGTGCCCAAATGGTAGCTTGGCTTTGACAGCGAGACATCAACAGGGGTGTTTCTCCCTGTTGAGTTAAAATGGCGACCCCAAGATCTTTATGAACCTTAGTCGCCGATATCATGGAGGAAAGCGCGAAGCTTTTGCCCGCATCGCTGCACAAATGATGCAGTTTATCCCATGAATTTTGCGCACAGCCTAACTCTTGTTCTGCACCGTGAGCGATACGCACCATCGCTTCCACTGCTTCAATGGGATAGCTTCCCGCCGCTGATTCTGCTGACAGCATAATAGCGTCAGTGCCATCAATAATCGCGTTCGCTACATCAAGCACTTCTGCGCGTGTTGGCATCGGGTTGTCAATCATCGACTCCAGCATCTGTGTTGCGGTGATAACGGGTTTGCCTAAATAGTTTGAGCGCGCAATCAACGCTTTTTGTACGCCGGGTAGGCGAGCATCACCGATTTCAACGCCTAAATCACCACGAGCAACCATCACTACGTCGGATGCATTGATGACCGCGTCCATATTTTTTTGATCGCTCACCACTTCGGCTCGCTCTACTTTGGCGACAATATGTGCATGACAGCCGGCTTGTACCGCTAACCGGCGCGCTTCATGTAAATCCTGGGCATTACGTGGAAATGAGACGGCTAGAAAATCGGCTTGGAGTTTCGCGGCAGTGATGATGTCTCGTTTGTCTTTGTCCGTCAGTGCCGGCGCGGAGAGGCCACCACCGAGCAAATTAATGCCTTTGCGATTAGACAGCTTACCGTTGTTTATGACGCGAGTTTTTACCCACTGCTGTGGTTTGTTGAGTTCTTCGACCCGGAGTTGTACTCGGCCATCATCAAGCAGTAAAGTATCACCCAACTTCAAGTCTTGAATCAGCTGCGGGTAATCTAAGCCCACACGTTCTTGGTTACCAGCCATTGTGGGGTGAAGCCCATCGAGAATAAATGAGTCACCCGCTTTTAGAGTGATCGCACCGTCTTCAAAACAGGAAATACGGATCTTAGGTCCTTGCAAATCGACTAATATGCCGACACTGACACCAAGCTTTTGTGAAATGTCACGTACTAACATCGCGCGTTCAATATGCTCGTCAGCGGTGCCGTGAGAAAAGTTTAAACGTACAACGTTAACACCAGCATTAATGAGCTTAGTGATCATCTCACGGCTTTGGCTTGCAGGGCCAAGCGTTGCAACGATTTTTGTTTTACACATAGTGGTATCCTATAACGACACTCGCTATAGCCATTTTACTTGAAGTTATGGTGGTGCTAATTGCACTTGTCCATTGCTCTCGGCCGACATTTGGTCGATTTTTCAAGTGATTTGGATATAGAAAATAAGAATGAAAATAAGAAAATAACAGGGAGGATTATCCTCCCTGTATCAAGGGTGTTATAGATTAGAGACTCGGTTTCGTTTCCAGTATCTGGCCCGTAGGAGCATCAATATCCGTTACTTTCTTGGCATTCCATACCGTAGTCGCAAGCAGTAAAGAAATCACGCCAGCGGCCAACCAGAAATATTGTGCTTGAGTAAAGTCATATTTGGTTACGCCATCCACTTCCGTCATTTTAATCAATGATGAAGACACCAGTTCTTGAGCCGAAGCGGCTAAGTAAGAGAACAAACCAATAAAGCCCTTTACGGCACCGACGGCATTTTTAGGCATTAAGTCACAAGCCGTTAGGCCAGCAAGAAATACGACAAGCCCACCAATCGCAAAACCAATTAAGCCTAGAGCAACAGCATCTACCATACGGTTATCGGGGCCGAAGAACATCAAGCACATACCTGCAATGTTGGCAAATCCGTAAAGTAGCGTTGGGATATGACGGTTAGCGTTGAATACTTTATCTGAAATGATACCAGACAAAATAGCACCCGCGAGGCCTGCAATAGGGTAAGTGGACATTGCAAAACCAGCATCAATCAGTGAATAGCCTTTGGTTTCTTGTAGGTATAACACCGCCCAAGAAGACATCGCATAGCGAGAGATATACATCGCGGCACAAGCAGCGGCAATCAGCCAGACAGTCGGCTGCTTCAAAATGAACAGTTGAGCGCGACGTGTTTCTTTTGGATCGTTGGCTTTTTTGAACTCGGGCTCTTCACCAAATGCTGTTGCAACATCAGGTAAACCATAGGTTTGCGGACGATCTTTCAGTACAAAGAACATAATCAATGCAGCGATGATGGCAGCAATGCCCGCACCGATGAAACCTGCTTGCCAGCCTAAATAACTCACTAGCGTTGCTGTTAGAATCCAAGTGATGCCTTCGCCGATATTTCGAGATCCTCCCCAAATTGAATAACGGCTTCCGCGTTGTTTAGGTGAGAACCATTGGAAAAGCGAGACGCAAGAAGGCGCAGAACCCACCGATTGGAACCAACCATTGACGGCCCAAAGTAACACAAAGAAGAATGCCGTGGTGTTCAACCCCATGAATATGGCAGTGGCACCGGAAAGCAGTAGTGAGAACGACATAAATCGGCCGATGTTGGCGTAGTCAGAAAGGAAACCGTTCGAAAACTTACCAAATGCGTAGGTGAAGAAGAAGGCTGATCCCATGATCCCGAGTTCTTCTATCGATACGATGCCCGCATCAAGCATCGGTTTTTTAACGACACCTAAACTCATACGAACCACATAGAACATGGCGTATCCAAAGACTAAGCCTAAGAATACTTGCCATTGAAAACTTTTGAAACGCGATTGCATTGCGCCCTCAGAGCTATCCGATAGCGGTAGATCTGGGCGAGTTTTAAAAAAGTTAAGCATGGAGCTCTCCATTCATCAAATACTAAATAGGGTTATTACTAAATAGGGTTGTTTCGTTGTCGGAATGCATCTTCAAACAAATGGGTATGGGGCTCAAAAGTGCCAATTTGAGGCAGAAATGACTCAAATTGAGAGTGTGAATGGGTCAAAAATGGGAATTCAGCGAAGGGTAAATTATGTTTTGCTGATAAAATTGAAATTGTAATACGCTGTTTTGCGTCATAACTGACACAAATGTTTAATAATTTATTTTTAGCTAAACGGTAGAGTTTTGAGTGAACGCACAATTTTTAGGGTTTTGTGATTTAAAAGCGGTTTCCCGTTCTTGTACCTTATTACGCTGGTGCAAATGGATGGTGCTACTAGGATCGATAGCGGCGGCTATCAATACCGCTTATGCAAAAGAGAATGAGTTAGTCATACTGACTACATTTTCACGTGAACCCTTGCTACCTCTTATTGAAGAGTTCAGCAAACAGTATCAAGGGGTTGATGTGCAAGTTGTCCACCGTAGAGCACAATCGAGTATTCAACTGCTTAATAAAAGCTATATCCAGAATATTGATGTAGTGCTGAGCTCATCGCCTTTTTTAATGCAGCATTTAGCAAATAGCAATAAGCTCGCAACCTTACCTGCCCATTTGCAACCACCAGAATGGTTAAAACCCTACATGTTACCGCCAACTGATAAAGTCGTGACGATAGGCTATTCTGGCGCTGGTTTGGTATGGAATCGTGACTATCTCAGCTTACATCATTTACCGACGCCTACGTCGTTCACCGATCTGGCTAATTTTATCTATTTTGACCACATCACGATGAGTACCCCAACACGTTCGGGTACTACTCAGTTAATGGTCGAGAGCATTCTTGCTAAATATGGTTGGCAACAAGGGTGGCGGATTTTACTGAACGTGGGGGCAAATTTAGGGACAATTTCCTCACGCAGTTTTGGTGTGAGTGATTATGTAGCCAAAGGGCAATTTGGGATAGGCCCAACGATTGATAGCTATGCCAGCATATTAGAACGAAAATTTGAGCACGTTCAATTTCGCTACGATGAAAGTTTTACCCTAATGCCCACATACGTCGCCCAAGTGAGCCTGCGTGAAAATGATCAATATGCGAAGGCATTCATCGATTTATTGATGTCAAAATCGGTACAAACGAATATGGATAGCAATGATTTTTCTAAACATGCGATAAACGATAAATCCCTGTTTAATGAGGCATATACACAGTTGTCCATGGCATCCATTACACATCGTGAGGAGTTAGTTAACTTATTGTTTGAAATTGCGATTACCAAACGCTTACCTCAGTTAAAAGACACTTGGCTCGCAATCAATCATGCTAAAACCAAGTACGCACACAATGAACCCGCTCTGAAGCTCATTGAAAATATTGAAACTCGAGTGTTCTCTTTACCTGTGACCGAAACAGAGTTAGCCGTGGTATATCAGTCATGGCAAAAAATCAGTGTTGATGAGGCGCAGTATGAGACACACTCCGCCGCCATTTCTATGCAAGTAGCGGAGCTGACGCATCGTTGGAAGATGCAGTTGGCATTAACCTTAGAAGAAGCTTTGTCCGATCTAAAAAACTTGGACCGGGTCGATACGCCATGATTTTTCCGAAATACAACACGATTGGCGCGAGACTGGTTTTAGCCTTTGCTTGTAGTACCTTGCTGTTGACGATTGTCAGCATCGTCGCATGGGGAACATGGAATAGTTTAGATAATCAAGTGAGCGAGCTGCTTGATAAAAGTGTTCCTAAATATAATGCCAGTTATCTGCTCGAAAGCAGTAGTTCGGAAATTAAAAGACGGATCGAAATCATCTCAAATACGCGTAACAAAGTTGAGTTGGATGAGCAACGGCAACGTTTGGATAACAATTTAACGACGATCAGCAAAATATTAAGCGAGATTGAATTGAACAGCGAGCAGCAACGGCTGCTTGCTGGGTATCAACGGCTACGTAATCTTAGTGAGCAATTTGGTCTTCTGGTCGGGCAACGGATTGATCAAAGTCGTCAAATTGAGTTACTTCAAGAGCAGATCCAATGGCTACATCAAGATATTGGTTCTGAGTTGACTCCGCTGCGCCAAGAAATACAGTGGCAGCTAGAGCGTAAAATGAAAGGCAATGAAAGCGACATGCTGTTTGCGAGTTTAGGGGCTGTCCAGTCTATCCTAGATGGTGAGGCTCAAACGTTTATGTTCGCAAAAGAGCTCATCCAATCTAAGCATATTAGCCAAGTGAATAATGGCATGAAAGTACTACAGTACCGCCTTGAAGAACTGTACGCACAGAGTGCGCCGATTTTTTCACAACCTGCAACCATCGCCTATCAACAATTACTCAGTGAGCTAATGGATGTATTGAGTTTGAATGGCTCTTTCCATCAAAACTTACGTTCTATGGTGCGTTTAAATGCCCAGCTTGATGATATTCGAGCTGAAGTTCAGCAACAGCTTCTCCACCAACATACTGATATTGCGATGTTGGTCGCCAACGCCGATGAGTCGTTTGTTCAAGCGAAAAAAGAGACCACGGAACTGGTTTCTCATGGTAACCGTATTCTGTTTGTCTGCTTTAGCTTATCGATCATTATCAGTTTGTTTTTGACTTACTATTTCATCAATCGTCGGATTGTGGGCCGACTTAACCGCCTTAGCGACAGTTTAGATGCCATCATTCATAACGATCTTTCACACCCTATTGTGGTAGACGGCAGAGATGAAATTGGCCGGATCAGTGAAAAATTGGTTCAGTATGGTAAAAAAGTGGAGGAAATGGACCGAACCAACGCACTGAGTTTGATTAACAATACGCAAGCGAGTTTAATCACTTGTGATTTGGATGGTTATATTGAATCGGCTAACTTAAGCGCTCGTGTTCGCTTGAATATAGACCAGAATGAGGACCCGAAAGCCTTTTGGCTCTGTTTTTCAACGTCAACTCAATCGCAGTTGCGAGCACTGTTTAACCCAGAGGCTAAGTTGATCGAAAATGGTGCAGATGTCATTACGCTATCGTTAGGCGATGTGGATAAACCTTATTACTTGCGCTTGTATTTACGTAAGTATACCCACGGTTTAAGCGATAAAGTTATCATCACGATTACGGATGTTACCGATCAAGAGCACGCTAATAGATTATTAGAAGAGCGAGTTCGAGCAAAAACTCATTCATTACGTGAAAAAAATCATCAGTTACTCGCTGAAATTGAGCAGCACCACCGGACCGAAAACCATCTTAAAAAAACACAAAGTGAGTTAGTACAAGCCGCTAAAATGGCGGTGGTCGGGCAAACGATGACCAGTTTAGCGCACGAATTGAATCAACCATTAAGCGCGATGTCGACTTATCTCTATAGCGTAAACCTTGCTTTAGAGCAGAAGAAAATAGAGCAAATCAGACATTCCATCGATCATATTGAACATTTAACAGAGCGAATGGGCAAAATCATCAATGGGTTACGTCATTTTTCTCGTAAAAGTAGCAGTGATGAAACCCTTACCCCTGTCTTGATTACTGACGTTATCGGTCAGGCTATGTTGTTGGTTGAAACGAAAGCGAAACGTCAACAGATAGTATTGCAAAGCCATATTCATCAACCAATTCAAGTCATTGCAGATCAAATCGGCTTGGAACAGGTATTGATTAATTTGTTGGTAAATGGCTGTGAAGCGGTTGTGGGATGTGAGCACAAAAAAGTTGACGTGATATTGCTGTCGAGTACGCCAACGCATCACGTTGTTGCAGTATGCGATTCAGGGGCTGGATTTGCTCATGATGTCGTTGAAAAACTCTTTACGCCCTTTACCACGACCAAAGAAGTAGGGTTGGGCTTAGGGCTGAATATTTGCCGCTCGCTCATAGGAAAAATAAAGGGTCAAATTTATCTTGCCTCGACAGTCAGTCGAGGTGCAATGGTCGTGCTGGAGTTGCCTTATGAATCATAATTATTCTGTTTTATTGATTGATGATGACCAAGATGTCCTTGACTCATATTCGCATCTTATGTCGATAGCTAATTTGCCGTCAAAAGCACTTCTTAACCCCACCAAAGCGTGTGAGTTTATCCATTCTGATTGGGCTGGAGTGATATTGCTTGATGTCTATATGCCACAAATGAACGGCATTGAATTGCTTAAAGCGATTAAATCGATTGATGAGCATATTCCTGTGATTGTCATTACTGGCCACGGAGACATTCCTATGGCGGTAGAGGCGGTCAAAATAGGGGCATGCGATTTTCTTGAAAAGCCAATCAATCCTGCGGAGTTATTGAGCTTAGTGAAGAAAAATCTCGATATTCGTCGTCATTTTGTACAACAAAAAACGGCTATGGCCAACTCAATCAAATGCGAACTCATCGGAAAATCCGCTCAAATGGGGCAAATTCGCCACCATGTTGCTCAGTATTCAATGCTCAACAGTCATGTTGTTATTTGTGGCGAATCGGGTGTTGGGCGGCATACTATTGCATATCTCATCCACCAACTGACACAGGGTAATCATGCTTCATCTTTGGTGGAATTAACCGTTTCATCAACGACCACGCTCGCACAGATTGAACAAAAATTAGATGCAAGTGAAAACGGTACATTGCTAATAGACCACATCGAATTACTTTCTGAAGAATTGCAGCGTTATTTGACTCAGAGGATGCTTAACCAAGAACGCCTAAGCAAAGCTCGAACGCGCGTGATTGCTATTTTAGGTACGGAACCTGAGGCCTTGATTACAGCTAATCGGTTGCAGCCAGAACTCTATTATTTGCTAAACCAAGGCGTGATAGAGGTGCCTGTACTTCGACATCGTCCCGATGATATCGCTACTTTGTTCCATTATTTTCTCAAGCAGAGTTGTAATAAATTGGCGAAACCTTTGCCAGCGGTAGAACTGAGTTATTTGTCGCTACTGCGTGCACATCAATGGCCGGGAAATGTACGAGAGCTGAGAAATGTAGCTGAATTATATGCGATAGGTATTGTAAAACTGACGGGAAAAGAGCGTTTGTACAATCAGTCTGATCTTTTATCACCGCTTGATGAATTGGTGGATGATTACGAAAAGCAAATTATTGAAGATGCATTATTTCTCCATTCTGGTCGCGTCGCTGATGCCGCAAATTATCTGCAAGTACCGCGTAAAAAGCTCTACTTACGAATGAAAAAACATGGTTTAGAAAAGGATGACTTTAAAAGTCGTTATTAGTTTTTCAATTTTAGGTGGTGGATCAGTTTGATAATGCTGGCATGGTAATGAAAGGCCGCTACATAAAGTATCCAATACAAAAAAAGTACAAAAAAAGCAGCGCTCAATTGCGCTGCTTGATGTAGCTGAATCTATGCTATTGGAATGTGGAAATCACTATTCACTCGTCTAAAAAATGAGGCTAAATGATAGCTTGTTCCAAAATTTCCCGTGATTTTTCAAGCGTGATGGCTTGCTGTTCACCCAAAACAAGCATTCCATGTGCGTTCAGTTGAGCGATAACTGCGTCTATGGCCGCTTGCTTACTGCTATTATGATCCGCAAACTGAGTTGGAACATTCAAGCTGTGGTAGAAGGCTTCAATCGCATCGATTGTGCGTAAGGCAAGATCGCTAGTTTGATTGAGTCCAAAGACATTTTTGCCCATTTGCTCAAGTTTAGCGCGTTTGTTCTCAAGTTGATTGCGCAGTAGGGAAGGCTGCACAATCGCTAGCGAACGGGCGTGATCAACATGCCATAATGCGGTGAACTCGTGACCAATCATATGAGTCGCCCAATCTTGTGGAACGCCAGTACCGATCAGGCCATTTAGTGCTTGGTTCGCTGTCCACATCAGGTTTGCTCGCCATCCATCATTATCACGCTGGTCATATTGTTGACCCAATACCAGCAAGTTTTTAAGTAAAGTTTCGGCATAGCCGTCTTGAACCATCGCATTGGTTGGCAAGGTTAAATATTGCTCACAGACGTGTACCCAAGCATCAACAATACCGTTGATCAACTGGCGCTCAGGCAGTGATTTCATTACGTCTGGATCAAGCACTGCGAACTTAGGCTGTACCGCTGGAGCCATAAAGGCCAGTTTGTCTTGTGTTTGTGCTTTGGTAATGACCGCGCCCATGTTGGATTCAGAACCGGTTGCTGGCAGAGTCAGAATTGCACCGATAGGCGTAGCTTCAGTAACTTGATGTTTACCCACCATGATGTCCCAGCCATCCCCATCATACTTAGCCGCCGCGGCAACGTATTTTGAACCATCGATAACCGAACCACCACCCACGGCAAGAATAAAGTCGATGTCCTGTTCTTTGACGATAGCAACCGCTTTATCTAAGGTTTCTTTGGTTGGGTTTGCTTCTACACCTGAAAACTCGACCCATTGGTGGTCAGTGAGTGCACTCACGACTTGGTCATAAACACCATTTTTTTTGATCGAACCGCCACCGTAGATCACCAGCACTTTTTGGTCAGTTGGAATCGCCTGACTGATCGCAGAGATTTGGCCTTGGCCGAAGTGAATTAGAGTAGGGTTAACATAAGTAAATTTCATTATTCTCACCTTTGCTTATAGAAAAGGAGGCGGCGCCTCCAAGGCAGTGTTTTACGATGTGCATATTAGTATTAATTATCCAGTCAATACAGACCAATTTCTCGAAATTAATTGCCTAATTCTCTAATTGTCGTATTCTTCCTTCAATTTTGATAAGGGGGCATTATGAGTAAACTGGCGCAACTGATGCAGCAATACATTGAAAAACAATCTTTAGATCATTTGGAAGGTATTCACCAAACGGCAGTGCCGGGCGTATTGTTTTATCGCAGCAGCCGCGGTAATGGTAGACAACCCCTTGTGTATCAATCCGGTATCATATTGTTGGGGCAAGGACATAAACGCATTCATATTGGTAGCCAACCCGTAAATTATGGCCCCAATGATTACTTGGTTGTTGGGGTACCTTTACCACTTGAGTGCGAAGCTTTTGCGTCAGAAAGTGAACCGTTATTGGGCTTGACTATTAATATCGATCACTCACTTCTCCTTAAGCAGGTTGATCGACTTGAGGCTTCTGGTTTTTTATCTGATTGCATAGACAAATCAAAATGCGGGCTGAAATCAGTAGAAATGGGCGCAAAGATGCAAGCAAGTGCGATTCGTTTGATGTCTGCATTGGTTGATGATCTTGAAGCTAAAGTGCTTGGCGAAAGCTTAGTCGAGGAGATTGTGTTTCGGGCATTAACCAGCGAGCACGGTTATGTGCTTTTTGATCTCGCTCATCAAGAAGGACACTACGCCCGGATAGCCAAAGCGTTGAGTAAAGTACATCAAGAATATGATCAGTCCATTACCGTTCAGTTACTCGCCGAAGAAGCTAATATGAGTGTTTCGGCGTTTCACCACGCCTTTAGGCTGGTGACGTTAGAATCTCCTTTACAATATTTAAAAAAAGTCAGGCTTAACAGAGCGAAAGAGCTGATTCGTGTGGAAGGCAAGCGTGTGAACGATGCCGCTCGTTTAGTTGGTTATGCCAGCGCATCTCAGTTTAGTCGAGAATATAAGCGACATTTTAATGAAACCCCAAGAGGAGTGCAGCGTTAGAAATAGCGCATAAAGTTAAACTCTACATTTTTGTAACAATTAGTGTTGTTGCATATTTTTTGCTCTTTTTGATGGTGTGTAAGTTAAATAACCGGCAGGCAGTCCGTATATTGTTCTGATTTCGGCGCTTTTTTTAGAATCGGAAAATTAACCAATAATTAGTTGTTGATGCAAAATAACGATGTCTCTTTTGCAGAAATAGTGCAACTTGTTGCGAGTGATTTTTGATATTTGAACAAATTGAGGTGCTTATTTATCGCTCTGTCCTACAGTTGTTTCACGTGAGAATTAAAGTCTGGTTTCTTCTTGATACGAGGCTTTTTATAGTGAAACAATAACTTAAGGAATGAGCAGCTATGCATTTAAACAACAGGACAGTGGCAAAGGGTGTTTTTACACTGAGCACTTTAACGGCCTCTTGCTTGATGGCTTTTAACAGCTATGCAGCCGTTGATTGCACGACACTAAGCCCTTGGGAATCGTCAAAAGTTTATACTGGCGGTAACAAGGTTCAGCACAGTGGTACCGCCTACCAAGCTAACTATTGGACTCAAGGTAACGATCCAGCCAACTTTTCTGGTGATTATGCCCAGTGGAAAGTGTTGGATGTTTGCGCCACTTCCGGTGGTGAGAACCAGCTACCCACCGCGAATCTCTCTTCACCTTCCGCAGCAGATGTGATTGCTGTCGGTGATACCGTAATATTAAGTGCGAACGCAACCGATAGTGACGGCAGCGTTGCTCGAGTCGAGTTTTCTGTCGATGGTGCAATTGTGGGTATAGTCACCACGGCACCTTATAAAGCCACGTGGGTCGCAACCGCTGGTCAGCATGAATTCAGTGTTGTAGCCATCGATGATAAAGGTGATGCCAGCGTGAAAAGTGCAACGACCTTAACGGTGAAAGAGGCACAGCAACCAGGCAATCAGGCTCCAACCGTTGATATTACGCTCTCTGCGGTTTCCGTTGACGTGGGGGCTTTAGTCACCTTAACCGCAAACGCTGCTGATACTGATGGAAGCGTCGATAAAGTTGATTTCTTCGTTGCAGGAACGCTGGTTGGAACGGCTGTTAGTGCTCCGTATACCTTAGAATACACTGCGACAAAAGCGGGTAACTTGGCGGTGTTTGCACGCGCCACTGATAACCTTGGTGCGACGACAGATTCCACGTTAGCGACTTTAACAGTCAGTGGCGCGCCAATAGCTAATAATTGTCGTCCTGATGGTTTATATCAAACCGAAGGTGTGAATGTACCTTATTGCACCGTTTATGATGCGGAAGGTCGTGAGATCATGGGGGCGGATCATCCACGTCGTGTGATCGGTTATTTCACCAGTTGGCGTGCGGGTGATGATCCGCAATCGGCTTACCTTGTAAAAGACATCCCGTGGGAGCAGCTCACGCACATTAACTATGCCTTCGTCAGCATAGGTTCCGATGGCAAAGTGAATGTGGGCGATGTGAACGATCCCAATAATGCGGCAGTGGGCAAAGAGTGGCCAGGGGTTGAGATTGATCCTGCATTAGGCTTTAAAGGTCATTTTGGTGCGTTGGCAACAGCGAAGAAAAAATTTGATGTTAAGACCTTAATTTCTATCGGAGGCTGGGCTGAAACTGGCGGGCACTTTGATACGGCTGGCAACCGTGTCGCCGATGGTGGTTTTTATACGATGACAACCAACGCTGATGGCTCTATCAACCACGCTGGTATTGAAAAATTTGCAACATCGGCTGTTGAAATGATTCGTAAATATCAATTCGATGGTGTCGATATCGACTATGAATATCCAACCTCAATGGCGGGCGCAGGTAATCCAGATGATAAAGCGATTATGGAACCTCGCCGTGCTTATTTATGGGCGTCGTACCAAGAGTTAATGAAGGTACTACGTCAGAAGCTTGATCAAGCATCGGCACAAGATGGACACCATTACATGCTGACGATTGCAGCACCGTCTTCTGGTTATCTATTGCGTGGTATGGAGACGTTTGATGTCACTCAGTATCTTGATTATGTGAACATCATGTCTTATGACTTACACGGCGCATGGAATGATCACGTGGGTCACAACGCGGCTTTGTATGACACTGGTAAAGATTCAGAGTTAGCACAGTGGAACGTATATGGTACGGCTCAATACGGTGGTATTGGTTATCTCAACACTGACTGGGCTTATCATTATTTCCGCGGTTCTATGCCCGCAGGGCGTATCAACATCGGCGTTCCTTACTACACGCGCGGCTGGCAAGGTGTCACGGGTGGAGAGAATGGTTTATGGGGGCGAGCGGCATTACCTAACCAAGCTGAATGTGCTCCGGGCACTGGTGAGGGTGAGAAAAACAACTGTGGCCACGGCGCGGTGGGTATTGACAACATGTGGCACGACACCGATCCGAAAGGAAACGAGATGGGTGCAGGTTCAAACCCAATGTGGCATGCCAAAAACCTAGAGAAGGGAATTTGGGGCTCTTACGCCCAAGCTTATAACCTTGATCCAGTGAATGAGCTTGCCGATCAACTTGTCGGTCTTTACCAACGTCACTACGACAGCGTTGCCGTCGCGCCTTGGCTGTGGAATGCCGATAAAGGGGTGTTCTTATCAACTGAAGATAAAGAGTCTATCAACACCAAAGCCGATTATGTCATCGATAAAGAGATCGGCGGCATCATGTTTTGGGAGTTAGCGGGCGATTATAACTGTTATGTCTTGGACGCTAATGGGCAACGCACTCAAGTGGATTCAACAGAGCAAGCTTGTGCAAGCGGAAATGGCGAATACCACATGGGTAATACCATGACGAAAGCAATTTATGACAAGTTTAAGTCGGCAACGCCTTATGGCAACACGCTTGCAACAGGAACGATTGCCAGTGAAACCGTAGATATCGCGGTCTCCGTTGGTGGATTTAAGGTGGGTGATCAAAACTACCCAATCAATCCGAAAATCAGCTTTACTAACAACACAGGTCAAGAGATCCCAGGTGGTACTGAGTTCCAGTTTGATATCCCCGTATCTGCACCTGATAATGCTAAAGACCAATCTGGTGGTGGTTTGAAGGTGATTGCTTCTGGCCATACTCGCGCCAACAACGTCGGTGGCTTAGACGGTGTCATGCACCGCGTAGCGTTTAGTTTACCTAATTGGAAAGCTCTGCCCGCAGGTGGCGTGTATGAGTTGGATATGGTTTACTATCTGCCTATTTCTGGGCCTGCAAATTACAGCGTAAACATTAATGGTGTCGATTACGCCTTCAAGTTTGAACAACCGGATCTTCCACTTGCTGACCTATCTTCTGGTGGCAGTGACGGTGGAGATACTGGCGGTGGCGATACCGGTGGTACCACGAATCCTAGCAATGTCATTACTTGGGTTCCCGGATCCACACAGGTGAAAACTGGCGATGTTGTGATTTACAACGGGAAATGTTTTATTGCCAAAAACAACCCCGGCGTTTGGGAGTCACCGACTCAGTCAAATTGGTTTTGGGATGCAACAACGTGCCCATAACTAAGCGTGATTAATCGGTATGTTTTGAACTCAGTGTAAAGTAAGAAGCCTTAGCGTGTGCTAAGGCTTCATTTTAATGAGGGATAAATTGAGTGGGCAAAAAAATCTAGGTTTAGAATTGATAACTTTCGGGTACCACAACAATGCCATTTTCTGAAATACGGAAACGCTGGGCATCTTCAACTGGGTTTAAGCCAATTTGAGTATGTGGAGGGATTTTTACATGTTTATCAATAATACATCTCATGAGCTGACACCCTGCGCCGACTTCAACATCATCAAATAAAATGCTATCGACCACTGTTGCACCATCATCAATTCTGACGTTTGAAGAAATAATGGAGTGTTGTACAGAACCTCCAGAGTTAATCACACCGTTTGAAATGATCGAATTAATGAATATACCTTCGTTACCTGTTGCAGAAGAAACCGTGCGCGCAGGTGGGTATTGCGCTTCGTATGTTCGAATGGCCCAGTTTTTTTGGTATAAGTTCATTGGTGGAACGGGTTCGAGTAAATCCATGTTAGCGTTATAAAAAGAATCAAGTGTTCCGACATCACGCCAGTAACAATCTTTAGCGACTCGCCCCCGGTCACCGCAAAACTCATACGCATAAACAGCATGGCTTTCAATCAATTTGGGAATGATGTCATTGCCAAAATCGTGACTCGAGTTTTCCAGCTCAGCATCATTAATCAAAGCACTTTTTAATACTTCCATATCAAAAATGTAGATCCCCATAGAAACTAAGCTGCGATGAGGATTATTGGGCATGGAGGGTGGGTCACTTGGTTTTTCGATGAATGAGGTGATTTTGAAGTCATTATCCACATTCATCACGCCAAAGGCAGAAGCTTGTTCTCTTGGGACATCCATGCAGGCGATAGTCAGTGCAGCATTTTTTTGCTTATGAGCTTCGAGCATAGAGGCATAGTCCATCCGGTAGATATGATCACCAGATAAAACAACGACGTGTTTGGCATCACTGCGTGAAAGTAGCCACATATTGTGATAGATAGCGTCCGCCGTTCCTTCGTACCATTTTCCGCCTTTTCTCATCTGCGGGGGGATCACAGAAATGAATTCGCCGAGTTCTGGATTGAAAATAGACCAGCCATCACGTAAATGTTTTTGTAATGAATGAGATTTATATTGAGTCAGGACCAAAATCTTTCGCAGCCCTGAGTGTAGGCAGTTGGTGAGTGTAAAATCAATGATTCGATATTTTCCACCAAAGGGTACAGCCGGTTTTGCTCTGTCATCGGTTAGCGGAGATAGCCGCGAACCGACGCCACCTGCTAACACAACGGTTAGTGTTTCTTGCATCTTATTTCTCCCTAAATATGTGCAATCTATTTACCATATTAGAGAGTAGTACAAGTTTTAAGCCAAAAGTAAAAATGATAGCGAACAATACGTTACAAACTAAGTTTGCGATAATTGCACGAAAATAAACCCATTTTATTTCTCGATGCACTTAAATGGTGCTAATTGTTAAGCAAATTCTTCCATCTCGACACTGGTCAATACCGAGACAAGATTACGCCCCGAAGCTTTTGACTCATACAATGCAATATCGGCCCGTTTATACACTTCTTCGGGTTTTTCTGTAATGTCAGTGATGCCACCGCTGATCGACACTTCTAAACGATGATTTAAGTGAACGGCTACTCGTAAACGGTGCATGACCAACTCAGCTTCTGCCAGTGGTGTATGAGGCATAATGATGGCAAACTCTTCGCCTCCGATGCGAGCTAAAAAGTCCGTTTCTCTTAGGTGTTCACTTAATTGTGTTGCGACAGAACGAATGATTTTATCGCCTTCTGCATGGCCTAATTTATCATTAATACGTTTAAAATGGTCGATATCAATAATCGCTAAGCACGACTGCACTTGAGCTTGGTAACGTTTTACGCGTAAGCATTCTGAACGCATTTCTTGATCAAATTTCCTGCGGTTCCAAATGTTGGTGAGCGCATCTTTCTCGCTGAGCTCACGCAGGCGATTTTCTAGCTCTTTGCGATGACTAATATCAACAAAGGAGGCCACATAAAACTGAATAATTCCGTCTGAATCACGGATGGTTTGAATACGTAAGATCTCGGTTTGCATTGAGCCATCTTTACGCTTATTAATGACTTCACCTTCCCATAACCCTTCGTCTTGCAGCACTTTCCACATATTCATGTAAAAAGCTTGATTGTGCTTACCGGAGGAAAAAACGGAAGGTTGTTTACCTCTTACCTCGGCTAAGGTGTAGCCGCTGATCCGGGTAAACTCATTGTTTACTTTGATAATGCGGTTATTACGATCGGTAATCACCATAGCGGACATACCATTCATCGCCGCTCTAGCCAGTTTGCTCTCAATACTGTTTTTATCGTGGTTTGCGTTCCAACGAATAAAACCGGCGGCAATCGTCATTACTAATAGCGCGATGCCAACCGCTTGAAAGCCAATTTTTAGCTCTGTGGCAGAAAGCAATTTATTGAGCGCATCACCATTTAATGACTGAATTAGGTAAATTGGCTCCATTTCTGGGAATATGGATTGCAAAGGAACTTGAGTAAAACTATACCAGCAGTTGTTATCCCATACCGTGCCAGAAGCTTGCTCTTGCATACTTTTCCACAGTATAGGGGCGACACTGTTAATATTCAGCATGTGGTATTTCGACGGGTTTTCTTGCTGAGATAAGATCTCATTTTCATGATGAATATACTGACCCTTGAAACTGATGATGTCTGGGCGACTCAGTGAATTTAAACTCTGGTTAAATTTTTTGTACAATTGGGTTAAGTTAAGATTTGCTACAAAATAGCCTTGCCTTTTTCCATCAAAATCTATTGGTGCAATAATCCTAAATACTGCGGTTATCTGGGAAGCAGTACCATAATTTTCTTCTTCTCTTTCACTATCAACACCGAAGATCCCAATTTGGTTTGGGGAAAGGTTTTGCGCATACTGAAAATAGTCTCGGTGCAATTTGTTTTTTAGTTGTGATCTTGGCACTGCTTCTGTTGATCCATTACTCTGATTCACGCGAATTAATTCGTTACCCGCTATATCAAAAAGCCTGAGCCGAGAATAAAGGGTTTGAATACGAGCTGCTAATAACCAAAACGCCTGTACCGCTTCGATATTTTCGGTGGAGGGAAGACGTAACGCGCTGTACAACATGGTGTTGTTTGACAATATTTGAGTGGAATTGTAAACGTCATTAAACGCAGTAAGCAGTTCGTGCTTATTGTATTCGAGTTGAGAATGGCTTTTTTGTTCGATCATTTGCACAGTTTGTTCATGAGCTTTGTCGAATTCTTTGACGAAATAAAGAAAGGGCACAACCCCAAGCACGACACTAACAAATAGCCATTGAGCTAAGTATTTATAGAAAGAGCGAAACATAGCGGCACATATAAGTTATTGAGTGCATAGTATATCGCTGATATATGAGAAGTCGCTTCCAAATATCTGATATCGTGGAGTACATCAAATTTGTGGGGTAATTCTGTTGATACAAAGAGTAAAAAGAAGCGCACAAGTAGCGAAGAAGCATCATGCGCTTAAGCCTGAAGGCCACTTTACGTTTTAGAACTGAAAACGAACATTCATGACGATCTGTGGGCCGTAAACGCCGTTGTTTTTGGTTTCAGCTCCTAACGATAATTGTTCGGTAGAGTGAAAACGTAATCCAGCGCAAAATACCGAGTGTTCATCGTTCTTACCCAGTTTAATATTGGCTTCAATTTGGCTCGATAACCAGATCCGGCTGCCAATATTAAACTCCAACTGGGTTTCGCTTTTGCCACCCTGTTCATCGGTAGGTCTAATGTGGTGAACAAGCATTTGTCCGTAGACATCGGCAAATTGGTTTATTGGACCGTTAAAGCCAATTCCGCCAGCGGCATCCCAATCTCCGTCAAATCTCGAATCGTAACGAGCGACCAGGTGTGTATTATCGGTTAAATAAGTACTAAATTCTGCACCTGAGGATTCAGGGCTGATAGCGGTTCTGACTTCAAAGAAGTTATAATTAAAATTGTTAGCTTGCGCAGAGAAAGAAAGAACGCATGACAAACCGACTAGGCCTAGTGAGTACGCTTTTTTATACATGTACGCTTCGTCCTGAAAAGATGAAAATTAAGCTGAATAAGATACAGCAATGGCCTGCAAATTACAGGCCATTTTCACAAAAAAATCCATCTTATTTTTTGTGTTTTACCATCAAGAGAGCAATAAACAGTAATGATTATAGAACTTGGATCTGATCCACTTCGATTTCAGGTGTCAGTCCTCCTTCATATTCGCCATAAAGGCGAACCTTAGTCTCGGCATTGAGTGGTGCTGTGAAGTGGATATCATCATCCAGTTCTACTTGAATCTCACCGTTGCCATCACTGAATACGAATGTGTCTTTTCTGATTTGACGAATCAACTTTCCTTCAACCACAACATGCTTTTCTGTAAACATATTGGTGTCTTTTAGCAACGATTCCACAGACGTAAGTTCGATAGGACCATTGTAATTGATGGTATTACTGTTTTGGTTATGGTTACCTGCAAAAGCGAAAACAGGAGCAATAATCATCGAAGCTGCTAGGGCTAGTGTTGTACGTTTCATTTTTAATTCCTCTATGGGTTTGTTGTTTTGATGAAGCGATTTAAACACTAAGATGTTGAACACACTCTGAGCGGAACATTAATATTCCATTCATTTTATTGAGTGAGTAGCAGCTGTGACGGTATGATTACCAGCAAACGCCTATCGTAGAGTTAATATGGAATCAACATTAAGGTCATTGATGGTGCAGGGCACCACTTCCGACGCTGGAAAAAGTGTGCTAGTTGCAGGCTTATGCCGAGTGTTAGCACGTCGAGGAATAAAAGTAGCCCCTTTTAAGCCGCAAAACATGGCGCTCAATAGTGCGGTGACGGCCGATGGTGGCGAAATCGGGAGAGCGCAAGCTGTTCAGGCTCAAGCGTGTGGCGTTGAGCCATCGGTACACATGAACCCTGTATTACTCAAGCCAAATTCAGACACGGGTGCGCAGGTTATCCTGCAAGGCAGAGCGCTCTCTAATATGGAAGCAACGGGTTATCACGATTATAAGAAAGTCGCGATGAATACTGTGCTTGATTCCTACGCTCGGTTACAAGCCGAGTATCAAAGTGTCATGATTGAAGGGGCGGGAAGCCCGGCTGAAATCAACCTACGCGAAAACGACATTGCTAACATGGGGTTTGCTGAAGCGGCCGATGTACCTGTGATTATCATTGCCGATATTGATAGAGGCGGTGTATTTGCTCATCTGTATGGCACGTTAGCACTGCTTTCTGAATCGGAACAGCTGCGTGTAAAAGGGTTTGTGATTAACCGCTTTCGAGGTGATATCGCGTTACTGCAATCTGGCCTTGATTGGTTAGAAGCAAAAACGGGTAAACCCGTCATTGGTGTGCTGCCTTATTTACATGGCTTTGATTTAGAAGCTGAAGATGCGATCACTCAAGCGCAAACCCTCAGCAGCAACAGTAAATTGAATATTGTGGTGCCAGTATTAACTCGCATTAGTAACCATACTGATTTTGATGCGTTGCGTTTAAATCCTGATGTTGACTTACGTTATGTGGGAAAGGGTGAACGGATCGAAAATGCGGATCTGATTCTGCTTCCGGGCAGTAAATCTGTAAGGGACGATCTTGCGTATCTTCGCTCGCAAGGTTGGGATCAGGATATCAAACGTCACTTGCGTTTCGGAGGCAAAGTGATGGGCATTTGTGGTGGTTACCAAATGTTAGGTCGGGTAATTCGCGATCAACTCGGCGTTGAAGGTGAAGCGGGCGAAAGTGAAGGACTGGGGTTGTTGAACGTCAGTACAGAACTCACCGCTGAAAAAACGCTCAGGAATGTTCAAGGCGAGCTTATTTTACCGCAAGGTAAAGCGAAGGTCTCAGGCTACGAGATCCACGTTGGACGCACAACGCTCGATGATGCATCATCCTCAGCAATCATCACGTTAGACAATGGCAACCGTGACGGTTTATTAAGTGATTGCCAGCAAGTGTTGGGGACTTACATGCACGGAATTTTTGATAGTTTTCCTGCAACTGAGCTTATCTGTCGCTGGGCTGGTGCCGCTGATATAAGTTATTACGATCATGTGGCGCAAAAAGAACAAGCCATTAACCGCATTGCGGATGCGATTGAAGAGCATTTGAACTTGGCCTTATTATGGCCAGAATTAACGGAGCGTTAACATGAGAAAAATACTGCTCTCTATCGTCGCCATGCTGTGCTGTACGGCGGTTTATGCACAAGAGAAAATCACTGTTTATGCAGCGTCATCCATGACAAATGCGGTTAATGAATTGATTGCGGCTTACCAGCCGAAACAACCGTTAGATATTGTGCCCGTTTATGCGGGTTCATCCGCGCTTGCTCGTCAAATTGAGCAAGGTGCACCAGCGGATATTTTTATTTCAGCCAATGATAACTGGGTTACTCACTTGCTTAACAAGAACATTGTGACGAGCGATAAGGTCACATTGTTGGCTGGAAATCAGCTGGTGCTTATCGCCCATCAATCGTCGAAACTCAATTCGCTGGTGGTAAATGATGTTGCGGCATGGCTTGACGCCTTAAACGGTTCACGTTTAGCGATAGGTAACACAATGGCGGTGCCTGTGGGAATGTATGCCAAAGAGGCACTAGAAAAGTTAAAAGTGTGGTCGTCGCTCGCCCCTATGCTGGCTCAAACCAATAACGTACGTTTAGCGCTTGCGCTAGTGGAACGTCAAGAAGCCGCACTTGGTATTGTATATAAGACGGATGCATTGATGAGCAATAAGGTCAAAGTGGTACACGAATTTGATTCAAGCCTACACAGCGCCATCCATTATCCTTTAGTGCAGCTAACTGAGCGTGATACGGTGAATCAATTCATGCTTTTTTTACGCAGCGATCAAGCAAAAAGTATCTTACAGAACTACGGTTTTAGCGTGATAACAGGAACGGATTCCTTTGCTTTCTGAATATGAATGGGTTGCACTGCAACTGAGCTTAAAAGTCGCGATTTATACCGTGCTTTGGCTTTTACCGCTGGGAATGTTTTTTGCGTGGCTACTCGCCAGAAAGCAGTTTTGGGGTAAAAGTATATTGGATAGCCTAGTGCATTTGCCGCTCGTATTACCGCCAGTGGTTGTGGGGTATCTTCTGTTGATCACCATGGGTAAACAAGGCGTAATTGGGCAGTGGCTTGATAATATGTTTGGCTTGCGTTTCAGCTTCAGTTGGCGTGGAGCCGTGTTGGCGTGTGTCATCATCGCACTGCCCTTGATGGTTCGTGCGATTCGTTTAAGCCTTGAAAGCGTCGATCCTAAGTTAGAGCAAGCAGCTCGAACCTTAGGCGCTTCACCACTCAAAGTTTTTTTGACCATTACATTACCCTTAACGATACCCGGGCTGATCACTGGCGCGATGCTCTCTTTTGCTCGCAGCCTAGGTGAGTTTGGAGCCACCATTAGCTTTGTGTCCAATATTCCCGGTGAAACACAAACGCTTCCTCTTGCGATGTATAACTTTTTAGAAACACCAGGAGCCGAAATGGAAGCGATGCGTTTGTGTATTATCTCCATCGCGATTGCATTGGCTTCGTTATTCATTTCTGAAGTGATTAGCCGCCGAATGACTCGGCGCTTAGGGACTCAATGATGAGTGGGTTAAAGATTCAATTTGAAAAACAGTTAGGTGATATCAAGCTTAATGCGGATTTGGTTTTACCAAGCCGTGGTATTTGTGCGGTTTTCGGGCGTTCAGGGTCGGGGAAAACCTCCTTCATCAATATTATCAGTGGATTGGTGAAGCCTGAACTTGGTGAAATCGAGATCAATGGCCGCATCCTATTTAGTCAACAAAAAAAGATTAACTTGCCTGTTGAAAAGCGCAATGTTGGTTACGTTTTTCAAGATGCTCGACTGTTTCCACATTACACCGTTCATGGCAATTTAAACTACGGTGTCAAAAAAAAGGATGCCGACCACTTCGCCGCTATCGTAAAATTATTGGCTTTAGCGCCATTACTTACACGTTATCCGCATGATTTATCGGGTGGGGAGAAACAGCGAGTAGCGATTGGCCGAGCCTTACTATCCAAGCCAGATATTTTATTGATGGATGAGCCGTTGGCATCGCTCGATATGCCGCGCAAACGTGAAGTGATGCCTTTTTTGGAAGAGCTGGCTCATAGCGTACATATTCCAATTCTCTATGTGACGCACAGCATGAATGAAATTTTGCGTCTGGCTAATCATTTAGTTGTGTTAGAACAGGGCGCTGTGCTGATAAGCGGTGAGCTAGAGCAAGTGTGGTCTTCAAATTATATGCGTCCTTGGCAATCATTTGCCGACCAAAGTAGTCTGTTTTCTGCCCACATCTGCCAGCACAACAAAGATTATGCGCTCACACAGGTCTCGCTTGCAGATGATGTCAAACTTTGGGTGCAATATGTGGAAGGCGAGGTAGGCTCTGCACTGCGATTACAGATCCGTGCAAATGATGTTTCGGTGGCGCTTGATAAGCCAAACCGGACGTCAATTCGTAATATTCTGCCTGCGCAGATTTGTCAGATTGAAAAGCAGCCTCAAGGTACTGATAAACAGAGTGTGGGGATAAAACTTAAGTTAGGCGAAGGGTGTTACCTGTGGGCTACGGTAACCAAATGGGCGGCCGATGAGCTACAACTGGATGTTGGTGATTCGCTGTATGTGCAAATTAAAGGCGTGAGCGTGTCGCAGCGTGATATCGTCTTAACGCATTAATATTTTTCATTATTAATGTATTGATTCAATAACCTAAGCCTCTCTTATCCCGAGTTCAGGTTCAATAGAAAAAGCCGTCATATAAAATTGACGGCTTTATGCTCAATGATGTGCGTTTTATTTTGCAAACACGTCTTTAAAATCGCGTTTTAGAATTGGGTCGCGGCGTGCTTTTTTGATCTGTTTAACCATATCTTTCACACAGTTATGCAGCACTTGATCAAGAAGCTCTGCTCGGTACTCTTCTTTATCTTGGTCTGTCATCTCTTTCGGTAAATTCAATGTTGGAAACTCCTCCATGACATTGACACCAGCAAAAGCTTGGCTGACAGAGATCAACGCATGAAACTGTTCAAAATTATCCAACACATTTTGCGCACTGGCTGGTAGAGAGTTCCAAGACTCGCGTACCGCTTCTTCAGAGACTTCATGTATAGACACGACCATGTAGTACATCTCTTGTGGCACTTGATCAAATTCAATTACTTGGCGCAATTCTGGCGAGATGGCGTCTAAGTCCACTACAGGTTGTTCGGTTTGCTTTACTTCAGACATGAAGATATCTCTTTAGGGGAAAAGCTACATGCTAAAAATTTATAGCGAAAAGTCAATATTGTGCGCAAAATTAAACAAAGAAAGTGAATAAATCTATGTTATACGTAAGCATATGATTGAAATTTAAAGGGGTTACAGATGGTAAGTTCGGGCTCTTCTATGAGGATCTTACTGGTCGATGACGTACAACTGGATCGAATGCAACTCACCATTCGTCTTAAACAGCTCGGTCATCACGTGGAGGCGGTTGCCAGTGGACAAGCGGCATTGGATAGCTATTGCCAATTTGATCCAGAACTGATTCTGATGGATATTTCGATGCCCGGCATGAATGGTTTTGAATTGTCGAAAAAAATACGTCAGCAATACCATGAATGGGTGCCTATTATCTTTTTAAGTGGGCATGATGAACCGTCGATGATCGCGCAAGCGATAGAGGCAGGCGGTGATGATTACTTAACCAAGCCAGTCGATAAACTGGTACTCAACTCCAAATTATTAGCCATGCAGCGTATTGCAAGTATGCGTCGAGAGCTTAAACGCGCAACGGTTAAACTTGAAGAGCTAAATGGTGTTTTGCAGCAGCAAGCAAATGAAGATGGCTTAACGCAAGTCTTTAATCGTCGATTTATAGATGACAAGCTTAAAGAGATGATCAGTTGGCATGGGCGGCACAAATTTCCAATGAGCCTCATTTTAATCGATGTGGACTATTTCAAACGATTTAACGATAACTACGGCCATATAGAAGGAGATAACTGCTTGATTACCATTGCGCAAACGGTGAATCAGTTATTTGTGCGTACTGGTGAGTATGTAGGGCGATATGGCGGTGAAGAGTTTTTAGTGCTGCTGGGCAATGCCAATTATGAACAAGCACTGATTGCCGCTGAGCGAATCCAACAATCAATGATTAAAGCACATTATCCTCATCAATACAGCGAAATTGCCGATCATGTCACCTTATCTCAAGGTGTCATCTCGTTAACGCCGAATGGCACTGAGTCTATCGCTAATATTTACAATCTGGCCGACGAAGCCTTGTACCAAGCAAAGCATCAAGGTAGAAATTGCTTTATTTCTTACGATGTTACCAATGCAGCATTAAGCTAATACACACACTGCACTCGCTCTTTTTTGTTAGCACATAAGCAATATGGTCTACACTAGTACTAACGCTTTGGATTAGAAGTCAGGATGCATATATCAACTTTTTTGGCTTATGGGTGCACTTTATGGACGGATTGCAGTATTTTTCACCAGATAGGGTGGCGGACATGGTGGGTGAAGAGAATGTGAATGAGATGCTGTGCGGCTATCGAACAAGCCTATTGGAAGCTTTGAATAAACTTAGCAATGCGTTTTGTGGCAACCAAGTTGAGGTGATTCATCACATTTCACACACCATGAAATCTTCATCTCGGTTTGTTGGAGCGGATGTATTAGCATTTGAATTCCAGAAACTTGAAGCCGCAACTGATAATCTAACCAATGTTACTCAAGACACCGAGTTTTCAATCAGTTCGATCAATGATCAAAGTAAGTTGTTGTTGGACGAAATCAACCAATATATGAATAAATAAAACAATGAAGCTAAGTGAGAATCAAATGGAAAAAGTACATTTGAAGGTCATGTGCATAGATGATGATGTTTTTATGCTTAAAGCCATTGCTCGTTTGATCAGGCGTATTCGTCCAGAATGGGAAATTATACTCGTTTCAGAGCCACTAAATTGGTTGTCAGAATGGAATAAGTATAATTGCCAACCACCAGCCATTATCATTTCAGATTTACTCATGCCGCATAAATGTGGCGATGAGCTGTTAGAAGAGGTAAAGCAGACTTACCCGCAAGTAGTGAGAGCTCTTTTAACTGGTAATACGCAGGAGAATTTGCCTCAAAAAGCGCATGCGTATTCCCACTTCGTTCTGCCTAAGCCATTCACACAAGAGGATTTTGAACGCTTATTTGAATGTACCGAACGTCTTTATCAAATGCCGTTTAACAATGAGTGCCGAACTAAACTCGGAAGTTTGAAAGATCTTCCGGTATTACCCAATTCGATACACCGTTTACAACAAACTATTGCCTCTCCTACTTGTGATCTTCAATCAATCGCAGACACCATTAGCCATGAGCCTGTATTAGTCGCACGAGTGTTTCAAATTGCCAATTCTTCTTACTTGGGTTTTCGTCGAACCACAGATTCATTATCGGAAGCTGTTGGACGTTTAGGCGCGACTTTAGTGGAGAGTATCGCCATATCGTTATTGAGCCATCACGCTAACAGCTTAGTTTCAAAAAAGGCCCACCAAGATATTTCAGAACAGGCGCTGAGGGTGAGCTATATATCCCGTTTACTGGCTAAAAACTTGGGGTACTCCTTACAAGATAAAGATCGGGTGTTTGTCTCAAGCTTGCTTACCGCAATCGGAAAATTGATTTTGATGGAGGAAGGCGCTGATATCCATAATGTTGATTCTTTCTTAGAGCTTCAACAAGAATATGCTGATTACTACATAGTAACGGCATACATGCTGATGATATGGGGATACGGTTCAGAGATTGGAGAGATCGTTCTTAATCAAAGTAAGAGTGATTTTTTTTCAGATGACAAATCTGTTGTACTTGGCAGTATTGTGGGGCTTGCAAATCGTATAGAAGCATGTAAGGAAAATGAGAGCTACCAAACACTGATTGACGGTGTACCGAGTTCCATTGCAAGCGTATTAGTTGAGCTAAAACCCATATTTATTGAGTAATTATATAATTACTTTTTTTGGTTAGAGGGAGCGAGCATGGCAATTAAAATTACAATAGCAGACGATTCAAAGATGTCGAGAAAAGCGGTAATGAGGGCGATTCCTGAAGAGTGGGATGTAGAAATCAGCGAAGCCCAAAATGGCAAAGAAGCCCTAGTCAATTACCAAAATGGGTGCGCTGAAGTGATGTTTTTAGATTTGACCATGCCAGAAATGGATGGCTTCCAAGTCCTAGAATATCTGCACAGCGTTGATGCTAAAAGCATTGTCATTGTCATTAGTGCCGATATTCAACCTTTTGCTCAGCAGCGCGTAAGAGAACTCGGTGCAGTCACCTTTTTGCAAAAACCACTTGACCCAGCACAGCTAAAACAAACATTGCACGAGGTAGGACTATTATGACAATGGCACTTTCAGAAGACCATAAAGACGCCCTGCAAGAATTTATGAATATCTCAATGGGCAGAGCAGCAAATAAACTGGCTACCTTGCTTAATTTGCACGTCACTATATCTGTACCCAGTATTGGAGTGGCAACGGATGAGGATTTAGCGCAACTGCAATCTTATGAAACCGATTATTACTACACTCGGCAGTCTTTTTTTGGTGGCATGGATGGTGAGTTAGTGACCTTAATGAGCAGAAAAGGCTGTGAACAGATAGTGAGCGATCTAAAGCAATCAACAGGTGATGCTCAAGATGTCGTGAGCCTAGAGGAGAGTATTTTAGATATCTCGAATATTTTATCTGGTGCAAGTCTAAAGGGTCTATGTCAGCAAATAGACATAAAAACTAAAATTCAGTCTCCAGTGCTGTTTTATCCGTCAACACAGCCGCTTCCCATTTCTCAGTGGAAGCTATCTTTAATTATGGAAATCTCTTTTTTAGTCGAAAAAGCGTCATTCTCTGCTAAAACCATCATCTGTTTTGCAGACAACGAATTGGACAAGGTACTCATTCACCTCGATGAGTTGATGTAGGAGTTTGGAATGGGAAAAAGCCGCTTACTGCTTTCTGATCTGCTGGATCAACTCTCTTTTGCGTTGTGCATAGTACGGCAGGATTACATTATCGTGAAAGCTAATGACTATTTCCAATCCCGAGTCATTTTTGATGGTGATGTGATGCAAGGAAAGAACATACTTGAACTATTTCCTCATTCCGCAGACTACCTTAAACGAAAAATTGATACGGCATTGGTGATTGAAACTTCAAGCTTTAGTAGTTGGGAGCAGAAGCCTCACCTATTGCCCTTTAAAAGTTCCCGCCCTGTATCGGGTGAAGAAGAACAGATGTATCAAGATTTGGAGATCATCCCTATTCATAGTGAAGATGGGACTATCGAGCATGTCTGTATATGTGTCTATGACGTAACAATTCAAGCTAGTCAGCAGCAGGAACTTAAGCGCATTTCGCATCAATTAGAGCAAGAACATCAAGCGCAAAAAGTATTGATTAAAAAACTCGAAGATGCACAAGGACAACTACTGCAATCAGAGAAAATGGCCTCTATTGGGCAGCTTTCAGCAGGCATCGCCCATGAGATCAATAATCCAGTGGGGTTTATCACATCCAATATTCAAACACTGAGTGACTATTTTCAAACGCTAGCCGCCGTTTTAGAAGGGATAAAACAGCAGGTTTCACAAGCAAATGATACCGCTCTAGCGGCAAAGTGTGAGTCATTACTACAAGAGAAACAGATTGATTTTATTTTAGAAGATACGGCAGATTTGATTTCAGAATCACTAGAAGGTTCATCTCGAGTAATGGCCATTGTGAAAAATTTGAAAGAGTTTTCACACGTTGATGGTTCTGAATGGAGCTATGCAAATTTGGAAAACTGTATCGAATCAACGCTGAAAATCATCAATAACGAAATCAAATACAACATTACTTTAGAGAAGATATATCAAGAAAACGTGCCTGACGTGTATTGCCAGCCAATGCAGATTAACCAAGTTCTTCTTAATATTCTTGTCAATGCAAGTCAGGCGATTGTCGGAGAAGGCACCATCACCATCTCATTAGCTAAGTTAAATGAGAAACAGGTTGAAATTCGCATTAAAGATACGGGAAGCGGTATTCCTGATGCGATTAAAGATCGCATCTTTGAACCCTTCTTTACCACCAAAGCGGTTGGGTCCGGCACAGGATTAGGTTTATCAGTTTCGTACGGGATCATCAATGGTCATAAAGGCACCATTGCAGTTCATAGCGAAGTGAATAAAGGTACTGAATTCATCATTACGTTGCCGATAGACGCAATCGAATTGGCTACACTAGCAATAGAGTGAAAATTATCGTTATTTGATTAGGGAGTATGCATGTGAGTAAAACCCAGCAACAGGAAGAGAATAGACGCTTTCAAGAAGAACACAGCTTGGACTCAACATTTCACTACGTCGTACTTTCTTTGCTAGGAGTTATGTTTTCAAATCAATCACAAGAAGACAAGTTAGATCAGTTTATTACTCATGTTCAGCCTTTATTCCCTAATACACATATCGTGCTATTTTCTTACAATTCTGAGCAGAGGCTCAAGATACTGCGTTCTAGTTTTCCAATCACCGATACAATTAAGTTAAGCACATACCCGGTCTTAGCCGATACGGAGTTTAGTTACTTCCCTGATTTAGCCAATGAGGCGGGGAAATTCTCAGATTATCACAATGACTTTCCTACTTGGAAAAGTGGCGTTACCTTTTCCGTCTCCTCACTGACGCGGCGCTATAGCCTGTTTCTTGCGCGAACAACGCTGAATGCTTTTGACTTAAGTGAATTAGAAAAAATCCAAGAAGGCATGTTACTGGTCGAGATGGCCTTAAAATTACTGTCGTCTATGCGGGAGAGTAGTAGTGATCTTCAACGAAATGAGCAAGATGTAAAAAGGGTTTCTTTAGGTAAATTGGCCGCCGGTGTTGCGCATGAAATCAATAATCCACTCGGTTTTGTGATGAGTAATTTCAACACGTTAAGTTCCTATCTTGCCCAAGTGAAGGCACACCCAGAGATCCAGCAGATCAACGACCGTCAGTTGGCAGAAATACTTGATGATAGCGAGTCTATCATTGTGGAAAGTTTAGAGGGGCTTTCGCGTATTAAGAACATTGTAGCGAGCTTGAATGTGTATTATCACGAGTCCAAATTATCAGTTGGAATGGTCGATTTAAGAGACGTGGTTAGCTCTGCAACTAATATGGTGTTGGGTGAAATGAAGCTGAATGCACGCTTAAATTATGAACCTCCTCAAATACCATTTTATGTTCTAGGGCAAACCCATAAGCTCCAACAAGTACTGATTAATTTGTTAGTCAATGCGTTACAGTCATTCTCTCATACTGATGGTGAAGTCACTGTCGCCTTGTATATGGAAAACAGCTTATTAATCGAGAATAAATCTAGTGTCTGTCTATCGGTATGCGATAACGGTAAAGGCATTTGTCCGGAAGATTTAGTGTACGTTTTTGATCCTTTTTTTACCACCAAGCGTATCGGTGATGGCGCAGGACTTGGATTATCTGTTGCGAAAGAAATCATAGAAGAGCACCTCGGAAAAATTGAAATTCAGTCGACGATAGGTCAAGGAACCTGCGTCTATATTCGTTTACCGCTTTATGTTGCACCTCATCATTCGATGAAAGGATTGGGGTAATTGTATGTTTCGATATAAAGAAATTCTGCTTGTAGATGATGAGCCAGCGGTACTTAAAGCTTTAACTCGTGAATTCAAACCGCATTTTTCTGTGGTTCATTGTGCGAGTAGCGGCCTTGAGGCTCTGACTATTTTAGAGCGGCACCCTATCGAAATTGTGATTTCTGATTATCGAATGCCTAATATGGATGGGACAGAGCTGGTCGTCAATATTCGCAATAAGTATCCTCATGTTGTAACCATTATTCTATCTGGTCAAGCTGACATCAAAGGTTTGTCTCGTGCTTTGAACGAAGGGAAATTGCATCGTTTTCTCCAAAAACCATGGGATAGAGAGGAGCTGATTGAAACCATACGTTTGAGTTTATTGGAGCGTGAAGCATTGCTAGGTAGTGATGTGCTGACGAACTTAAAAAACCGGCGTACGTTAGATGAACAGATTATCGAATTGAAAAAACATGGTGACTCCTCATACGCTTTGGTCATGGTGAATATTGCTAATCTAGACGAAATTAACCATCAATACGGCGGAGCGCTTGGTAATCAATTTATTAAAACGCTGGCGTGGCATCTGAGTGATGGTAATACAGAGCCGGAAACCATATATCGCTACAAAGATAAGCTGTTTATGTGCATTCCATACAGCCCCAAAGGTTATCAAGTTGTGATGCGCCTATGTTCGCGACTCTCTCAGCCTGTTGAAGTCGACACACATCTTATTAAAACCAGATACACGGTTTTGCTCTGTGATGTCAAATCGTTGCATCAAGTCGATGATATATCTATTGCTGACCTTAATGAACGCTCGCGAGTGCGTTTGCATCATCAACTGCCGATTTACTGGCTCGATAATGATCCTCAATCCCGAGAGTTATTGGCGCTATTTTCTGTATTAAACGATATCGATAGACGCTATTTCTGCGCGTTTTATCAGCCGCAACTGTCGACGGTAACTGGTGATGTTTGTGGATTTGAAGCATTAGCTAGGCGCAAAACAGTTGAGAATGAGTGGCAATATCCAGCCAGCTTCTTACCCATAATTGAACAGTATGGTTTAACTACAGTGTTGACCGAAAAAATATTAGAAGACGTACTGATGTTCATCAAACAACATCAGAAACTAATTAAAGATCGAAATATCAGTGTTAATGTGCCTGGGAACATGTTGATAAATGGGCAATTTTACGAATTATTGACTAAGCTAACTACAAAGCTCAGTTGCGGTTTGAATAACTTGTCAATAGAGATAACGGAGCATGACTTTATTGAGGATTTTATTCAGGCGAAACAAGAACTCAGTAAACTGAAAGGGTTAGGATTGAGCTGTGCACTGGATGATTTTGGAACTGGATATGCGGGCTATGAATATCTGTGCGAAATGCCTTTCGATGTACTTAAAATTGATGGACGATTTGTTCAAGCAATTGGCAAATCAGCGTCCAATGAAGTTATTCTGAGGGCAATGATAGACAGTGCTGAATCACTTGAAATGGGAGTGATCGCCGAATGGGTTGATACTCAGGAGCAAGCGGATAAATTGAAAACCTTGGGCTGTTCCATTATCCAGGGGCATTTGGTGAGTCAGGCATTATCATCAGACGACGTGGTCAGTTATTTGTCTAGAATGGAGGAGGAACGATGGAAAATGTCGCACAAAAAATAGCGATTGGTGGTGATAGACTTAGCCTTCTGCTGCTAGATGATGAGAGCGAAATTCTAAAATCATTAACGAGGGTTTTGCGTACAGATTATGACATAGTTTCTTTTAATAGCGGAAAGGAAGCCTTGGAATATTTAGAGCAACATGAGGTCTCTATTATTATCTCTGATATGCGGATGCCAGAGATGGATGGTGCCGATTTTCTCGCAAAATCAAAAGAATTATATCCTGAGACGATTCGTATCCTGCTTACTGGATATAGTGATATTCAGTCAACCGTCAGGGCAGTAAATTCCGGCGGAATTCATACCTATATTGGCAAACCATGGGATAACGAAAACCTAAAATTGATCGTTTCAAAAGCAGCGGAGTTTTATCGTCTGACAAAAGAGCGAGAACATTTGGCTATCGAGTTAGAAAAACGCAATAGCGAGCTCGAAGTGGTGAATCTAGCCTTGGAAGACAATAATCGTAAGCTGGCTGAATTTAATCAAGATTTAGAGCAGAAGGTAAAAGAGAGAACGTTAGAGCTGCAATCATCTAATAAAAAGTTAGAACATTTATTGATAAGTCGTAACAAGACGTTTAAAGACATATTGGGTATGGTTACTGCAATCATTCAATATCGAACGGGACACCCAGCCGATCACGCAGAGCGTATTGCCAACCAAGCGAAGGTAGTAGCGCAGCGGTTAAAACTACCTGAAAGCCAAGTAAGTCATGTCTATTTGTGTGGTTTGATGCACCAAATAGGATTAATCGGTGCGAAAGATAAAGAACTTGAAAAGTTGATTGTTGATCCAGAAACCTCCATTCCTCAGAGTCCTAATGCCAACTCTGTATTAGGTGCCGAGATTTTAGGCCGAATTAAGCGCTTTGAACCACTAGTTGAGATCATTCGCCACCAAGATGAGTTGTATGACGGTACTGGTAAGCCAGGCCATTTACATGGTGAAGAAATACCTTTGTGTTCACGTATTATTAAAGTGGTTAAAGATTATGACTACTATATTGCATCACCAAATAATCCACGTCGTATGCATACCAAAAGTGCGCAGAGTTATATAAAAGAGCAGGCTGGAACCTTATATGACCCCACAGTCGTGGATGCTTTTTTAATGGTAGTAACTTCGTTAAAACACTTGGAGGATGGCCTAGAATTGTGCATTGGTTTGAGTGAAGTGAAACCGGGGATGAAAATTAAGCGTGATTTGTACTTACCCAATGGAAACTTAATGTTGACCGCTGGCAATCAAATTAACTCAGCTTTGTTGGCGAAATTAAAAGAGCTTGAAGAACAGACTAATATGCCAATCGCGGTTTACATTGGTTAATTTAAAAAGAGTGCCGCATCAGCAGCACTCAATTGAATCTTTTATTGTTTTGCAAACAGATAAGTACGGAACCCACCAATCAAGTTACGTGCTTTAAAGCCATTATTGGCCAGTTGGCGGTAGGCTACATTACCGCGCAACCCGACTTGGCAATAAATGATGATCTCTTTGTCTTTGGGCAGTTCATCCATACGTTGACGAAGTTGGTCAACCGGAATATTGATGTCGCCTTTGAGATGATTACCATTTTCACGTTCACTTGGATTACGTACATCCAAAATAATATGCGTGTCATTTAGCGAATCGATTTGATCAAAATGAATGGCTTTTGCATCGCCTTTCATTATATTTGTCGCGACAAAAGCTGCTTGGTTAATCACATCTTTCGCGCTGCCGTATGGTGGCGCGTAAGTCAGCTCTAAGTGTTGTAGTTGTTCTACTGTCATACCTGCACGTTGAGCGACAGCCATCACGTCGATACGCTTGTCGATGCCATCTTTACCAACCGCTTGTGCCCCGAAGATTTTGCCTGATTTTGGATCGAACAGCATTTTGAACGACACCACTTCAGCGCCCGGATAGTAGCTCGCATGGCTGGCTGTGTGAACGTACACTTTTTCGTAATCAACGCCGTCACGTTTTAGTTGCTTCTCATTTTTGCCTGTGGATGCCACGGCTAAGTCGAATATTTTACAGATTGCGGTTCCTTGTGTTCCTTGATAAGTTTCGTTACGACCAAGCATATTATCAGCTGCCATGCGACCTTGGCGATTAGCAGGGCCTGCGAGTGGAACCAGCGTTTGTTTGCCTGTAACAAAATCCTTTTCTTCGATCGCATCGCCGACGGCGTAAATCGTTGGATCGCTGGTCTGCATCTGTTCGTTCACCCAAATGCCACCAAGTTCACCGAGTTGTAAGCCCGCTTCAGCAGCCAGTTTGGTTTCTGGACGCACACCAATCGCCATAATCAGGATGTCAGTGGTGAGTATTTCACCATTGCTGAGCACAAGATTCAGTTCACCTTCGATGTGTTTGTGCTCCAGAGTTTCACCCGATTCTGTGCTAGGTAACGTCGCCGCTGGTTTATATTCGACCGATTTTAAAGCAACACCTAAACGTAAATCGATGCCTTTAGCGCGAATCTCCGCATGAGCAAAGCCCGCCATTTCACTATCGACAGGTGTCATTACCTGATCAGCCATTTCGATCAGCGTGGTTTTGATACCGAGGTGATGGAACGCTTCCATCATTTCCAAACCGATAAAACCACCGCCGACGACAGTTGCATGCTCAGGTTTATTCATTTGCAGCGTCTGGATGATTTTATCCATATCTGGAATGTTGCGCAGCGAATGGGTCAGTGGGTTTTGAATCCCAGGAATCGACGGGACAATAGGACCCGCTCCAGGGGAAAGCAGCAAAAAATCATAGCTTTCTTGGTACTCTGACTGATCGAGCAGATTGCGTACAGTGATGGTTTTCGCTGCACGATTAATGCGCAGCACTTCATTCATAGTGCGCACATCTACATTAAAACGCGCTAAAAAGCTTTCCGGTGTTTGTAGCAGCAAATTGCTGCGCTCTTTGATGTCACCGCCGATGTGATATGGCAAGCCACAGTTAGCAAATGAAACGAAGGGGCCCCGCTCAAACATAATGATTTCAGCTTCTTCGCTGAGTCGACGAGCACGAGCCGCTGCGGATGCACCACCCGCGACACCACCAATAATCACAATCTTAGTCATAAATTACTCCAGTAAAATTAAACAAAAGCGGCATGGTAAGGTAAGTAAATCCTCAGTGCAGGCCAAGCTTTTTCAAGAAAAAGGCCGCTGGACAAATCCCGGTGAAAGCGCTTTGAATTAAGTTCACTCCAACAAATGCCGTTAGCCAAATAAAGTTTGAATGGACAAACACAGTTAAAACGATCGACAGCAGTACCATGCTACCCGCCAATATTCTTACCCCATTTTCAATCGTCATGTTGTTACCCTCCGTTGTAAATTAAAGTCACTATAAATTTATTAATTAGCAATGTCTAATGTTAATTTGTCTAATTTTGAATAAGCTAAATAAGCGTTGACTAAATCTCATTCATTAGTATTATCTAATTAAATGCAATGCGAAGGGGGAATGATGGAGATCACATCAGTCAATGTGGAGCAAATGAAAACAAATGCGATAGAGGTTTCAGAGTTGCTTAAAACGATGGCCCACCCTGAGCGTTTGATGGTGCTTTGCCAGTTAATTAATGGTGAGGTGGGCGTTGGAGAATTGCAGCAAAGCTCGATGTTAAGTCAATCAGCCTTTTCGCAACATTTAACCGTGCTTCGTAAGCAAAATATGATCAAAGCAAGAAAGGAGTCGCAGCAAGTCTTCTATTCGCTATCGGATCCGCGGGTTGTACAGCTTATTCAAAGTTTGCAGACCGTTTTTTGTAATTAGTTCATTTGTCATAGGTTAAAAGGATAAATAATGTTGTTTTCTATTCCTTGGGAATCGTTGTTAGGTGGTGTTTTACTAGGGATATCAACTTCACTCATGTTGCTGTTTAACGGCAAAATTGCTGGGATAAGTGGGGTATTAACGGGATTGATGACGCCTAAAACGCGTGATTTTGCATGGCGTTTGTTATTTGCACTTGGCATGGTAACCGGTGGTGCTATTGCCGTTTGGTTTTTAAATGCACAAGTGCCGCAAACTTTTAACTTTAATAACGGTGTTTTGGCGCTTGCTGGCCTATTAGTTGGGGTAGGCACTCGATTAGGAAATGGTTGCACCAGTGGCCATGGTATCTGTGGTGTTGGCCGACTATCCACTCGCTCTATTGCGGCGACAGGTACCTTCATGGGCGTTGCTGCCATTACTGTGTTTGTACGCCTTCATCTTCTATAAGTGAGTCAAAATGAATCAGATGTTGTTTAGATTAACCTCGTTAGTGGCAGGTATTTTGTTTGGTGCGGGTATGGTTATCTCAGGAATGGCCAATCCAGCCAAAGTCGTAGGTTTTTTGGATGTGGCTGGTGCTTGGGATCCAAGCTTAATGTTTGTGATGGGAGGTGCATTGGCCGTTTTTATGCCGACCTATTTCATCGTTATTAAAGCAAGACAGCAGCCTATAAACGCAGAAAAATTCTGTTTAGCGACGACTCGCAGTGTTGATACCCGGCTTATCTCTGGTGCTGCGATTTTTGGGTTAGGTTGGGGATTAGTGGGCATCTGTCCAGGGCCAGCACTATCAAGCCTTGCACTGGGTAATATTGAGGTATGGCTATTCTTTATCTCAATGATGGTTGGGCTTGGTGCAACTAATTTGTTGATCTGCATTAAGAATAATAAACAACAGCAAACGCAAACGGTTTAATCTAACTAGAATTCAATAAGCAAGTGGAATCGTAACGATCAACATGAGGGATGGGTATGAAAAGGCGAATTTGGATTGCGTGTATTGCCTTAATCACGAGCGGCTATTGGGCCGTTGGCTATGCTGATGATCGTTATATCGTGACCTATGAGCAGATACCACAGCAGATTGCATTTGAAGGTGTTGTCCAGCCAGTTAACAAAGGGACAGTTGCGGCTCAAACCTCTGGTCGAGTCGTTGGTGTGTATGTCGACGTTAACGATTTTGTTAAAAAGGGCGACGTGCTATTAGAAATCAGCGCTATTCAGCAATCGGCTTCTTTAGACGCATCTCAAGCTCAGTTAACCAGTGCAGAGGCTCGAAATCGTGAAGCTCAAGCTCAACTAAAGCGTTATCGACTGCTGTTTCCTAAAGGTGCGATTTCACAAGACCAAATGGATGGCGCTGAAGCTCAAGCTCGAAGTGCTGCTGCGGCCGTCAAGGCGGCAAAAGCCGCGGTCGTGCAGGCGAAGGAGTCACTTGGATACACCAATATTACCGCCCCTTATGATGGTGTCGTGACGGAGCGACATGTAGAGCTGGGTGAAACGGTGGCTCCGGGTACTGCGCTGCTCAGTGGTTTCTCATTCAATGAGTTGCGTGTTGAAACGGCCATTCCGCAGCGCTATCAGCCTGCAGTCACCAATGTTGCTCAATTCCAAGTCATTATGCCTACGGGCGATAAAATAACCCCAATCGATTACAGCTTATTCAGTTATGCCGACCCTCAATCACATACATTCAAAATCCGTCTTGAACTGCCTCGTGTAGATCAAGCTAACAAGCTCGGGCAAGTGATGCCAGGAATGTGGGTCAAGACAGAGTTTAATTATGGTCAACGTGAGGTGATGCTCATTCCTGTTGCCGCTGTGATTCGCCGAGCAGAACTGAGTGCCGTATATCGCATCGTTGATGATAAACGACTGCTAAATCCAGTGCGATTAGGGCAAACCTATGGTGAATATGTGGAAGTATTATCTGGCTTGGAACAAGGCGATACGGTTGCAAGCCGTGTATTTACACAAGTAGGTGAGTGATATGGATAATCGTTTAGGCGTCTCAGGACGTATTGCCAAAGCTTTTCAGACTTCAGCGATGACGCCGTTGCTCGCGATTGTTGGGTTACTGATGGGCATTTTTGCGGTAATGGTTACTCCTAAAGAAGAAGAGCCGCAAATCGATGTGACCTTTGCCGATGTGTATATTCCTTTTCCCGGAGCTTCTCCGGCGGAAGTGGAAAGTTTAGTGACGAACCCAGCAGAGCAGATCATCTCTGAAATTGAGGGAATTGATAAAATTTACTCTTTTTCACAACCCGATGGTGCGATGATTGTGGCTATCTTTGATGTCGGCGTTCCTAGAAACGACGCCGTAGTTCGTATTTATAATAAACTCTATTCCAATAAAGATTGGATGCCAAAAGGCGTTGGGGTGGGCGAGCCGATCATTAAACCTAAAGGCATTGAAGATGTGCCTATCGTCAGCATTACGTTATCCGATAAAACGGGCACTTTGGACAACCAGCAGTTAACGCAAGTGGCCCATGGTTTAGAAACAGAGCTCAAACGCATTGATGGTACACGAGATATTTATACGATAGGTCACCACCCTACTATTGTTGATGTACGTTTAGACCCCGTTAAAATGAACAGCTTTGGCATCACGTTAGATCAACTGAATCAGCATCTTCCTGCGGCGAACCACAGCTCTCCAATGTTGAAACTGACGCATGAAAATCAGCAGTTTCCCATCCAAATTGGTCAGTTTTTAACAAAAGTTGAAGAAGTAAAGCAATTGGTGATTGGGCTGTATAACAAGACACCAGTATATTTAGCGGATGTCGCTACGGTTCAATTGGGTGTTGATACATCAACCCAACAAGTTTGGACCAGTGATAAGCAAGGTATTTATCCAGCAGTTACCTTAGCCATCGCTAAAAAAGGAGGTGAAAACGCCGTTCGTGTGGCTGAGATGGTTGAAGCTCGAGTTGCAGAACTTGAAAATCAGTTAATTCCACACGGAATCAGTGTTGAAATCACGCGTGACTACGGGAAAACCGCCGCCGATAAAAGCAATACATTGATCGGTAAATTGATTTTTGCAACCACTGCAGTCGTTATTTTGGTGGTTATTGCGATGGGATGGCGTGAGGCTATCGTGGTCGGTATGGCTATTATTGTCACCTTGATGATGACACTGTTTGCATCATGGGCATGGGGTTTTACACTCAACCGGGTCTCGCTTTTTGCGTTAATTTTCTCTATTGGCATTTTAGTGGACGATGCCATTGTTGTTGTGGAAAATATTCACCGTCATATGGCGTTAGGTAAGCGCAAACTGGCGGATCTCATTCCTACGGCGGTTGATGAAGTGGGTGGACCCACAATCCTTGCCACCTTAACCGTGATTGCCGCACTGTTGCCAATGGCCTTTGTCTCTGGGCTTATGGGCCCGTATATGAGCCCAATTCCCATCAATGCTTCGATGGGAATGCTGATTTCATTGGCGGTTGCATTTGTCTTTTCACCTTGGTTAGCGGCCAAGTTTCTTAAGCCTTCATCGCATCAAGCACAATCTCAATCAACTCAAGGCATCTTTCACCGAATCATGAATCCTTTCGTGGTCTCGGCTGCACAAAGACGTAACCGCTTTTTCTTGATGTTTGCGGTATTTGCGCTTATTGCTGGCTCCCTATTACTGCCAATCACAAAGGCCGTGGTTTTAAAAATGCTGCCTTTCGATAATAAATCAGAGTTTCAAGTGGTATTGGATATGCCTGAAGGGGCGTCGCTTGAGAAAACGCAACGCGTTTTATTTGAACTTGGCGCGGTGTTAAATAGCGTGCCTGAAGTCAGTGGGTATCAGATTTACGCAGGTACAGCCGCACCGATCAACTTCAATGGCCTTGTGCGTCATTATTTTATGCGCAATCAAGCCAACCAAGGCGATATTCAGGTGAACCTGTTAGGGCGAAAAGAGCGCGATAAAGATAGTCATACGATTGCAAGTGAGGTACGCCCCAAGCTTAATGAGGTTGCCAGCCGATTTGGCGGTAAAGTCAAAGTCGTTGAAGTTCCACCGGGGCCACCCGTTTGGTCACCTATTTTAGCGGAAGTTTATGGTCCGACACATGACATTCGGGCACAAGCGGCAAGGATGCTACGCGGGATCTTCCACGAAACAGCGGATATTGTCGATATCGATATGTATCTACCGGAAGTGCATCAAAAATGGCAAGTAGTGATTGATCGCAGCAAAGCGTCACACTATCAAGTACCTTATGCTTCGATAGTCGATGCTTTGGCGACGGCCGTCGGTGGAAAGCCGATCACCTATTTGCACAGTGAGCACAGCAAGTACCCAATCCCCATTCAAGTGCAAGCTAGTGAAAACGCCAAAGTCCGATTAGATCAAGTGTTGAACATGAAAGTAGCGAGCACTGCGGGCAGTGCATACCCATTGTCTGATTTAGTCACTATTCGCCAAACTCAAATGGATGACTACATTGTGCATAAAAACCTGTTACCAATGGTGATGGTGGTGGCGGATATGACGGGTGAAACAGACAGCCCCTTATACGGTATGTTTGAAATGGCGTTCAACATCAATGCACTTGGTCTACCTGTGGAACAGTATTATATCCACCAACCTACAGGGTTAAATGGTGTCGAAATCTTCTGGGATGGTGAATGGACGATCACTTATGAAACATTCCGCGACATGGGCATTGCCTACGCAGTTGGGATGATCCTTATTTACTTACTGGTTGTCGCGCAGTTTAAGTCCTACCTTATTCCGTTGATCATTATGGCTCCAATTCCACTGACGATTATTGGCGTCATGCCCGGACATGCGTTACTTGGTGCTCAGTTCACCGCCACGTCGATGATTGGGATGATAGCACTCGCGGGGATTATTGTGCGTAACTCCATCTTGCTGGTTGATTTCATTAATCAGCAGGTTGAAGAAGGTGTGGCATTTTCCGAAGCGGTTATTCAGTCTGCGGCTGTTCGTGCTAAACCCATCATGCTTACCGCTTTAGCGGCCATGATCGGGGCGGTATTTATTTTAGATGATCCCATTTTTAATGGCTTAGCCATTAGCCTGATTTTCGGCATCTTTGTTTCTACCGTCTTAACTTTATTGGTTATTCCTGTTTTGTATTATACGGTTATGCGTCATTGATCTTTCTGTTCTAACAATTCCCTTGCTCTAACTATAAAAAGGGCGCTGAGTAGTCAGCGCCCTTTTTATCAGCTTTAAAATGTCAGCAGGCAATGGATATTAAAAATGCAGTTTTAAATAGGTAGATTACGGATAAATTCGCTATGATTATAACTAAAGGTGTTTCATAACAAGAAAAGCGGTGCAAGCTTAATCGTGTTTGAGTCAACTAAACTCCCCAGTTAGGAAAACATGAAACTGAAATCTGCGTTATTGATGATATTTTCTCGAGTGATGGCTGTATTCGCGCTGCAGCTTCCAGTCATCGCTTCTACGGCAGAAGTCGGTGAACCGCTCTCCAGCGAGCATGATCTTTCTCAACCTCTGCTTATTACAAGCTCAGCCAAGTGGAAACCGTATTCGTATATTAATAAGCAAGGAGAGCCTGCCGGGATCTTAGTCGATTATTGGAAAGTCGTTGCTGAGCAAAGCGGGTTCGATGTTGAATTTAAACTAGTAAGCTGGAACGAATCACTAGAGCTGGTTAAACATGGGCAAGCCGACGTTCATGCGGGTCTAATTCAATCACCTGAGCGAGATCTGTTCCTCGATTTTGGACCTGAAATTATGGCGATCGAGACGCACGTATTCTTAGATCAACACTTACTCGGTACGGATTTTGACAAAATATTTTCAGGTGAAATCGATATTAAGGTTGGCGTTGTATTGGGTGGCTATGAGGCGTATTACGCAGCTCAATATTTACCTAAATTAAACTTGGTCTACTTTGCCACGAATGAAGATATGTTGTATGCCGCTTCCAGTGCAAAATTAGAAGGGTTTATTAGCGATTATCAAGTCGCTAATCTCTTTATGTTTACAGAAAATAGCCCGAAAAAATATGTGCCAGTTAAGTTTCTCTATTCTGAGCCGTTGCGCTTTGGGGTGAAAGAGGGCAATGACGTTCTTTGGCAGAAGCTCGCAAATGCGACAGATAAGGTATCTGATGCCTCTAAAATGCAGTTATTTAGTCGCTGGATCTACATGGAAACGGTTTACCCAAAATATTTTATCCCGATCATTATTAGCGTAGCTCTGATGGTTCTCTGTATTTACATCTTGATGTTAAGACGCGCAGTCATACATAAAACCATCGATTTAGAGAGAGCAAATCACTTGCTAGAGAAATTGGCGCAAACTGATGAGCTAACAAAAATCAGTAATCGCCGACACTTCCAATCAAAGATAGCAGAATTGCAAGGAACTCCCGTCCCCTTCACCTTATTGGTATTTGACATTGATAACTTTAAGCTAATCAATGATCAGTTTGGCCATGAAGTGGGTGATCAAGCCATTATTCATGTGGTTAGACATGTACAGAGAAAGTTATCCAATAATGACTTTATTGCTCGTTTAGGTGGAGAAGAGTTCGCCATTATTCTTACTCTCTATACCTTTGAAGAGGTCAAATTGAAAGCTCAATATATCTGTCAATCTGTCTATGAAAATCCAATGCGAGTAGCCAATGATACCATCACGCTCAGTATCAGTTTGGGTGGCGCCTATTACGATCTTGTTCCTGATAAAGTCTCACTTACTGTTGCGGACAGTTTAATGTACCAAGCCAAGTCGGCGGGTAAAAATCGTGCTGTAGTTGTTAAAGTCGATCAATGTGCGGATTGAACATTCCTATTAACTTCATTTCGGCCATCTATTATCACTTGGCTCGCCCGAGGACAGTGTTTCAAGAAAAGCCATTCCAAGAAAAGTATGGATGATATTTTTTGGCAACGAAATGACCTCGATTAATCATGAAATAGTGTGTTGGAATTCGACATTCCATGTCGCTAATGTGAGACTTTGTGCCCAAGTCGCGAAAGAGGGAATAAAGAGTATTGCTGCCGCTAATTGACATACACATTTTGATTTTAACATCGCAATACCTCACTGATCGAATCCGAAGGCTTAGCCTATCAGGCTCGGTGAAATTTCAAGAGGAAAAATCAAAAATTTGCAATTTTCATCGTTTCTTTTCTAAGTGAGATCTACTACTCCAAGATCGCATTGATCTTGTTCAATGCTCGATTTTTATTGATCCAAATCAATACCCTGAGTTGGGAGTTTTCGTTAAATGCACCACAATATATTGTGTCAGTCGGATAATAAACTGCTCTATATAGTGTGTTTGTGGATAACTCTGTGAGTATGCTAGGGGTAAGGAGAAATGGTGAAACCTATCGTAATCAAACGTGACGGATCGAGAGCCCCGTTCAACCGTGATCGCATTCAATCTGCCGTGGAAAGTGCAGCTGAACATATTGATAAAGAGATCGCTATTTACGCACTCAATGTGGCGTTGGCGGTAGAACTGAAGCTCAAAGATTACGATGAAGTCCATATCGCCGAGATTCAAACCTTAGTAGAGAACGAGCTAATGCAAGGGCCCTATAAAGCATTAGCTCGTTCATACATCGAGTACCGACACGATCGTGATATCGCGCGTGAAAAGCAAAGTGCCTTGACGCAAGAGATTGAAGGCCTTATCGAAGAAAGTAATGCCGATCTGCTCAATGAAAATGCGAATAAAGACGGCAAAGTTATCCCAACGCAGCGTGACTTACTGGCTGGTATTGTGGCGAAACACTACGCTAAAACCCGCATTTTACCGCGTGATATTGTGCAAGCGCATGAAGAGGGTGATATCCACTATCATGACTTGGATTACGCTCCCTTTTTCCCAATGTTTAACTGCATGCTGATTGATTTAAAAGGCATGCTCACTCATGGCTTTAAGATGGGTAATGCCGAAATTGATACGCCAAAATCAATTTCAACCGCCACCGCAGTGACCGCACAAATTATCGCTCAGGTTGCGAGCCATATTTACGGTGGCACCACCATCAACCGTATCGATGAAGTGCTTGAACCCTATGTGACAGCCAGTTACGACAAACATTTAGAAATAGCAAAAGAGTGGGATATTCATCATCCCGAAGCCTTTGCTATGTCCCGTACAGAAAAAGAGTGCTACGACGCATTCCAGTCACTTGAATATGAAGTCAACACTTTGCATACCGCGAATGGGCAAACTCCGTTTGTCACTTTCGGCTTTGGTCTAGGGACCAGTTGGGCCTCTAAATTGATTCAACAGTCGATTTTGAAAAATCGCATTGCTGGCTTAGGCAAAAATCGTAAAACGGCTGTATTCCCTAAGTTGGTATTTGCCATCAAAGATGGCTTAAATCATAAAGCGGAAGATCCAAATTATGACATCAAACAACTCGCATTAGAGTGTGCGACCAAACGCATGTACCCGGATATTCTCAACTACGACAAAGTAGTTGAAGTGACTGGTTCATTCAAAACCCCAATGGGTTGCCGCAGCTTCTTAAATACCTATGAAGAAGGTGGTGAGCTGATTCACGAAGGGCGGAATAATTTGGGGGTAGTCAGTCTCAATTTACCTCGTATCGCGCTGAAAGCGGGCCGAAATATTGAACAGTTCTACACATTACTCGATAAAAAATTAAAACTGGCTCGCCGTGCTTTAGAAACTCGCATCAGCCGCCTTGAAAAAGTCAAAGCACGCGTCGCACCTATTTTGTATATGGAAGGGGCATGTGGTGTTCGTTTAAAAGCCGATGATTCTATTGCCGATATATTCAAAAATGGCCGAGCATCTATCTCTTTGGGCTACATCGGTGTGCACGAAACCATTACTGCACTCTATGGCAGTGATACACATGTTTATGATGATAGTGAACTGCGAGATCGCGCGTTAGATATTATTAAATACCTGAAAGGGGCCGTTAACCAATGGGCGGAAGAAACCGGTTACGCATTCAGTTTGTACGGTACGCCAAGTGAGAATCTCTGCAGCCGTTTCTGCCGTATCGACACCAAAGAATTTGGTGTGATTGAAGGCGTAACGGATAAAGGTTATTACACCAATAGCTTCCATTTGGATGTGCAAAAGAAAGTTAATCCATACGATAAAATTGATTTTGAGATGCCATATCCAGAGGTTTCAAGTGGTGGCTTTATCTGTTATGGAGAGTTTCCGAATATGCAGAAAAACGTAGAAGCGCTTGAAAACGTTTGGGATTACAGTTACAGCCGTGTTCCTTATTATGGGACCAATACGCCAATTGATGAGTGCTATGAATGCGGTTTTACTGGCGAATTTGAGTGTACGAGTAAAGGGTTTACCTGTCCTAAATGTGGTAATCACGACTCATCCAAAGTCTCCGTAACCCGCCGCGTGTGTGGCTACCTTGGTAGCCCAGATGCTCGTCCGTTTAACTTCGGTAAACAAGAAGAAGTTAAACGTCGCGTTAAACACTTGTAAGTGATAGTGAGTAACCTGTTGGCATGAATTATCACCAATATCATCCGATTGATGTTGTGAATGGCCCGGGGACGCGTTGTACGCTGTTCGTCTCCGGCTGTGAACATCAGTGCAAAGGATGTTACAACAAAGGGACTTGGTCGCTGCATTCTGGCCACACTTACAATGAGCAACTAGAGCAGCAGATCATCACCGATTTGAACGACACGCGCATCAAGCGCCGAGGATTATCCTTGTCGGGTGGCGATCCCTTACACCCGCAAAACCTTGCTTCTATTTTGCAGTTGGTTAAACGAGTAAAGACTGAATGTGTGGGGAAAGATATCTGGTTATGGACGGGATATACCCTAACCGAACTCAGTGATGCTCAAAGACAAGTCATTGAATATGTTGATGTCTTGATTGATGGAAAATTTGAACAGGATAAAGCCGATCCAAGCTTAGAATGGCGAGGCAGTGCCAATCAAATAATCCATCAATTTAAACTGTAAAAATTATGTATCTAGTGCTAACTTGAAGGTCATTACTTGAATTTCAAAGGGTTGTGACCTTCATGTTTTCACATTTACCAACACCAACACTCGATCCAATACTTTCATTATCGGTTGCATACCGCAACGATCCTCGCAGCGAAAAAGTTGACCTAGGCATTGGCGTTTATCGTAATAGCGAAGGAGAGACGCCGATTATGCGCGCTATTGCCAAAGCGCAAGAGCACGTGATTGCCACACAAACCACTAAATCGTATGTTGGACTTGCTGGGTGTGAAGAGTTTAACCAAAGCATGGTGAACTTATTATTGTCTGGCACTTCAGTGCTTGATCGTGTGGCTGCGATTCAAACGCCCGGAGCAAGCGGTGCGCTGCGTATGCTCGGTGACTTAATGCACGTAGCACAACCAGAAACGACGGTGTGGATTACTGACCCAAGTTACGTCAATCATAAACCTGTGATGGAAGCGGCGGGTTTAAAAGTGAAATATTATTCTTACTTCTGTCGCGAGACTAAGCAAGTCGATACGGCACGGATGCTTGATGATTTATCGCAAGCAGGGCCAAAAGATGTGGTGCTTATCCATGGTTGCTGCCATAACCCAACTGGCGCGGATATTGATTTCGCCGCATGGCAAGCGATCACCAGTCTTGCGCAGAAAAATGGCTTCATCCCTTTTGTTGATGTTGCCTACCAAGGGTTTGGTGAAGGTCTTGAAGAGGATGTGAAAGGGCTGCGTTTTATGGCAAACAACGTCGAAGAGATGTTGATCACCACCTCTTGTTCAAAGAACTTTGGTCTCTACCGAGAACGAACTGGTGCCGCGATTGTTGTCGGTAAAAACGCACAAGATGTAGCGAATGCAAAAGGTAAATTACTAACGTTAGCCCGTTCGACCTACACTATGCCGCCCGATCATGGTGCTGCACTGGTGAAAACTATTTTACAAAATCAAGCATTAACCGCGATTTGGAAGCAAGAGTTAAGTGAAATGCAACAGCGTTTGTTAAACCTGCGTCAAACCTTGTGTAATTATTTGAGAAATCAGCACAATACTTCACAATTCGATTTTATCGAAAGTCACAAAGGGATGTTTACTGTGCTAGGCTTTACTCCAGAACAGATGGCTCAGCTACGTGATCAATATGGAATCTATGGGGTAGGTGATGGCCGAATTAACATTGCAGGCTTATCAGAACAACATATTCCGTATGTTGCTCAAGCCATAGTGAATGTCTCTTAAATATTTATCAGTTTGATTAGGTGGGTCAATGAAACAACACTTGAAACTTATTGCTCTTTTAATGTTGAGTACTGGTTTGATGGCATGTAGTACGCTAAACCAAACCTCAACACAACCAGAGCAAAAGCCAAAAGTTGAAGAGCCAAAACAACAAAATACTGAGGCACAAAAACCGGTTGAAAAACCCTCGAAAGAGCCAGTGGTGGTGAAGGCCAAAAAAACCTCTACCTCTGATGGTAAGCTTATTTTGGGCGAAAAAGAGTGGGTTTATGTGCCGAGTTTGAACGAAAGCTTCAAAGCGCGTATCGATACCGGGGCGGCCACCTCTTCAATTAGTGCCGTGGATGTTGTTGCTTTTGAACGCGATGGAAATGATTGGGTCAAGTTCAGGATTGAACACGATGACATCAAAAGTGATGAGATAAGTTTACCTGTTGAACGCTGGGTCAGAATTCGGCAATCCAGTGCAGAGGGTACACAAAGACGTGCGGTCGTTGTCGCTTGGATTGAAATTGGTGATCTCAAAGAGAGAACCGAATTTACGCTTGCCGATCGTACACATCTGACTTACCCACTGTTACTTGGTCGTAGTTTCTTTAAAGATGTAGCGCTTGTTGATGTGAGCCGAAAGTACGTGCAGGATAAACGTAAATAGATATACCTTACTTCTTAGCTCAACCTAGCAGCCAGCACTTGTTGCTGGCTTTTTCTTACCTCCAATTCCCTAGTTGTAACAGCAGTCTTCATTCCTCATTACTTTATTCGATATTTGCTCAATAAAATGATGCGCTGTGTTGAATAATGTTTGAAAACCATTATGTTAAGTTTGTTAAAAAGACGATGGCGTCTAAAATGAAAACATACCACCTGCATTGGTAAACCTAAAAGGTGTTAACTCAGGATCTGATATACAAAACACTGCTTAAACCCACGCCGAGCAGTGATATGACTGCTAATAAGGAAATTGTCTATGTCTGAGCATCAACAAGCTGAAAGTAAATTTAGATTAGTGACACGCAGCGATTTTGATGGGCTGGTTTGTGCCGTGTTGCTCAAAAAACTCAACCTAATTGACGAGATCGTGTTTGTTCACCCAAAGGATATGCAAGATGGGAAGGTGACGACAACTGAGCGTGACATTGTCACTAACCTGCCTTACGTCGCTAATGCTCACTTAATTTTTGATCATCACTTATCGGAAACTATTCGCAATCAAGGTGAAAGGCCGAATCATATTATTGATCCAAACGCGCCATCTGCCGCGCATGTAGTATGGCAATATTATGGCGGACTAGATACGTTTCCCACTCAGTGGCAAGAGATGCTGATTGCTGTCGACAAAGGTGACTCCGCGCAGTTTACTCGGGATGAAGTGCTTGATTCTGCGGGATGGAATTTACTGAATTTCCTGATGGATGCAAGAACAGGTTTAGGGCGCTTCCATGAATTTCGTATCTCCAATTATCAGTTAATGATGGATCTTATCGACTACTGTGCGAACCACTCCATTGCTGAGATTCTTGCTCTGCCGGACGTTCAAGAGCGCGTTACTTTGTACCGTGAGCATGAAATTCTATCTAAACAGCAGATTCAACGTTGTGCCAAAGTCTATAAAAACCTTGTCATTCTTGATTTGACGGGCGAAGAAATTATTTACGCGGGTAATCGGTTTATCATTTATGCCTTATTTCCCCAGTGTAATATCTCGATTCACAAAATGTGGGGCTTTCAGAAGCAAAATATCGTGTTTGCTATGGGGAAATCTATTTTTGATCGTGGCTCTAAAACCAATGTGGGCGGATTAATGCTCAAATATGGTGGTGGAGGCCATCAAGCGGCTGGAACGTGCCAAATTGCTCTTGAAATGGCCGAGCAGGTAGAAAAAGAGCTGATCAGCCAAATTACCACAGATGGTTAAAGCCGATGAAGCCCTGCATGGCAGGGCTTTTTATCTCATCGCGGCGTTTTCTATACGTTTCGTTCCTAAAACCACAAAGTTACCAATTCTTATTGCGACGCACCACTTACCAGCAATGCCAAGTTGTTTCGTTATAATTGCAGCTTGGGGTTTCGTAAATCTTATTTTTCTCTATACTTACCCAAGTGACTGAATTATTAATAGTTTACACCGATGGAATGTCGCGAAGTTATCAATGGAAGGATTCTAGTATGAGAAAAATTAAGCCTACGCTGTTAGGTGTGACTGTGCTGCTGATGAGTGCTTTGGCGACTGCGGATGTTGTAGAAACCACAACATTATCCGGCGTTGGGCAAGCCAAATATCCCGCCAATTTTTCTCATTTCGATTATGTTAATCCAAGCGCACCTAAGTACGGAAAAGTAACTTATGGCGAGGTAGGTACTTACGACAATTTTAACCGCTTTGCTTCCCGAGGCGCTCCGGCGGCAGGCAGTGGTGAGCTTTATGATTCACTGATGTTTGCGCCCAGCGACGAAATTGATACCTATTATCCATTGATTGCTTCTAAAGTTCGTTATTCTGATGACTATTCGTGGCTAGAACTAGATATCAACCCGAACGCACGTTTTCAAGACGGTAAACCGATCACCGCGCAAGATGTTGAGTTTACGTTCAACAAGTTCATGACAGAAGGAGTGCCTCAATATCGACTGTTTTACAAAGCGGTTAAATCGGTAACGGCGATCCATCCTTTAACGGTTCGTATTGAGATGTCAGAACCTAATAGAGAAAAGCTTTTTAGTTTGGCTCAATCAACTCAAGTGTTGCCTAAGCACTATTGGCAGGATAAAAACTTAGCAGAACCATTAAATGAACCGCCAGTCGGCAGCGGTCCTTACAAAGTCGTACGTTATCAAACTGGGCAGAGTGTCACTTATGAGTTGCAGAAAGATTATTGGGCTGCCAACTTACCAGTCAACATTGGGCGGCATAATTTCAAGCAGATCCAATACGACTATTACCGCGACGATACCGTAATGCTTGAGGCATTTAAAGCTGGGGAATTTGATATTCGCCAAGAGAGTTCGGCGAAGTTTTGGGCCAGCTCATACACTGGATTGAACTTTGATAAAGGATTCATCAAGAAAGAAGCTATCGCGCATAATAGCCCAGCTTCAACCCAAGGTTTTGTATTTAATATTCAACGAGAAGTGTTTAGTGATCCGAAAGTGCGCGAGGCTTTGACCTATGCGATGGATTTTGAATGGATGAACAAAAATATGTTCTACGATCAATATTCACGAACGCGTAGCTATTTTCAAAACACAGAGTATGAAGCGAAAGGTCTTCCCTCTACTGATGAACTTACTATTCTTACACCACTAAAAGATAAGATCCCAGAACGTGTTTTTACCCAAGAATACCAACCACCAGTGACGGATGGGTCTGGTCGTATTCGTCAACAACTACGAGTCGCTTTTCAATTGCTCAAAGAGGCGGGGTGGGAGCTGAAAGATAAAGTGATGACCCATAAAGAAACGGGTAAAGCGTTTGAGTTTGAGTTATTGATCTACAGTCCGACCACGGAACGCATTGCTATTCCTTTGCAAAAAAATCTAAAACAGCTTGGTATCGAGATGAAGATTCGCTTAGTGGATACCACACAATATCTTAAGCGTTTGCGCGATAGAGATTTTGACATGCTTTCGTCGGCCTATGCGGCGAATCCTTACCCGAGTCCTAACTTGTTGATTATCTGGAATTCAAACTACATCGATTCCACTTACAATCGTGCTGGAGTGGCAGACCCAGTTGTCGACTTCCTCACTGAACAAATTGCCGCCAATCAAGAGCATCCAGAAAAATTATTGCCTTTAGGCCGAGCATTAGATCGCGTTCTACAATGGAATTTTTATCTGATCCCACAGTGGTATCTGAGCCAATATCGTATCGCAACTTGGGACAAATTCGAGCGTCCTAGCGTGATGCCAAAATATGATATTGGTCTTGATACTTGGTGGATTTCGGAGCAGAAAGCGCAATTGCTACCAGAAAAACGCCGTTAAGAGGATGCAATGACTGCTTATATTTTCCGCCGATTGCTGCTCGTTGTGCCCACGCTGTGGGCGATTATTACCATTAATTTTTTTATCATCCAAATTGCCCCCGGAGGCCCAGTTGAGCAAGCGATTGCACAAATGGAAGGGCATGGTGACGGAATTATGGAGCGATTTACTGGAGGCGGCCAAGAGGTGGATATGTCGCTGTCGGTTAACACTGGAGGATATAAAGGTTCTCGAGGTTTAGACCCCGAGGTAGTCGAAGCGATAAAAAAACAGTTTGGTTTCGATAAGCCACTTCATGTTCGCTATTTTGAAATGTTGAAAAATTATGCGACCTTTAATTTTGGTGACAGCTTATTCAAAGGGGGCAATGTTATTGATTTGATCACTGAGCGTTTACCCGTTTCGATCTCTTTAGGGCTGTGGAGTACGCTGATCATCTACCTTATTTCCATTCCTCTCGGAATTTTAAAAGCCATTCACCATGGTTCAAGGTTTGATGTATGGTCAAGCGCAGTGGTTATCATCGGTTACGCTATTCCCGGCTTCTTGTTTGCGATTATTTTGATCATTATTTTTGCCAGTGGAAATTATTTCAGTTGGTTCCCACTGCGTGGTTTAGTATCAAATAATTTTGCTGATCTGACTTGGTATCAACAAATTGGCGACTATTTTTGGCATTTGGCTTTGCCCATCTTTGCAATGGTGATCGGTGGGTTTGCCACTTTGAGTATGCTAACGAAAAACTCATTTCTTGATGAGATCAACAAACAGTATGTGGTGACGGCTCGAGCAAAAGGACTGGATGAAGGACGTATTCTTTATCAGCACGTTTTTCGTAATGCGATGCTGATTATTATTGCCGGTTTTCCGAGTGCTTTTATCAGCATATTTTTCACCGGTTCGATGCTGATTGAAGTGATGTTTTCACTGGAAGGTATAGGGCTACTTGGTTTTGAATCGACCATTCAACGGGATTATCCTGTAGTGTTTAGTTCTTTATACATCATGACGTTACTTGGATTAGTCCTCAGCATCATTTCCGATTTGACCTATATTTGGGTTGATCCTCGAATCGACTTTGAGGCTCGTTCATGATGGTAAAAAAAAGGCTGTCCAACCCATTAAACGTATTGCGCTGGCACGGTTTTAAGTCCAATCGGCGCGGTTTTTATTCACTATGGTTGTTTACGCTTTTATTTGTGGTGAGCCTATTTGCTGAGCTGATTGCAAATGATAAACCCCTTTTGGTTGAGTACGATCAGCAGTGGTTTTTCCCCACCTTTCAACAATATGCAGAAACTCGTTTTGGTGGTGAGTTTGAAACCGAAGCGGATTATACCGATCCTTACGTCATCGATCTGATTGAACAAAAAGGCTTTATTGTTTGGCCATTGATCCCATTTAGTTACGACACCATCAACTTTAATATCAATAATGCAGTGCCGTCAGCGCCAGATTCAGTGAACTGGCTTGGTACTGATGATAAAGGGCGCGATGTGCTGGCTCGTATTATTTACGGGTTTCGTATTTCGGTTTTGTTTGGCTTTGTATTAACACTCGTCTCGTCAGTGATAGGCGTTATCGTTGGTGCCATTCAAGGTTATTATGGCGGTTGGCTTGATTTACTTGGGCAACGTTTTATTGAAGTTTGGTCAGGGATGCCAACGCTTTTTCTGCTGATCATTTTATCGAGTTTCGTCGAACCGAATTTTTGGTGGTTGCTTGGTATTATGGTGCTTTTTAGTTGGATGAGTTTAGTGGGCGTGGTGAGAGCGGAGTTTTTACGCTGTCGTAATTTTGATTATGTGCGGGCTGCGCAAGCGATGGGGGTGAGTGATCGCCGCATTATGCTTCGCCACATGCTACCTAACGCGATGGTGGCTTCTTTAACCATGATGCCCTTTATTCTTTCAGGCTCAGTTACGACTTTAACATCCTTAGATTTTCTCGGTTTTGGCTTGCCAGTCGGCTCGCCCTCTTTGGGCGAATTATTGGCGCAAGGGAAAGCCAATTTACAAGCTCCATGGTTAGGTATTTCAGCATTTGTGGTGCTCTCGTTAATGCTGACATTATTGGTCTTTATCGGCGAAGCAGTACGCGATGCCTTTGACCCGCATTCGACAGGGAGAAGATGATGAGTAAAACCGTACTCTCTATCCAAAATCTTTCGGTCGGGTTTGGTCAAAAAGACAATGTTGAAGCTGTGATTAAAGCAGTGTCACTTTCTCTCTCCGCAGGAGAAACCTTAGCGCTGGTGGGGGAAAGTGGTTCTGGTAAATCAGTGACGGCGAATGCAATTTTGAAGTTGTTACCGAAAAGTGCTGCCCACTATTTGCAAGGGGAGATCTTTTTTGATGGTATCAACACGTTGAACTGTAGCGAGAGGCAATTAAGAGGTATACGAGGCGGGCGGATTGGTATGATTTTCCAAGAGCCAATGGTCTCACTCAATCCTCTGCACAAAATTGGTAAACAGTTGATCGAAGTTGTGGAGATTCATCGAGGACTAAGAGGCAGCAAAGCACGTCAGTTGGCCACTGCATGGTTAGAAAAAGTGGGTATTCGATCGCCAGAAATTAAGATTAATGCTTATCCACATGAACTTTCTGGGGGAGAACGCCAGCGAGTCATGATTGCGATGGCTTTGATCAATGAGCCTGAATTACTGATTGCTGATGAGCCAACCACTGCGCTTGATGTTTCTGTGCAGGCGCAAATATTAGATCTACTTAAAAACCTGCAACAAGAACTGGGTATGGCCATGTTGTTCATTACTCATGATCTCAGTATTGTTAAGCGTATCGCTGATCGCGTTGCAGTGATGCAAAATGGGCAAGTGATCGAGGTGAATGATGCCAAAACGCTGTTCTCATCACCCTCTCACTCTTATACCAAAAAATTGATTGAATCCGATCCTCGAGGTTTGCCCGTTGACGTAAACCCTGACAACTCAATTCTAGTGCAGCTTCAGCATCTCAAAGTCTGGTTTCCCATCACTGGCGGCTTATTCAAGCGCACGGTCTCGCATATTAAAGCTGTCACCGACATGCAGTTTAAGCTTAAAAGAGGACATTCATTAGGAATTGTTGGCGAGAGCGGTTCGGGTAAATCGACCACTGGTATGGCGATACTAAAATTAGTCCATTCGGAAGGCTCGATTTGTTACGACAATAATGAGCTGCAAGGGTTAGATAGGAAAGCTATGTTACCTTATCGCAGCAAGATGCAAGTCGTTTTTCAAGATCCATTTTCAGCACTGAATCCGAGAATGTCGGTGGCGCAGATTATTGGTGAAGGGTTAGAGGTTCATAGCCGTTATGATCGACAAACTGTTGAACGAATGATTTGTGATGTGATGCGAGAAGTTGAACTCGACCCAGCCACTCGCTACCGTTATCCCAATGAGTTTTCAGGTGGGCAACGACAACGTATCGCGATTGCTCGGGCATTGGTGCTTAAACCTGAGTTCATTTTACTTGATGAACCAACTTCTTCTTTAGATCGTACGATTCAAGCGCAAGTGTTGGATTTGCTTAAATCGCTGCAACAAAAATATGGATTAACGTACTTGTTCATTAGCCATGATTTACATGTGGTGAAATCATTATGCCATTACACTATGGTGATGAAACAGGGTGAAGTCGTTGAGCAAGGGGAAACGCAACAGCTGTTTCTCAATCCTCAGCACCCTTATACCCAAGAGCTTATTTCCTTTTCTTATTAAACATCACGCTATGTCATACAGTTAAATAACGTGATGTTGTCGCTAGGAAAACAGTGAGTGAATATTGAAAGTAGCGGTAAAGTTGGGGCGCTATCGCGAATGTAAAGAATATCGCGATTAAATGGCCATCTTAATGGCTGGTACTATCGCTTCCGGCATGGCTAAAAAATAGCCTTGAAACATATCAATATCGAGTTTTTGCATTGCTTCGAGTTGCGCTTGGGTTTCGATGCCTTCTACAACGGTATTGGAACCATTCTGTTTCGCAAGGGTAATGCCATCCATAAGTGGGTCACAATCACCTTGCATATATTTGAGTAATAAGCTTCGATCAAATTTGATGATATCAGGCGTCACCAAATTAACCCGTTGTGGTGTTGAGGCTTGAGTACCAAAATCATCAATGGCAATTTTAAAACCATTTGCAGCCAGACTTTGCGTTGCGCATTGCAGCTTGCTTTCATTTTCTGAATCGATTTCAATCAATTCCATGACCAGTTGATTATGTTCTATATGCAGTTCTTTGAGGCGATCGCATAGCAATGCTTTGTTGATGTCGCTGATGGCAAACAATTCACCCGCGACAGGCAGTAAATTTAGAAATAATTGGCATTGACGATATTCGGAAAGGGCATAGTTTCGGATGTGGATAACTCGGCTGAGTCTTTCTACGTTAAGTTTGTCGATGGGATTAATAGTGTCGGAATGGAAAAAACAATCGGGGCGAATGGTCGTGCTGCCATTGGCGGTTATTCTCACTAGGGCTTCAACGCCCACAATACGGTTATCCCGCGAGAATATCGGCTGGAAAACGCTTCGCAGCACAAGATGTTGGTAATGAGCAATAAACTGGCCATCGGAATCCAGAGACATGCATTTTGAAAACTGAGTTTTGTTAGTTAAAAGCATACAATTTTCGACATCCTAATCATTAATTTTTGCTTGAAGCATCCGAGCGCCAATATGCCATGCCATATTATTGACCCACCTTGACCTTTGTCAATTGTACCTTTGGCTAAGATGAAAATTTGTGGGTTGTCAAAACAGCGTCACAAATATTGAATTATTTAGTGAATGTGATGCGGCAGGCTCAATTGATTGAGAGTGTGCTAAATCAGAAGACAGCCCAATGAAGAGGGTAATATAAAATCTAGAATTTGGAAGAAAATGAGGGCGGTTTGTTTACGTTACGCCCATTGTAATACGGCATATAATTGAACGTATTTTCGGACTAGTTGCTGGTTTTTAGAGCGTTTTAAAGGATGGCTAAATTTAATATAACAAGGGCTAATTTGAAAACGGTTCTCTAAAGATTGAGTTAGCAATGAGTCACTTTCATACAGCGTGATACCTTGTGCGAGGTATTGATCTATTTCATCGGGTAATTGCCCTGTCCACCAATGAAGTAACTCGCGACTTTTTTGGCTACGACTGATCCAGTGATCGGTCAGTAATAACAGTAAATCATTCGGTTGAATCGCGTAAGCGTACTCATATTTCCACTGCGCAATGTCTTGCATCAACTTTTCTCGACAGGTTTTACCAGCACTGACCATATGGTGAGTCAGGATCCATACTGTTCCTGCATCACTGCTCACTCGGTAGTGGTGTGGCATGTCTCGCTGAGGGATTGATTCAATAACAGAATAGTGGCATGGGTGCCCAAATTCACTGAGTGTACGAGCCAACCTGCGAGCAAAAGCTAGTCCTAAGTGATGTTCACTCATTCCTTGGTTGTGTATGGTGGGGTAGTGCTTTTCACAAAGTTTTAGACAGTCAGCTTGAAATTCGTTGACGCTTTGCGTGAGTATGTCCAGTAGCAACTCGTTGTTCTCCTTTAATAAAGCCAAGCAAGATTACCACAGTTATCAACAAGCACGAGCAGCAAATGGCGAGTTCTTGATCTTTCACACTATTCTTCTAATACGAGCATTCTACAGGTGTTAAACCCTTATGATTTGAAGCTACCGTTGTTTCAAGTTGTTTGAGCCTAAGTCGTGGTTATCTATATCCACAATAAGTTCCTTCAGTTTTTTCGAATAACTCAATCAGTACTAAAGTATGTCCACAATGTAAAGTATGGTAAATACTGTGTTAATAATTTAGGCTAGAATATAGATTCAATTCACTTTGTTGCTGTTTCACTTGCTGGTTTAGAAAATTTATGACAACTGAAGTTAAAAATTACAACTTAGTCACGCGTCTTATCCATTGGTTATCCGCACTCGTTATCATCGGTATGTTTGGTGCTGGGATCTGGATGGTTGAGTTAACCTATTACAGTCAATGGTATAACACCGCGCCACATTGGCATAAATCTGTCGGTTTGTTGCTGCTCGCGGTCACCCTGTTCCGCATACTATGGAAGTTGGTGAGTGTCTCTCCTGCCATTGGTGGCGGCCACTATGAGCGCATTGCGGCTAAAGCGGCGCACGGATTAATGTATTTATTATTGATGACGCTGTTTGTATCAGGCTATTTGATCTCAACAGAAGATGGCCGAGGGATTGATGTTTTCAATTGGTTTACTGTACCAAGTATGGGCTTGTTGTTTGAAGGACAAGCCGATCTCTCTGGTACGGTTCACTTTTACGCAGCTTGGACGCTGATTATTTTAGCAGGCGTGCACGCTGTTGCCGCACTCAAGCACCATTTTATTGATAAAGACGATACGCTACGAAAAATGATAGGAGCTTCTAAATGAAGAAAACGTTACTTGCTACTGGATTGGCTTTCGCAACACTCATGCCGCTAGGTGCAAACGCTGCTGACTATGTTATAGATACCAAAGGTGCGCATGCTTCAATTAACTTTAAAGTCAGCCATCTTGGTTATAGCTTTACCAAGGGCCGCTTTAACAAGTTTGATGGTGAGTTTTCCTACGATCCTAACGACCTTGCAAGCTCAAAAGTGAAAGTTAATGTGGATACTCGCAGCTTGGACAGTAACCATGCTGAACGTGATAAACATATTCGTAGTGCTGATTTCATTGATGCATCAAAATATTCACAAGCCACGTTTACCAGTACTCAAGTGGTTGATAAAGGGAATGGTAAACTAGAAGTGCTCGGTGATCTTACTCTGCATGGTCAAACCAAACCCATTACTATTGATGCAGAATTTATTGGTGCAGGTAAAGACCCATGGGGTGGCCAACGCGCTGGTTTTTCGGGGACAACACGTATCGAACTCGCGGATTTCAATATTGCAGTAATGGGCGCTTCAAGCTATGTCGATATGGAACTCTATGTTGAAGGAATACAAAAGTAATCCACATCTTGTTATGCTTTAAGCAAACATGAATAAAAGGGTCTAACTCTAGACCCTTTTCACTAACTCTCGCTATATTTTATCTCTATACATTGGCTAACTGACGGATTTCTGAGTCTGGAATTCGGCGACCGCGTTGTCCATGTCGTTTGCTTGTTTGGAAACGATATCGACTTCAATCAAACACTGTTTGGCTGAGTGCATATTATTATCAGAGATAGAGTTAAGTTCGGTGATCGATTCACTGACTTGGTTCATCACAATGCCTTGTTCTTCAATTGCAGAGGCGATTCGCTCAGAGTTACTTTGTATCATTTCCATGTCAGAGAGAATCTGACGTAAACTATTATCCAGTTCTCCTGAAGCCGTTAGCGTCGCATGGCCTTGAGTATTGCATTGTGCAATATCAGTGACAACGGTGCTCATTTGGCTTTGAATTGCAGAAACGACATTGGTGATCTCTTCCGTTGACTGATGCGTGCGGCTGGCAAGTGCGCGGACTTCATCGGCGACCACAGCAAAGCCTCTTCCTTGTTCTCCGGCGCGAGCGGCTTCAATCGCGGCATTTAATGCCAGTAAATTGGTCTGCTCTGCGATACCTTGAATGATGTTAACAGCACCGCCAATTTGTTCGACATGCTTGTTCAATGAGGCGATGGAGATTTGACTTTTTTCCAATGTTCGTGAGAGTTCATCGACATTTTTTACCGTTGATTCCACCACCAAACGCCCTTGCTGAGCATTGTGCGCGGCTTTGTGTACACCTTCTACCGCTACACTGGTACTTTCTGAAATTTCGCTGATGGTGGACACCATTTCTTGAACGGCCGTTGCCATTGTCGTGGTGTGGTCAGCCTGAACGTGAAACTGTTCAATCACATCTTCTAATTCGTTATGCATACTTGATGTACTGTTCGATAGCTGGTGAGACTTTGTTTGAGAGCCAGCGATAAGAGTTTCGAACTTATCGAGTAAGGTATTAAAATAAGTTGCGATCGATACCAACTCGTTGCGGCCAGTCAGCTCAACACGCAAACTGATGTTGTTGCTGTTTGAAATCATTTGCATTACTGACAACAACTTACTCACTTGCACGTTAATGGAGCGCGCTATTTGGAGAATAAATCCAAGGATTAGCACGATCACTAACGCACTGAGCCCTTGTTTCACATAGTTAAGTTCTTGCTCAATACTTGTAATCTCTTTATTTAACACTTCAGAAAAGGTAACAAACTGTTGTTCAACATTATGAGAAAGGTTACGTACTTCACCAAGTAGCCCTTGATTATATTTCAAACCAATCACTTTTTTCTGATCGACAAGCTGTTGGGCGGCCTGTGCTAATGCCGGAAAACGGTTAGTCACTGTGCTGTTTTGCAGCTCTCCAACCTGCACGCTTTGATCAAACGCCATCAGCTCTAAAAGTAATGCATCATCAGCATTAGGTTTTATGGTTTCCAATGCTTGTAAATAAGTGGCTAAAAGGCCGGATTTTTCATTTAATCCGTATAGGCTATAAGCCTGCACCAATTTTTCAAAACCTTGTTTATAAGCCAAAAGATCTTGTCGGAGTTGGCTACTAGAGGGGAGATCTCGATCTAACAGGATGAGGGAAAGTTGCTGTTCCAGATCTAAAAAAAGAGTGCTGTTTTTTTTAAAGGTTTCAAGGTATTTCACGTCGCTTCGCAGAAGAAAATCTTTCTCATTACGCCGCAAATTGAGCAGTCTAATTTCAAGTTTATCGACTAAGTTAATGGCTTGATTGAGCGTTTCGGTGGTTTGGGAAAAATGTGTGGTAGTGGCTAACATTACCAGAACCCCGATAACCGCAATAGCACCCAGTGAATATAATTTTTGTTTGATACTCATGAGATTATACACCTAAGTAAAATGACAATAATTGATGAAAATGTAATTATTAGTATGTTTAATTAGAATGTTAGGATTAAATGAAGCGTATATCAATGAACGCAAAAATATAAATTACATTCATTATCGTGACACAATATTGGAACTTTTATTTTGTTGATTCCCATAGAATTTGTTAGAGGCGCTCTGTAAACATGATTGAATTAGAAAATTACCAAGGACTTATTTTTGATATGGATGGTACGTTGCTTGACACCATGCCAGCGCATTTAGAGGCTTGGTCAAAAACAGCGCAACATTTTCGTTTCCCATTCTCAGAACAGTGGTTGCACAGTTTAGGTGGCATGCCTAGCGCTAAAATCGTTTCACAAATCAATAAGCTGCACGATCTCAAATTGGTGCCAGAGCTGGTCGCTCAATTTAAAATGGCGGCATTTTCTTCTATCGAAAATAGTGGCGAGGTAATTTCTTGTACTCATGAAGTTGTTGAGCAGTTTTATGGTAAAAAGAAGCTTGCGGTTGGGACTGGAAGCCAAAGGCAAAGTGCACTCGCATTGCTTAAAAAGTCTGGGCTATTAAATCGCTTTGATGCTGTAGTAACGGCGTCTGATGTTGAAAACCATAAGCCGAATCCAGATACATTTTTGCGTGCAGCCTTTTTATTAGATCTCGAACCTAAGCATTGTGTGGTATTTGAAGATACTCATTTGGGTAAACAAGCCGCTCACGCTGGAGGAATGGATTGTGTGATGGTAGAGGAAGGAAAACTGGTGTTTTATCCGGTCCCTTCTCAAGAATAGAGCCGCGTAATGCGGCTCAACACCGCTTTACTGGATTTCAATTAATTCCACATCAAAAATCAGTACGGATGCAGGTGGGATAGGGCCGCTGCCACTTTTGCCATAACCTAAATTACTGGGTATGAACAGGCGCATTTTTTGTCCTTCCACCATCAGTTGTAGACCTTCCTGCCAGCCTTGAATCACCTGCTTCAAACCAAACACAATCGGGTCGTTACGTTCAACTGAGCTATCAAACACCGAACCGTCAAGTAAAGTACCGTGATAATGCACTTTTACACGACTGTTGGCTTTCGGATGAACGGTGCCAGTACCTTGTTGGAGTACGAGATATTGTAGGCCACTTTCGGTTGTTATCACGCCATCTTGCTGAGTATTTTCAGCCAAAAACGCTTGGCCTTTAGCAAAATTTTCATCGGCAATTTTGTGGTTATTCCACGTACGATAGATGAAAAAGCCAGCCAGTAAAAAAATAATAATTGGAAATACAAATTTAGACATATTTTTAAAGCCTTGTGGATTAGGGGTGAGTCAATAAATATGAGATGGTATTCGCGATATCTGCTGCATCTTTATGACCGGAGGTGATGACTAAATATTTGCCTTTCACAATAAAGGTTGGAACGGCATTGATCTGGCCTTTTACTGAAATATCATCAGCGAGCTGAATCTCTTGGAATAACTGTTTTTGCTGCTCATCATCTAACGAATACGGGCTGATTAGCCCTCGTTGGCTGAAGGCCAAATCAATCGCTTCTTTACGCTCACTTAACGTTACTTCTTCGTCCATTTGCACGACCGAAAATAGCTGTTCCATCATGGCATGATCGGGAATTGCTCCCAGTTGCATCACGGCTGAATAGTAAATCATGGCTCCAATCTGTGCGCCTTCGTTAAAGGTGACATGCAGTTTACCAAATGTTTCGCCTGTTATTTTCTCTAGCTCTGGGATGACCTTTTCCATTGAACGACAGTGTCCGCAAGTCAGCGAAAACACTTCCGTGACGGCTGGCAGGCGGTATGTTGCAAGACTTACGGGAAGCTCATCATATTGTTTCCCTTTTTGTGGCGTAGTGTTGTCACCGCAGCCTGCTAGAATCAGTAGTGTTGTGATGAGAGCCAACCAATAGCGTGTGTTTTTTTTCATAACGAGTATTGAGTTAAAAAAGAATACTCGAATTCTAACGGCTTACCGTGACAAGGAAAACAGAAACAACCACGAAATTGCTACCAAATATATATAAAGTTTTACAGTCTTGGCCGATACAGTTTAGGTAGTAAGAGAATGGAGTGATGCTTGAATGAAGTATTTAGCCTTACCGTTATTGATGTTGTTAACGGGGTGTGGAACATTAGCCACCGCAGATCGAATGTTTAGCGACAATCTATTGGATGCAGCGCCAAAAGGTGATTTTGACGTGCTCTACCCTGAATGGGGCTATGCGCCGAAGATTGCTTCAACAGGTGTTCAAGGCCCGATGGGACAGCAGCGCGTGAGTAGCTATGATTCTTTGCAAAGTTTTTTATTGAAGAATGGCGTTGATTACGAGGTTCTCCCGGGTAACCACATTATGGTTAAATTGAAAGATACGGTGAAATTTGAAACGGGCTCGTCCACCGTCTCCTCTGGCTCTGGTGACTGGCTTACTATGATGGGACGTTATTTAGCCTCAGAACCCGGTATTGATATTGTGATTGATGGCCATACGGACAGTAGTGGAGCGCCCACTTTTAATGATGGTTTGTCTGAACGTCGAGCGAAAGCGGTAAAGAACACTTTAGTGAAAAGTAATGTGGCGATGGACTCTATTTTTACCCGTGGATATGGTGAATACGTTCCGGCTTGTACGAATAAAACCAATGCAGGTAAAGCATGTAACCGTCGTGTGGAAGTGTTATTTATTGTTTCCAATAATTAAGTTATGCCTTTTGGTGGCGTGCCTTTTAAGTGATGTATTTCTTTTCACACGCGACAAGATCAAAAAAGCCCAGCGAATGACTCGCTGGGCTTTTGCATTAAAAATAAGAAGGCTTAAGCAAGCAGCTCTTGTGCTTGTTTCACCACGTTTTCAGTTGTAAAGCCGAACATTTTAAACAGTTGATCCGCCGGTGCTGACTCACCAAAGGTAGTCATACCGATGATCTTGCCGCCAAAACCAACGTACTTGTACCAGAAGTCGGCGATACCTGCTTCAATTGCAATACGCTTAGTCACGGCTGCTGGTAGTACGGCTTCGCGGTAGGCTGCGTCTTGTTTATCAAACGCATCGGTCGATGGCATCGAAACTACGCGCACTTTCTTACCTTCGGCTGTAAGTTGCTCTGCGGCTTTTACCGCCAGTTCAACTTCAGAGCCAGTGGCAATCAGGATAAGCTCAGGCTGACCCGCGCACTCTTTTAGGATGTAACCACCTTTCGCGATATCCGCAACTTGCGTTTCACTGCGTGGTTGCTGCGCTAGGTTTTGACGAGAGAAAATCAGCGCTGATGGGCCATCTTTACGCTCAATCGCCAACTTCCATGCGACGGCTGATTCCACTTGGTCACACGGACGCCATGTGCTCATGTTTGGTGTCAAACGCAGTGAAGCCACTTGCTCAACCGGTTGATGGGTTGGGCCATCTTCACCCAAGCCAATCGAGTCATGAGTGTAGACTTGGATGTTCTGAATCTTCATCAGCGCGGCCATTCGCATTGCATTACGGGCGTATTCCATAAACATCAGGAAGGTTGCGCCGTAAGGAACGAAGCCACCGTGCAGCGCGATACCATTCATGATGGCAGTCATACCGAATTCACGCACACCATAGTGAATGTAGTTACCCGAGAAATCTTCCGCCGTGAGCGATTGAGAGCCCGACCACATGGTGAGGTTAGACGGTGCCAAGTCTGCCGAGCCGCCCATAAATTCTGGCAGCATTTTACCAAACGCTTCCAGCGCATTTTGTGACGCTTTACGTGACGCAATATTGGCTGGGTTAGCTTGAAGGTCAGCGATAATTTGACTCGCTTTCGCTTCCCATTCTGCTGGCAACTCGCCATTTACGCGGCGTTTGAACTCAGCGGCTTCGGCTGGGTAAGCGGCGGCGTAGGCTTCAAACTTGGCGTTCCAATCGGTTTCTTTCGCTTGGCCAGCTTCTTTGGCATCCCACTGCGCGTAAATATCGCTAGGGATGTGGAAAGGTGCATGCGGCCAACCCAGGAATTCACGCGCTGCTTTGATTTCTTCAGCGCCTAAAGGGGCACCGTGACAGTCGTGTGAGCCCGCTTTATTTGGCGAACCAAAACCGATGATGGTTTTGGTGCAAATCAAGGTTGGACGAGGGTCTGCTTTCGCAGCCTCAATCGCGGCATTAATCGCTTCAGCGTTATGGCCATCAACCGCAGCAATAACATGCCAGCCGTACGCTTCAAAACGTTTTGGCGTGTCATCAGAGAACCAGCCTTCCACATGACCATCGATAGAGATGCCGTTGTCATCCCAAAACGCAATCAGTTTGCCAAGGCCCAGTGTGCCCGCCAGAGAACACGCCTCGTGCGAGATGCCTTCCATCAAACAACCATCACCCATGAACACATAAGTGAAGTGGTCAACGATGTCGTGACCCGGTTTGTTGAACTGCGCCGCCAGTGCTTTTTCAGCCATCGCCATGCCGACCGCATTGGTAATACCTTGGCCTAGTGGGCCCGTGGTGGTTTCAATGCCCGGCGCGTAACCGTATTCTGGGTGACCCGGTGTTTTTGAGTGTAATTGACGGAAGTTTTTCAAATCATCAATCGACAGCGCGTAACCGCTCAGGTGCAATAAAGAGTAAATCAGCATTGAGCCGTGGCCGTTTGACAGCACAAAACGGTCGCGGTCAGCCCATTGTGGGTTTTGTGGGTTATGGTTTAAGTGGCTACGCCAAAGCACTTCAGCGATATCCGCCATACCCATCGGTGCACCAGGGTGACCAGAGTTAGCTTGTTGAACACCGTCCATACTAAGAGCACGGATGGCATTGGCTAATTGTTTACGTTCCATAATAATTACCGACAAATAATAGAGTTAGAAAGGAAAGGGGAACGTTAATCGTTCCCCAAATTTTAATTCGTAAGTGGATTACAACTTGGCTGCAATCATGACTTCAAGTTTGCCTTGGTCAATGGCAAAGTTACGGATGCCTTCCGCTAATTTTTCTACGGCCATTGGGTCTTGGTTATGTTCCCATAGGAACTCTGCATGGGTCATTGCTGCAGGGCGTTCTTTGTTACCTTGAGAGTCAACCAGTCTTTCAACCACTTCACCTTCAGCTGCTTCGAGTTCTGCCAGTAAAGAAGGGGCAATAGTCAAACGATCACAGCCTGCTAGCTCTAAAATTTCACCGATATTACGGAAGCTTGCGCCCATCACGACTGTCTTGTAGCCATGTTCTTTGTAGTAATTGTAAATAGCAGTCACGGACAATACACCAGGATCTTCTTGCGGTGCAAAATCACGGCCTTCTTTGGCTTTATACCAATCCATAATGCGGCCGACGAATGGAGAAATCAGGAATACGCCTGCTTCTGCACACGCGCGTGCTTGAGCAAAGGAGAATAATAGAGTCAGGTTACAGTTGATGCCTTCTTTTTCAAGGATCTCTGCTGCGCGAATACCTTCCCAAGTTGAAGCCAGCTTGATCAAAATACGGTCGTTAGTAATGCCAGCATCGTTGTACATTTTGATCAGTTGGCGCGCTTTTGTCACGCTACCTTCCATATCATAAGAGAGGCGAGCATCGACCTCGGTAGAAATACGGCCCGGAATCGTTTTTAGGATCTCTTTACCGATATTGACAGCAAGCATGTCACAAGTATCTTGAACTTGTTGAGCCTTGTCTGAGCTCTGTGTTTTTGCGTATGCGATAGAAGCATCAATCAGTGGCGCGTATTCTGCAATTTGAGCCGCTTTAAGAATGAGAGATGGGTTAGTGGTCGCATCTTCTGGTTGGTATTTTTTGATTGCGTCAATTTCACCAGTGTCAGCAACAACAGTCGTCATTTTACGAAGTTGCTCTAATTTATTGCTCATATCGATCATCCTATTTCTTTGGGCCAAGCCAGATTTTGAGTTTGCTGGGCATTTGCAAGCGGGTTAGCAATCACATAATCATGTCTTACACATGCCAGAAAAGCTAACTCAATTATTTCCAGCGACCGAACATTTGCGTTGAACATTTGCTCGATCGTTGAGTAAATGATGTAGCCATATTTATCTTATCCACTGGGAAAGTCAATCGCTGTTCTGAGGTTATAGTGATATCAATCAACTATTTTTTTGTGAATTAATCTAAGCACTGGTAAATAAACGTTTGCTTAGATTTATCAAGGGTTGAAAGCGAACGTTACTGTGCATTGATTAGAGTGAGAAAATGTAATTTCTGTGAGCAAATGTTGCAAAGTAAATGAGGCTTAACCTATGCTAGGTCAATGAGCAAATGCTCAATTGTCGTTATTCTGCGCACAATATTGACCATGAGATCCCGTATGACCACTCCCAATCAAGACATTTCTATCGAAAATACTGACTTATTAACTGAAATTTCAGTGGCTTATTACCAAGATGGTGCAACTCAAGAAGAAATTTCGAAAAAGTTTTCTCTTTCACGAGCCAAAGTAGGACGAATGCTTAAACAGGCACGCGATGAAGGGATTGTCGAAATTACGGTGAAATATCACCCTGTTTTTAGTGCCAAAATTGAGCAGCGACTGATTGAACGCTTTGGCGTAAAACGTGCGCTGGTTGCACTTGACCAACCTAGCGAAGAGTTGCAGCGCCAACAAGTGGCGGGGTTGGTTTCCAATTACCTGACCAGTACGCTAAAAAACGGCATGGTTGTGACCGTTGGTCAAGGCCGAAATGTATCGGCCGTTGCGCATCATATTGGCGTGATCACACCACGAGAGTGTAAGTTTGTCTGTAGTATTGGTGGCATTCACCCAAGAGGTGGGATGTTTAATGCGGATCATATCTGTCGGCAACTGGCCAAAAAATACGGTGGAAGCTCTGAAACGCTTTATGCGCCTGCCTATGCTGAAAATCGCGAACAAAAATTGGCGTTTATGCAAAATGCAACCGTCAAACAAACCTTAGATTTAGCACGTAAGGCAGACATTGCGTTAGTGGGTATCGGGGATATGAGTGAAAACAGCTATATGGTCGATCTCGGTTGGTTTACCGCCGATGAAGTGGTGCAGTCGCGTTTACAGCAAGGTGTAGTGGGGGATTTCGCTGGTTATGATTTTTTTGATATCCACGGTAAAGCTGCCAATACGGTGATGAGCGATCGTGTTATTGGGTTAGGGATTGACGAATTTCGACCGATTGCCGAGGTGATCGCTATCGCGGCTGAAAACAGCAAACCTTTAGCGCTGCTTGGGGCGCTACGCACCGGTGCAATTGATGTGATTGCCACCAGCGTAAGCAACGCGTTAACGGTATTGAATTTAGATGAGCAGATACAAACCGTCATTGGTTAGTGGATTCAGGTTAGTGAATTTAGGCTCATAAATTAATCTGCAATAACTGTAACGTGATTTTAAGATCTGAGTTTGGCTCGCATTGGCTGATTATTTTTAAACTTAAAATATATTTCTCTGCTGTATTGACGCAAACCCAAGGAGAAACTTATGAACAAGTTGATGATCGCCCTTCTCGTTGTTGCGTCATTTAACGCCGCTGCAGAGACAACCAAACCCGTCGTGGCGGGCTACTTTGCTGATTGGCAATATGAAAATGAGCAAAACCCCTACACAGTTAAAGATATTCCAGCAGAGAACTTGACTCATGTTATTTACGCCTTTTTGAGTATGTGTGGCCCCCATTCTGGAGCCAGTGAAACCGTACAAAAGCAAATCGCTAAGCAATGTGAAGGAAAAGCACCATTTAGTGCGATTGTTGTTGATACTAAATCCGCACTAGAAAAAGAGTTTGGCGCAGTCGATGTACCAGTTCCTTACAAAGGTCACTTCGCTCAACTTGCACAAATGAAGAAAGACTATCCGACGCTTAAGATTCTGCCTTCATTTGGCGGCTGGACAATGTCTGAACCGTTCCACGCAATGATAAAAGATCCTGCTACGATCAAGCATTTTTCCAAAACAGCGGTTGAACTCATAGAGCAGTACGCCTTTTTTGACGGTATCGATATCGATTGGGAATATCCGGGTGGTGGCGGTTTAACTACTTCGCCTTGGAATCCGGATACGAAATTAACCGACGAACAAAAAGAAGCAGAAAAACAGGCCTATACCGAGCTGATGAAAACATTACGTGCTGATTTGGATGCGTTGAGTAAAAAGACGGCTCGCCACTATGAACTTTCTACTGCTGTTGGTGTTGGAGCGAAAGCGGCTCAGATAGATTGGCCCGCCGTATCCCCTTATTTAACCAATATGTTTGCGATGACTTATGATTTTCTGGGTGGTTGGGGAACGCAAACGGGCCATTTAACCAATTTACATGCGACGGATCGCAGTTGGTGGGGAATGGGAGCCGATGTGTTTATCAATCAAATGATCGAATTGGGTATACCAAGCGAGAAATTGGTTATCGGCGCGGCGTTTTATGGACGTGGTTGGCAAGGCACTCAAGATTATGAGGGTGGTTTGCCTACGGCTGATCTTGTGTCTGAGCAGGGAGCGCCGTTTGGGACCGGTGAAAATGGCTATTTCATGTTCTGGGATTTGATGAAAAATTATCGCGCGGCACAAGGGTATCAATATGGTTACGATCAAGAATCGCAAGCACCATATTTATGGAATGCAGAAAAGAAAGTATTTATCTCGTATGAAGATGAACGTTCAGTGCGCGCCAAAGCCAAATGGGCAAAATCAGCGAAGCTAGGGGGAATTTTCACATGGGAACTTTCAGGTGATCCTTCAAATGAATTGATCAAAGCAATGGCTGATGAGTTGAAATAACACGCTTTGTAAAACATGATCAAATCCCCACAATGATGGGGATTTGATTCAGAGACTAAAGCTCAATAGGCAGCTCAGTGCGTTGCCCCCATTCTGTCCACGAACCATCGTAAACGCACAGTTTTTCGTAGCCGCAAATTTGCGCAGCCAGCAGCACAATGCAGGCGGTTACGCCTGAGCCACAACTGAAAATGTATTGCTCTTTTCCAGCAGTCAGCGTTGCTTGCATAATAGGTTGTAGATCTTGCGGTGATTTAAGCTTATGCCCATTCATCAACTCTGTAAAAGGTAAGCAAATAGAGTGAGGAATATGGCCGCTGCGCACGCCTTCTCTTGGTTCTTTTATTTGACCCAAAAAACGAGCTTGTGAACGGGCATCAACAGTTAAGCTCTCTGGGTTCTCTATTTGTGCAAGCACATAGTCTGCGTTCACAAAATAGCGAGGATCGAGCGTGCCATGGAAGTTTCCGTGTTTAAAGGCATGTGTGTACTCTTTTACAACGGGTAAACCTTGGCGTTTCCATTCGGTTAATCCACCATCAAGAACGTATACCGACGCATGTCCCATCGCTTTGAGCATCCACCATGCCCTCGGTGATGCAAACGTCCCGCTATTGTCATAGACAACGACGATCGAAGCGTGGTTTAAACCGATCGATTGTGCTAATTGGTTAAAGCGATCTTCACTAGGCATCATATGAGGTAGTGGCGATTGTAGGTCACAAAATTCACCATCATAATCAAAGCGCCGAGCGCCGGGAATGTTATGCAGAGTATCTTTCTCAGTTTCACTGGGAATTTGGAATTCAATACTGCAATCAAGAATAACGGTGCGCGGGTCGCCTAACTTTTGTGCTAGCCATTGGGGGGAGACGAGTGGTGACATGAGTTTAACTCTCCTATTGTGTGGGCTGACGCGGTGGACGAACGAGAAAGACAGTATTGAGTCTTTGTCTTTCATTTACTGGCAAGTCTGGCAGTGAGCGAGTTTGCTTAAGTTCATTTCTCTCCACGTCATTGAAAGGGCGTCCAACATCAAAATTTTGCCTTGTTTTACCTGCCCATATTGGGCGATCACTTTGATCGCTTCCATCGCTTGTACCGCGCCAATAATCCCGACGACAGGAGCCATTACGCCCGCTTCGACGCAAGTGAGTACGTTACTACCAAAAAGAGCGCTTAAACATTGGTAACAGGGCTCGTCTGGGTGCTGATACATAAACACGCTGACTTGCCCTTCCATACGAATCGCCGCACCAGATACCAGTGGTGTTTTAGTTTGAAAGCAGAGTTTATTCAATTGGTTACGAGTATCAAGGTTATCTGATGCATCCAGCACCAAAGAATGCTGTTCAATTAATGCTTTCAATTGTGCATCTTCAAGGCGTTGATCAACGGTATTTACCGTTAAATACGGGTTAAGCATACGCAGTGACTCTGCCGCTGAGTCTACTTTTTTACGTCCAATATCGGCATCACTATGCAGCACTTGGCGCTGTAAATTAGAGAGCTCAACCACATCATCATCGATGAGCGTGAGTGAACCAACACCTGCCGTGGCAAGGTATTGGCTTGCAGCGCAGCCCAATCCTCCTGCGCCAAGAATTAAAATAGAGCTTTGTTTAAGTGCTTCTTGTCCTTCAAAATCAAACTGTTTGAGAATGATTTGTCGGTTGTAACGAAGTAGCTCTTGATCAGATAGGATCTCCATAGTGATCCTTAATACAAGCTGGGATTAAAAAGTTGGATATTGACGGTTTCGCCCACTTCCACTCGGCCACGATCTTGTTCTAACACCACAAAACAGTTGGCGAGACTCATCGAACGAAATGCCCCCGAACTTTGGTTTCCGGTAGTTTCAACAACAAACTGGCCATTTTCAATTGTGTAAATACCGCGTTGGTAGTCAGTACGGCCCGGTGATTTTTTAAAGGCATTTTTAGTGATGGCTGGAATGGACTCCGGTGCTTTCCAGTGAGTGTGTCCAGCCAATTTAGCCAGCATAGGTTGCACCAAGACGTATAGGGTTAATACGGCTGAAACGGGGTTGCCAGGTAAGCCACAGAACCAAGCATGATCTAATGTTCCAAATGCAAACGGTTTGCCCGGTTTTATTGCCAGTTTCCAAAAACCGATTTCTCCGAGTTCTTGCAAAATATCTTTGGTATAGTCAGCTTCGCCTACACTTACGCCGCCAGAAGTAATAACCACATCGGCCAAATGTTGAGCTTTATCAAAGGTAGCTTTTAAAGTGGCAGGGCAATCAGCAATGATCCCAAGATCAATCGCTTCACAACCAAAATTCTCAATTAATGGTTTAATGCCATAACGATTGCTGTCATAGATTTGCCCCTCAGCAAGAGGTTCACCGAGTGGTTTTAGCTCATCTCCAGTTGAGAAAAAGGCCACTTTGGGTTTACGAAAAACGGTCACATGGCTGATGCCGAGTGTGGCAATCATTGGGATATCACGCGAAGTCAAGCGAGCCCCTTTATGTAGCACTACATCGCCTTGTTTGATGTCATCACCTGTGGGGCGAATATTTTGCTGAGGCTTTGCATTCGACTGTAGAAAGCAGATGCCATTTTCGTTTTCGGTCGTTTGCTCTTGCATGATCACCGCGTCGCAACCAGCTGGAATTTTCGCGCCAGTCATAATTCTCACGCAACTGTTGGCTGGCCACGGCCCTTCAAATGGAAGACCGGCAAAAGATTTACCAGCCAGCGGCAGGGTGGTTGACTGTTGCAGATCAGCTAATCGAATAGCGTATCCATCCATCGCTGAGTTATCGAAAGGCGGCACAAAAATGGGTGAGAGTAACTCTTCGGCCAACACATAGCCTAATGCGTCGGCTAGCGGTAGTTTCAGCGTCGTTTGGATGGGTTTGATATTCGCTAGCATTGTCTCTAACGCTTGTTCGATAGGCATTAAGCCCGGTGAATCACAACAGCCCATGATCGGTTCCTATAGCTTTTTTCTTTGCGAGGACTTTATCATACATTGCTTACAGGCAATAATGACCATCCTTAAAATATGGATGTAATTATTCAAAATTCCGAGTATCCTTGTCTGCCATCCGAAAGGGGTAAAAAGTAAGAGGAATCGGAATGCTAGGTCTTAGCGAATCAGCAAAGTTGGTCAAAGATGCGCTAGAGAGCCGAGGTTTGGAAACGCCTATGCGTCCAAATGAGGTTACTCGTGAAGAAAAGAAAGAAAAAATCGAACACCATATGCGTGAGATCCTCACACTACTCGGTCTTGACCTGACCGACGACAGTTTAGAAGAGACGCCCCATCGAATTGCGAAAATGTATGTGGATGAAGTGTTTTCTGGCCTCGATTATCAAAACTTCCCCAAAATTACTGTGATCGAAAACAAGATGAACGTCAGTGAAATGGTGCGCGTAAAAGAGATTACCGTGACCAGCACCTGTGAGCATCATCTAGTGACTATCGATGGTAAAGCCGCGGTGGCGTATATCCCAAGAGGCAAGATAATTGGTCTTTCTAAGATTAACCGTATTGTACGTTTTTTTGCTCAGCGCCCCCAAGTTCAAGAGCGAATGACACAGCAGATTCTGGTGGCTTTGCAAACCTTACTCGGTTCAGACGATGTCGCAGTCACCATTGATGCCACTCATTACTGCGTTAAATCACGTGGTGTTATGGATGCGACCAGTGAAACGACCACCACAGCATTAGGCGGTATTTTTAAATCTAACCCTGCCACCCGCGCCGAATTTTTCCATGGTTTACATTAATCGAATCTCAGTTGAGTCCATCGATTAACGTTGATCAACTAAAAAAGCCCTCGCAAGTGAAGCCGAGGGCTTTTTCGTTTTACCACGCACGCCTTATTGAAACAGAACCAAGTACTCGCCATAGCCCTCAGCTTGCATCGCCTCTTTTGGTACAAATCGCATCGCGGCGGAGTTCATGCAGTAGCGTAAGCCGGTTGGTGCTGGTCCATCCTCAAAGACATGACCTAGGTGAGAATCTGCAAAACGGCTGCGCACTTCGGTTCTGGTATAAAAAAGCCGAGAATCGCTTTTGGTCGCAATATACGCTTCATTAATTGGCCGAGTAAAACTGGGCCAGCCTGTACCAGAACGGTATTTGTCGGTAGAAGAGAATAATGGCTCTCCGCTGACTACATCGACATAAATACCATCGGCTTTGTTATCCCAATACTCATTGTTAAATGCGCGTTCAGTACCTTCTTCTTGCGTCACGTAATATTGCAAATCAGTCAATTTGGCGCGTATTTCTTTATTCGAAGGTTTATTGTATGCCTTAACGTTGTTTTGCATTTTTTGCGCTTCGATCAATTGACGTAAGGTTTTTGGGTGCTCATTACGATCTTTGCCGAAGATGGTATCAAGATATTGGTCACGTCCGGAAGCATGACGATAGTAGGTGTAACGTACTTTGCTCTTTTTATAAAAATCTTGGTGGTACTCTTCAGCAGGCCAAAATTGGCTGTATTGAATCAGCTCTGTTTTGAGCGGCTTTTTGAAGATCCCTAGCGCATCGATTTCTTGCATAAAACGCTGCGCGGTCTGCTTCTGTTCACTGTTGTGATAAAAAATGGCAGGCCGATACTGTGGGCCTCTATCAACAAACGAGCCTTGATCATCCGTTGGATCAATGTGTCGGAAAAAATGATCCAATACATTTTCGTAGCTGACAACTTGCGGATCAAAGGTCACTTGAATCACTTCAATGTGGCCCGATTTTCCTGATGAGACTTGTTTATAGGTAGGGTTTTCAAGGCTGCCACCCGCATAACCAGAGACAACGCTAATGACACCGTTGAGTTTTTCAAGATCAGATTCTGTACACCAAAAACAGCCCCCAGCTAATGTCGCGATTTGCTGATTACCAATGCTGGGCATGGTTTTAGGCTGAGTTTCTGCTTGGCTAAATAGCGAAAACAGAATAGGCACAATAAGCGCTATTGAGAATATAAAGGGAGTAAAACGTTTCATAACCGACCTTACTTATTTTTTATTGATACTGGTAAAGAACGGTGAAAAGCGCAAAAAATTACAGAGAAAGAAAACAAATAGCGTGAAGAAAGCCTTTCTGAGCCCGAAGATTTGCGCTCAGAAAGGTTAATTTCGAACAATAATATCAGGTTAGGCCGATAATATTTCCTTTAGAATCAATGTCTAAATACATGAAGGCGGGTTTTTCAGGAAGGCCCGGCATGGTCATCACGTTGCCGCATAGCGCATAGATAAAGCCAGCACCCGCACAGAGCTTTAATTCGCGAATCGGTACATCAAAACCTTTTGGTGCGCCTTTAATCGCAGCGTTGGTTGAAATTGAAAGCGGCGTCTTCGCCAAACAGACAGCAAGTTTACCGTAACCTTGCTCTTGCATGTTGTGCATTTGACGTCGTGCTTTATCACTAAAAGTGACGCTTGCCGCGCCATAGCCCTTTTTCGCTACGGCGTTGATCTTATCTTCGATCGTCTGCTGTGCTTGGTATAACGGTGTGAACGTACTCACTTTTTGACACTGCTTAATGACTTTGGAAGCAAGCTCAGTCGTCCCTTCGCCTCCAAGAGCAAAACCTTCACTCAGTGCAACCTCTACCTGGTAGGGTAGTGCGTGAATCATCATTGCGAGCTGCTCAAGCTCTTCTTGGCTGTCTTGTGGAAAGCGGTTAATGGCAACCACGGCGGGTATTCCATACTTACTCACATTTTCAATATGCCATTTGAGATTTTCAAAACCGGACACCAACGCGGCATGGTCTGGCTGAAATAGAGTGTCGGGAACTGGCTGGCCGGGATGCAATTCATACAGACCAGAGTTCGCTTTTAAGCCGCGAAGTGTGGTGACGATAACGGCGCAATCTGGCGCTTTCCCAGATGTCGCGGCTTTAATATTGCACGCCTTTTCAAATCCCATATCAGAGCCAAAGCCGCCTTCTGTTACAGTAAATTCGGCTAACCTTGTGGCGATGTCATCAGCGATAATAGAAGAGTTACCGTGCGCGATATTGGCAAAAGGCCCGGCGTGAATCAGTGTCGGTACGCCTTCTAACGTTTGCATTAATGTAGGTTCAATCGCCTCTTTCATACTGACAGCCATCGCCCCAGCGACTTGTAAATCTTCGGTGGTAATCGGTGTACCATGGTGACTATAGGCGACGACAATCCGCCCAATCCGTTGACGCAGATCGTTTAAGTTTTTGGCTAATGCAAGAATCGCCATCAGCTCAGAAGCCGCTGAAATATCAAAACCATCTTCACGCTCAAAGCCATTGATTGATTTATCCGTTTCATTTCGGCCAACGGTAACCATGCGCAATGCGCGATCGTTGTGATCCATCACTCGCTTCCAAACCACATTATTTGGGTCGATACGCAGTGCTTTCATTGCGGTGCGCTGCTCGAAATCGTCATAACCAAGGCGCTGTTCGTGATAGATCCGGGCATCTATCGCCGCTGCCGCTAGGTTATGCGCGGCTGTGACGGCGTGGATATCACCAGTGAGATGCAAATTGAGCTCTTCCATTGGTGCCACTTGTGAATAACCGCCGCCAGCGGCTCCGCCCTTAACACCAAAGATTGGTCCCATTGAGGGTTGACGAATACATGCCATCACCGAATGACCCAATTTTGCCATTCCTTGTGATAGTCCTATGGTCGTGACGGTTTTTCCTTCCCCTAATGGCGTTGGGGTAATAGCAGTCACAAGGATTAACTTTCCAACCGTTTGTGTTTGCAAACGTTCAAGGCAACTTAATGAAATTTTGGCCTTAAAGCGGCCTTGGCTGTGGAATTCGCTGGCGGTGAATCCTGCTTTGTTAGCGATAGCCTCTATGGAGGTTAATGAAGTGGCGCGGCAAATTTCAATATCAGGCAGCATAAAACCCTCATTATTTAGTATTGTACGGGTTGGGAAAACGTTTGCGTCGCGATAATAACGTCAAAAAATGGGTTGTAAAGTTATTTAATGAGTGGATTATAAACTAATGTCTGAGCTTTTAGCTCGATTCTTCGTTCTCTTTTGTGTCATTGTCGTTGGGCTCTTTATGGTGATCATCTTCAAGTTGATCACTATCTTGTTGATCATAATGCTTGACGACAAAGGGGGTTAACATAACGGAAGAGGGAAGAAAACGTTTCATATGGATTTCCTTGTTTGTTAGTAACTGAACATATGGTATTGAAACTCGGCTTACACTGCTTTAGCTCTGACGGCCTTTACTCTATAATGCGGCGTTTTTACTAGGCCAACCTTACCTCACTGCGGATATTTTATGATTTCAAAAAACCAACTGAAACTACTTCGTGCTTTAGGCCAAAAGAAACAGCGCAAGGCTCATGGCCTGTTTTTAGTGCAAGGCGAAAAGAACGTGTTGGAATTGATTAACAGCCAACTGACGGTGAAGCAGGTTTTTGCCACTGCGGAGTTTATCGCACAAAACCGCGTTGAGCTTAGTGTTTTTGAATGCATTGAGGCCACATTAGATGACTTAACCAAAGCCAGCACCTTGGTGAGCAATAATGCGGCAATCGCCGTCGTTGAGATCCCCGAAGTGACGGTGCCTGAAGCGAAAGGATTGATGATCGCTCTCGATGGTGTTTCTGACCCCGGTAATTTAGGGACGATTATTCGTGTTGCTGATTGGTATGGCATTAAACACATTGTCGCTAGCCACGATTGCGCCGATCCATACAATCCCAAGACCATCAGTGCCACCATGGGTAGCTTTGGGCGTGTTACGGTGAGCCAAGTGGATTTGAGTGCTTATTTACAGAGTTCAAATCTACCTGTTTATGGGGCTTTTTTAGAAGGTGAGAGCGTACATCATACGAAATTTGCAGCAGAAGGGATTTTATTGATGGGCAGTGAATCGCATGGTATTCGTGCCGAAGCGGCTCAATATGTCACCGACAAAATCACCATTCCCGCCTTCGGGGGAGCAGAGTCACTTAACGTAGCAATGGCTACGGGTATTATTTTGGATAACCTGCGCCGCCAACATCACTAGATCAAACCAAGATCACTCGGTCAATAAGTAAAGCTTAAAAGTTGTTGCTTTGGATTGTCGTCAAAAAGCGTGATAACGGATGCCGTGTTTGCGCTTTTTTTATAACGCTAGTTATAAAAAGAAAAGACTACTTCTCTAACATCCCCAGTTTGTTTGGCACGCCATTCCATTTTTCAGCATCATCCATGGCTGGTTTGACTTCGGTTTGCACCGGCCATATATCGGCAAGCTCAGCATTGAGTTCGATGTAAATCTTCTGATCTTCTGGGAGTTCATCTTCTTGAAAGATAGCTTGAGCTGCACATTCAGGAACACATAAACCGCAATCAATGCATTCAATGGGGTTGATCACCATAAAATTGGGGCCTTCGTGAAAGGCATCTGCAGGGCATACCGCGACACAGTCAGTAAATTTACATTGGATGCAATTATCCGTTACGACAAACGCCATGATGATCAGCTCTTAGTTAGTCAAAAATGAAGAATGGGGATAATACGCATCCCAAGTTAAATTTCAACATCCAACGCTATGAATATCTAGCGTAACGTGTGATGAATTCGGGATTTAGTATGACAGATAACGCTATTTCCCGTAAAATGCGCGCCATTGTGAGCGGGCCGCTTGCGGCTTTGGCTAAGACACCGACTAAAACGAGACACCGACATGATACGTTTAACCGAAATTAAACTTCCTTTGGACCACGAGGAAGGGGCAATTTTTGCTGCTATTACTGAAAAACTTGGTATTGCTGATGAACAAGTTCTTTCATTCAATATGTTTAAACGTGGCTACGATGCTCGTAAGAAAACGAAAATCATGCTGATTTACACGCTAGATGTGAGCGTGGAGAATGAAACAGAGTTGCTTGCTCAGTTTGCTGATGATCCGCATGTGAAAGTGACGCCGGATATGGAGTACAAATTCGTTGCTCAAGCGCCAGCGAATCTTACTGAGCGCCCAGTGGTGATAGGCTTTGGCCCTTGTGGTCTATTCGCAGGACTGATTCTTGCTCAAATGGGGTTTAACCCAATCATTGTCGAGCGTGGTAAAGAAGTGCGCGAACGCACCAAAGATACCTTTGGTTTTTGGCGTAAACGTACATTGAATACTGAATCTAACGTGCAGTTTGGCGAAGGTGGAGCGGGAACTTTTTCTGATGGAAAACTCTATAGCCAAGTGAAAGATCCTAACTTCTATGGTCGTAAGGTCACTACAGAATTTGTCGCTGCGGGCGCACCTGCTGAAATCATGTACGTGAGCAAACCGCACATTGGTACGTTCAAATTGGTGACCATGATTGAAAAAATGCGTGCCAAAATCATCGAATTAGGCGGTGAAATTCGTTTTAGTACTCGTGTTGATGACATTCACATCGAAGAAGGGCAAATTACCGGGCTTACGCTGTCAAATGGTGAAAAAATTAAAACACGTCATGTTGTCCTTGCGGTCGGTCATAGCGCACGTGATACCTTTGAAATGTTGCATGAACGTGGCGTTTATATGGAAGCCAAACCCTTTTCAGTAGGGTTCCGTATTGAACATAAACAATCAATGATTGATGAAGCGCGTTTTGGTTCGAATGCGGGTAACCCCATTCTTGGCGCGGCGGACTACAAATTGGTTCACCACTGTAAGAATGGCCGCACTGTTTATAGCTTCTGCATGTGCCCCGGTGGCACGGTAGTGGCGGCTACTTCTGAAGAGGGGCGCGTTGTGACCAATGGCATGAGCCAATATTCTCGCGCAGAACGTAATGCTAACAGTGCGATTGTGGTGGGTATTGATCCTGAACGTGATTATCCCGGTGATCCGCTGGCGGGCGTGCGCTTCCAACGTGAGCTTGAATCAAGAGCTTATCAACTTGGCGGCGAAAACTACGATGCGCCAGCACAAAAAATTGGTGACTTTTTACAAGGTCGTGATCCGAGTGCGTTAGGTGATGTCGAACCCTCTTTTACACCCGGCATCAAGTTGACAGATATTTCAAAAGCGTTGCCTGATTTTGCTATTGAAGCCATTCGTGAAGCGATCCCAGCGTTTGATAAGCAGATCAAAGGATTTGCCTCTGAGGATGGTTTATTAACTGGAGTCGAAACTCGCACGTCATCACCCATTTGCATTAAACGGGGTAAAGATTTCCAAAGCATCAACCTGAAAGGCTTTTATCCGGCAGGTGAAGGTGCAGGTTATGCGGGCGGGATTTTATCAGCAGGCATTGATGGTATTAAAGCGGCCGAAGCATTGGCGCTTTCTATGGTTAACGAAGCTGAAAAAGCATCATAATTTACAATATTAAGCATAAGAAAAGGCTCATTGGAGCCTTTTTTATTACAGGGACGATTAGATTCGTTATCACATTGAATTTTAAAAGTTTCTTCTGATAGAGATTATCATTTAACTAAAAACAATCTAAACTAGCCCGAACATTATGAGGAGAGATCATGAAGTACGACTGGATTTTATTTGACGCTGACGAGACCTTGTTTCATTTTGATGCTTTCAAAGGTATGCAACTGATGTTTGAGCGCAAAGGAGTGTTGTTTACTGAACAAGATTTTGCGCAGTACCAAGAAGTTAATAAACCACTGTGGGTCGATTACCAAAATGGTGATATCACGGCGGCGCAGTTGAAGCATACTCGTTTTGCAGAGTGGGCAGAAAAGCTCGCGACGACGACCACGGAATTAAACAGCGCATTTCTTGAAGCCATGGCAGATATCTGCACTCCACTACCAGGAGCAAAAGAGTTATTGGATGCTCTTACAGGTCGAGCGAAACTTGGCATCATTACTAATGGTTTTACCGAACTTCAAGCGATTCGTTTGCAAAGAACGGGGATGAGTGAATACTTTGACCAGGTGATTATTTCAGAAGAGGTTGGTGTAGCGAAACCCGATCACGGGATTTTTGCCTACGCGTTAGACAAAATGGGCAACCCTGCTAAAAATCGTGTATTGATGGTAGGAGATAACCCGCATTCCGATATTCTAGGTGGCTTGAATTTTGGTATTGAGACCTGTTGGCTAAACTCTACTGGCGCAAGTGCTGTTGAGGGTATTGAGCCACACTACCATGTGCGTTCATTGCACGAGCTTAAAGATATTTTGGTCGCATAATTATTTACAATGGTGTGGCTTGGGGTGTGGAGTGATGATATCGAGCTCCACACCAACAAATCGATTCGTTAGCGGTTGAATTCACCGTCACGCTCAGGTTGATAAACTACATCAAGAATCTCAATCACTCTTTCTCTACCACCTGGCATTGGCCAACTGAGCTGTTGACCAACAGCTAGGCCCAACAATGCACTGCCTACTGGGGCAAAAACAGAGATATCTTGACTGCTTTTCACTTCATGCGGATACACAAGATTTTTTTCGATCACTTCATCACTGTCGATAAACTTGAAGCGTACGGTCGAATTCATGCTCACCACATTATTTGGCATCTCTTGCGGGGCGACAATGGTGGCTCTATCCAACTCAGCCTCGAGCTTTTCTAACTCTGGCGTTAGTTTAGGCATGCCATCCAGTAATGCGGATATTCTGTCCATATCAAGGCTTGAAACTAAGACAGGTGCTAAGTTTGACATTTTTAATACTCCAAAAAGAAATACCGCCCAAAAGCTAGGCGGTATAAAAATTAACGTCAATGTTATTGCGATTCAGGCTATGACATTAATCTTGTTCGACATAGAATGCAAATAATACGGTATTAGTTTGTTATGAATTTGGCATGCACGTATTTAGGCTGGGAGTGGATGTTGTGCAGTACGTAAAAATTAAAGATGTGATTGTTGAACAAATCGATGCTGGCATGCTTGCCCCTCGTCAAAAATTACCTTCTGAACGAAAACTTGCAGAGTCGTTTAATACCACACGCGTTACCCTGCGTGAGGCGTTGTCTCTGTTGGAAGCGGACGGCAAGATCTACCGAGAAGATCGGCGAGGTTGGTTTATTTCTCCCGAGCCGATACGTTACGACCCAACCCAAACTCTGAATTTTACCAACATGGCTTTAGCACAAAACCGAGTACCAAAAACGGAACTGATGATGGCAAAAGTGCTATTAGCCAATAAACAAGCATCGCTCTTATTGGGATTGAAGCCATTTTCGGATGTTTACCAAATTGATCGTGTGCGTTATTTAGAAGATCGCCCCGTGGTCTATGTGACGAATTACGTGCGCCCTGAATTGTTTCCCAACTTGCTGACTTTCGATTTGTCTCAATCACTGACGGATATTTATCGCGACCATTTTGCCGTGGAGTATCAAACAGTCCGTTATCGAATTACCACTAGCTCTTTGCTTGGTCATATGGCGCAAGCGCTACGCGCTACATCAGGCACTCCGGCGATGGTCGTTGAGCGCATTAATTATAATCAACAGGGTGAACTGATCGATTGTGGCATCGAATACTGGCGACATGACGCGATTTGTATTGAGTCGTTAGCCAAGCTAACCGTGGCCCGCTGAGGCTATGTCCGTTAAAACTAGGTCCGTTAAAGCTAGGTCTGTTAAAGCTATGTTCGTTGAAAATTGAGCGCATTCAATGAAAAAGGCGACCTCTATTAAGTCACCTTTTTACTGTGTTATTGCTGTTTATGACTGAGTTTGTGCATCCGTTTGTTTGAGCTGTTTATGCCCATCTTCACTGACGCCACGTTTCCAGTAGCTGCTGATATAAATATAGTCTTTGACTATCTCTTTTTCATTACGAAAATACTCTCTTAGCGCGCGCATAGTATCAAATTCACACGCACACCATACCGAGCCATTCTCACCCAGCCAATTTTTCTCGATAACCGAAGTCGCCAAATTGGTGCTGCTGTCTTTCACGACCCAAGAGATCTCTATGTTCTCCGGAGCCTGTAGTGCCTGTTTGTCATCCACATGCTCAATTTCAATTACTGCATAACCTTTTGCATCACGTGGTAAGCGTTTTAATTGAGCTGCAAGAGCAGGGATCGCGGTCATGTCAGCGGCTAAGAAAAACCATTTCCCATTGGGATTCAACCCTTGAGCTTTACCTGGGCCAGAGATTGAAATCGTATCACCAATGGCCGTATGCATCGCCCATCTGACTGCAAATCCGCACTGCTTATCTTCCGCTTCGTGCCGTACAAAATCGATTTCAATGCGATTGTTGGTCGCATCAAAACTTCGAATGGTATAAGTGCGCATTATTGGGCGCTGATCAGGGGTTAACCGTGACAAATCAGTGCCACCATCTTCACTAAACAACAGCTTGATATAATCGCCTTCGTTTTCAAGTGTAAAATGCTCAATTGAGTCACCCTGTAACGTAATGCGTTGCAGGGAAGGCGAAATCTGCTGACTACCCACAACCGTGAGTGGATAGAAAGAGCGTTTAGGTTCTGTTTCTTTTTTCATTATTCTCTAGATTACCGTTTTGTCTTTTGTAGGTATAACCTTAAACTGAGTGCTCAATTGATTCAATGATAATAACTATCATTTACGTCATTTTACTTTGAAGAGATGGAAATATGTAACTTTGCAGATAAAAAGCCCCATACGCATAATGGTATGAGGCTTAATAATGCTCACATTTTGCTGATGTTTAAACTTCGTTAGGTGCAACTTCTGCAAGTTCATCCCGTTCGTTCATTTTTGATGCTTCAAGCATTTTTCGAACAACCAATGAAGCGACGATGGCCACTGCTACCATCACTACGGCTAAGATCGTGAGCATTTTAAAGTAGTCGCCATAAACGCTTTGGACGATATGCTGACTGATCACTTGACCTTTTTCTAATGCGATGGAGGTTGAGAACACCGCACCCACAATGCCGCTTAAGGCGATGGCGACTGAAAAGAGGCTAACCGAAAAGTTTTCGATGTGCTTGGGAGCCACTGACAAAATGAAGGCCACTACTAAACTACCAACAATGACTTCCGCAAAAGCTTGGAAGAAGTGGATCATCAAAAAGACTTCTGGTCTGATGATAACATCAGCACCAATATTCATGACTGCCATGGTTAAAATGCCAAATGCAATGGCGGTAAAGATGAATGCAAAGCCAATTTTAGTGGCTGTTGAAAAATTAATGCCTCGCTTTTCCAGTGAAGAGAAAGTCATAGCAATGACTGGCCCAGCAACAATGCACCACAGTGGGTTCATCGCCATTGATGCTTCAGGAGCGATTGGAATTAATCCAAATAAGTCACCACGCATCGTATTAATGGTTACCATGGTCATGGAGGTCATCATTTGCCCGTAATAGACAAAGAAACAGGTGGTGAGCACCGTCATGATAAGAATAGTGCCCATTTTCAAGGTATCGGATCTATTCGCTTTAAACATCAAAAAGATGAAGTAAAAAATGGCAGCCGCACCAATGGCATAAACGATGTTTTGACCGATGTCCATATTAGAAAACATGAAGAAAACTAGCCCAACCATCGCGCACGATACTGCACAAAAGGCGAGCCAGTTTTTCACGCTTACGGGAGCTTGATCAATCTCAGCTGCAGCATTCACTAATGATTTGTTAAACACAATTAAAGTGGCAAAGGCGAACGCTGCCAAAATGGCTGAGAGCATAAAGCTACCGTGAAAACCGATCACTAAAACAAACATCGGGAATAAATATTGGCCAAGTAATGCCCCCACATTGTTTACCGAATAATTGACAGGGTAACAGTTTTCAAAATGTTCTTGGGAGCTAAAAGTGCGTTTATATAAACTGGGGTAAGAAGGAGACATTAATCCGCGTGCGTAGCTCGCTAAAGCGATGCCTGCTAATGCCATCGCGACGTTGGTTGTTGAGGCACCCAGCACCAGTAGCGTGTAACCAAGAGCAAAAGCGCCGTAGGCAATGGTTAATGAACGATAAGCGCCAAGGAACTTATCGGCAATAAAACCACCAGCGATCGCAAAAAGGGGGCCAATGGATGAAAATGCTCCTACCACCATCATGGTATCGGCTTCGTTATAATCCAAATCTTCTAGAAAAAAACGGGTTAGGATAACCATTACCCCGTAAAATGATAAGCCAAACATCATTTGGCAGAACATCATTGATTTATTGAGTTTATTCCACATATTAATCTCTCCATGTAGTGGATTTTTAGAGTTTATTCCTGTGGATTTTATCATCGGTAGTTATAAATAAATCGAAACAATTATCGCAGAAACCTTACTTTATACACGAGCATTTCTAATGCGTGGCTATCGTTTGAGTAATGTTTAAAAAGCGATTGTTTATTTTATTTTTTGACTCAAGCACTATGCACATGTAGGAGTATTTACGTGTTACCAAACCATACGTTTTAATACTGCTGCTTTCTTGGTGTCGATTGCTATGACACAAGTTTTATGGTGGCTGGAATGGAGAGAGAAAAATAACGATGGTAGCCGAGCATCTTTATATCGTATTGGGTAAACGACTTGTTGATCAGCAATTAACATTAGAAGGGCGTAGCCGTGTTGATGGCCTCGTTAAGGCGTTACAACGTCATGACATCGATCATAGTGTCATTGCTTTATGCGGTGGGCTCACGCTAGGGCAACAGATTTCTGAAGCGAAGGCTATGTATCATTACCTTCAATCGGAGCTTACTCGGCTCAATGTGTCACTTTCGAATAACCGCATTTTGCTGGAAGAGTACTCAACCAGCACGGTAGAAAATATCGAAAACGTCGCGTTAGAGCTGCAAAAAAACGGTGACATTGACACACAAAAAACATTACCTGTCACTTTCATTTCTAACGACTATCACTTGCAGCGTATTTTTGAAATTCAGCAACTAATGGATGAACAAGGGTTACTGCGAGTGCTAAAACAACGCTGTGAAATGATGGGGATCACGCTGGCTATTTCACCGGATCTGCACGATCACCTAGCGGTGAAATACCCTTATACGCATTTAGCCGCGGAACTGTTTCTATTGGCCGATCAACTAACGACTTACCGTGTCTACCTTGAAGGTGTTGTGGCGGGCTCATTTTTGCGCGATCTCACGCAAGTGAGAGCCATTCCCTACCAAATCGCATATGAGGCTATTTTAGCGATCAACCATAAAATCGCAGACAAGCCAAAGTGGGTTTTTGTTCGCTGCCTTACGGATTTATTGATGCAGTGTATCAATGCCACAAAGGGGGCGTTAAGTGTCAGTGAGATTCAACCTTATCTCATTTTGTTCGACAGCAACTTAACGTTATTGAATCGATATCTTGATCCTGAAAACCCATGCGTCGGACGCTGGTGGCGTCAGGGATAGTAACAAGCGAAATAGATGAATCAAAGAGACCCCGCAATGCGGGGTCTTTGCTTTTTAGTCAAGCGACTTATTTCCTGACCAAAAACCGTTTTGAACAAAACAACGTGTTAAGCCGTTTCTAACGTACGCTCTTTGACCACGCTTAGACGCTCGCCATAAATTGGACGTAGTGCTGCCAGTACATGGTTACGAGTTAGCATACCGACAAACTTGCCATCTTCAAGGACGGGGAGATTTTGTGGTTTGTTCACTTTCATGCTTTTTGCGCGCTCTTCTAAAGAGAGTGAGCTAAAACGGGTAGCAATACCCATGCTGCTAGTAGGGTATAACTGTTCTTTATCGATGCATAAAAACTCGGCGATATCAATCAGACGGTCAGATGCATCGATGGCGATAACATCGCGGCTCATAAGATCCACCACTTTTTGCCCTTCGGTAGGGAGGTAGTCTTGGCACCATAAATCCACCATGACATCGTGAGCTGAGAAAAATCCGACCAAACGACCAGCCACATCAACCACAGGAGCACTATCGAGCTGGTTATCCAGCAACATATCAATCGCTACTGCGGTTGGCATTTCCACGCCTAGAGTTACAGGTTGGGTGTTCATAATGTCTTTAACTGTAATTGTTTTATTCATTTTCGTTTCCTTCACTGACGTAATTGTTGCTGTTTCCGTAATAGTGCTAATGTTTGCGGCTTTAAGTTGTGGACGGCGGAAAATAGACCAGTTGGCGAGACCAACCAACACAGCACCGCCGACAATATTGCCCAAAGTCACTGGGATAAGGTTTGCCACCACAAATTGATGAATGTTCAAATCTGCGTAATGAGTGGCACTGATACCGATCTGCTGCCAGAAGCTCTCTGGTGCAAAGTTTTGAATCACAATGCCTAAAGGGACCATAAACATGTTGGCTACGCAGTGCTCGAAGCCGCTAGAGACGAACATCGCCACAGGCAAAATTGTCATTGCGGCTTTGGTCATTGCATTGGCTGAGCTAAACGTTAACCAAATAGCAAGACAAACCAGTAAGTTACATAGCACCCCAAGAGAAAATGCTTGAACAGGTGTATGGTGCAGTTTGTGCTGCGCGATGTTCAGCGCATTCAACCCCCATTGACCATCATCCAACTGATAGAGACCAGCCCCAGTAACTAAAAGCAGTAAGAACATGGCACCAATGAAGTTACCGATATAAACCTTGCCCCAAATGGATAACATTTTGCTAAAGCTGATTTGTTTATTGGCCCAAGAAATGCTCGACAATACGGAACTGGTAAACAGTTCACCGCCACAAATCACGATTAAAATCAGCCCCATGCTAAAGGCTAAACCACCCGCTAACCGACTGAGCCCCCAACCTGCGTTAGCACTGCCTGTGGTGACAGTGATGTAGAACAAAAATGCTAAGCCGATAAAAGCACCAGCCATAATGGCAAGGCTCAGTGTCATACCGCTACTTTTCTTGGCTTTGCTTAATGCAAATTTCTCGGCTTCTGCCATCATCTCAATCGGTGAGAACAGCTGTTTATTTTCAGAGTAGGCTGCAGACATACACGCTCCCAAAGCTCAATTTCATAATTACCTCCCAAGTTCAAACAAAGCGTCATGCCTTGCTTCCCATACAGACTAACGAACGGGTCATGAAGTAGTAAAATTGATAATTTTTAGATTACTCATCAAATGAATTGATATGAATAAATGAAAGAGTAGAATGAAACCGTTTGCGCATATTAACTCCCTTGAAATTAAAGGTGTGGCGCGCAGTAGATGAAAGCTAAATAGGAAAAGCAGTGCGGTATTCACTCAAACAATTAGCAGTTTTCGATGCTGTTGCCGATAGTGGCAGCGTCAGTCAAGCTGCGGATAAATTAGCGTTAACTCAATCCGCGACCAGTATGTCGCTAGCACAATTGGAAAAAATGTTAGGTCGCCCTTTGTTCGAAAGACAAGGAAAGCAGATGGCATTAACTCATTGGGGAATGTGGCTTAGGCCGAAAGCGAAGCGTTTATTACAAGATGCTCAGCAGATCGAAATGGGCTTTTATGATCAGCACTTGCTTAGCGGTGAAATCAGTATGGGGGCCAGCCAGACCCCTGCCGAGCACCTCGTTCCAGACCTTATCAGCATTCTTGATAACGATTTCCCAGAGATGCGTATTGAGCTTGGTGTGAAAAGCACCAAAGGGGTGATCGATGGCATCCTCGACTACAAATATGACCTTGGTATCATTGAAGGTCGATGCGATGATAACCGTATTTCCCAAGAAGTGTGGTGTCGAGATCACCTAACAGTGATAGCTTCGGCTCATCATCCTTTTGCCAAATGTAAAACGGTGAGTCTTGCACAGCTTGAACAAGCCAAATGGGTGTTAAGAGAACACGGTTCTGGCACTCGAAATATTTTTGATAGCTCGATTCACCATCTTATTTCCGATTTAGATGTGTGGCGAGAGTACGAACATGTTCCTGTGCTACGCAGTATGGTTGCGAATGGTCCGTACTTAACTTGTTTACCTTACCTCGATGTAGAACGCTTTATTGAGAATGGCCAACTGGTAGCGCTCAATGTGCCTGATCTGAATATGGAAAGAACGTTGTCGTTTATTTGGCGAGCAGATATGGCTGAAAACCCGTTGGTTGAGTGCATTAAGCGTGAAGGACTGCGCATGATGAAAGGACGACCAAGCGTACTTTAAGCTTGTTAATCTTGGTTATGATTTACTTTGTTACTTCTCAATATGGGGTGTGATAAGTGAAGCTGTTGAGTGTTCGCATTTATCATCATGTCACACACCCTCATTACCTAATCTAACGCTCATGCTCGATTAAAAAGCACTTCAAATGTGTTGATTTATCGTTTGCGTCAACATTTCAATGAAATAAGTGCAGTCATTGCATTTATTTCATGACTTAGGTCACTAGTCATCTGTGGTTGAAGCTTTTAATATCGGCACTTGATTTATTGATGTCGCTATAGCAACGGCTTGTTAAATGACAGGCAGATAGCGGCTAAATGAGGGCGCTATGAGCACACTATTTGCAATTTCACTAACGACAGGCATTCTTTCTGGTGTTTGGGGCTGGATAGCCGTTTCGTTAGGCTTACTATCATGGGCTGGCTTTTTAGGATGTACGAGTTATTTTGCCTCTCCAACCGAAGGTATTAAAGGTCTTGCAGAAAGTTTTATAACTAATATCAGTGGCGTTTTTTGGGCAATGGTCATTATTCATTCATCCAGTTTGGTGAGCTTGGATATTTTGGGCTACGTTGTCACTGCGGTAGTGGCATTTTTAATGTGCATTCAAGCGTCGAAAGCGTGGCTTGGTTATATCCCTGGAACCTTTATTGGCGCTTGTGCCACTTTTGCTGCTGGTGGTGATTGGCAACTGGTTGTTCCATCACTTCTATTAGGTGGCATTTTTGGCTTTGCGATGAAAACAAGTGGTATGTGGTTGCATCAACGATCTAACCAGCCAGCGCTGAGCGACAGCGCAACTGTTGAAACGCATTCTAAATCCTCAACTTGTTAATTTATGTTTAAGACTAATGCTGGTGAAATCTGCATTGGTAAAGGTTACCCCCAATTGATCCGTATCGATTCATCAAAATTGTTGATATACCCATTCAATATAAGATTAGTCACATATAGCGAAATGGAAATGATACGAGGCACACAATCATGTGTGCCTTTTTTTACGTGTGGCCATTGGCCATCGTAATCACGCGTTTTAGTGTCCAGCGCAGCAGTACAGGAATAAAGTCCACACCTTGTTGTTCACAATGGGAAACGATGGCAAGCGCCAAATCAGGTTTCGCGTGTTTTTTCAGCACACGTGTGACCACTTTTTTCGCAGGGATTGGATGATCGTAAGGTATTTTAATCAAATCTTTGAAGAAGTGTTCAAAGCCATGAGAGTACAGAAAATGTTCGATATCTCGATCGGGAAGTTCGGTCAGGCGGTGCCGTTCTTGATCACCTGTTAACATACCGCGTACCGTTGACGAATATTTTTTGCCAGCGGGATCGCCATCAGTCACGACATGCCAGTCAATGCCAAACGCTTTCGCCACTTTAATTAAGGACTTCAGACCAGACTGAGCAAATTCGACAATTTGTACTCCTTCGGCGGCTAGATTATAGCCACACTGGCGAGCCAGCTCACTAAACAGCCACACCTCAGTTTCTCCTTCAACCAACAACCAGCAGCGAGCAAAAAGCACCCCTGAGCGATGAAAACGGATATGAAAACCGATACGTCGTAGTTCGTCCTTACTCAATCCACGAGAGATCATCGAATTTGCAATGGTACGGTCAGAAGTACGCACCAAACGCCGAATCGAATGAAGGGGAACAGAGCCAAGCAGATCACCACTGTTCGTTGTGAGAATTTTCTGCATGGGTAATAGTTGAAGTAAACTCCAAGCGCGCGCCAGATGAGTAGGGTGCAATCGACCTTCGGGATCTTCGATAATCAGCAGCGGCCTAGCGCAACGTCGTAGGTCTGTTGGGCCTTTGGCTTGCAGATAAGCATTGAGTAAGCCCATCAACAGCAAACGAGTTTGCTTATTTTTAGTTTCTTCAACAAATTGGCTTATGTTTTTATCGGCGGTTGGGCTGGAATAGACTAAGCTGTCACGTTGCTGTCTTGGGTTTTTACGTGTCTGACTTTTGAATGAAAAATAGTGATCAACTAATACATTCATTGAGTTAAGGCTACTTCTCATCTCGCCTTTGTTGACATGTCCAGGAATGGCCAGTAAACGACGACAGGTATTATCAATGCGTTTTTCGGCGCGAGAATTTTTACCGTTACCATTGACGAAAGGTCGCTCGAAACGCCGTGAATCTTTCAAACGGATCACTGGGTGTAAGCTCATCAGCTCTTGCGCTAATTTTTCGGAATGATGCAGCGGTAGTGGATTGCCTTCGAGGTCTAAAAACAGGTAGCGAGTGGTAATATCATATCGCTCACGAGTGGCACTGATGCGATAGAATATCCGTTTCGTACCCGTTTCATCTTCAACCCAAATCGGCCTCAGCTTACGATAACGGCCGGATCGAGATTCATTTTTATCTGTAGAAACAAAGCTTAAGACAATTTGTAAATGCTGAGTTTGAGGATGAGCGATAGAGTAATCGACGTGGAAATCTTGCATTTCAAATTGATAAGGTACACCGTTGGCTGGTAGCACTACTGATAAGGCGTCCAACAATGAGGACTTACCCCAAGTATTTTCACCGATCAATGTGGTGAGTTCATCAAAAGCGAGCGATAAACGTTTGATTCCTCTGAATCCGGAAATTTCAATTCGCTCTAGATGCATAGGCAGACTCCTTTTGTAACTCAACAAGTTAGCTTCTCGCTGAGTCTGTTTTTCTTTAAGCATAATGGAAATTATGCAGATAAGTAGGCTGCTGGCTCACATATCAAGTGTTTATGTAGGGGCTGCCGAATGAGACAAAGGCTACAAAGCGTGATGAGGTTGACTTAGCGTAATTATATTTTCAAACTCGTTTCATAAAAGTCACGATTCTGTCATGATTCTTCAGCTAGGATAGAGTGGAAAAAGAAGAGAAAGATAAATGATGCATAAAAAGAATAGACCAGCATCAATTATGCTGGCACACATTAATGACACTCACTCATATTTTGAACCGACATCGCTGCAATTGACTCTCCACATCCAACAGCAGACTTTAACACCGTATGTAAGCGCTGGCGGTTTTGCACGAATTGCAACACGAGTTCAGCAATTGAAAGAAGATGCGGCGCGTATGAAGCGAGCCTTTGTATTTTTACACGCTGGGGATTGTTTCCAAGGCACGCTCTATTTCTCACTATTTAAAGGTAAAGCTAATGCGGACATGCTCAACGCATTGAATCTTGATGCGATGGCATTAGGCAATCACGAACTGGATATGGGTAATGAACCCGTTGCCCATTTTGTTAAACGTATTCAATTTCCATTGCTAGCTGGCAATTGGGATCTTTCCAATGAAAGATCGAATAAGCCTTTTCCAATAGCCGGTAGCCCGCAAGTGATAAGTTATCAACCTCAAGGTAAATACGCTCGCTGGATAGAAAAACAGGCTGGTGATGAAACGATTGCAATTTTCGGCTTGTCACTCGATAAAATGGCTGATATTGCCAACCCAGATCTCGATACTCCATTTATTAACGCTATCCAAACGGCAAAAAATACGGTTGCTGAAATACGCGCTAAAGGGATCAACAAAATTGTTCTACTTAGCCATTTAGGTTATGAAGCGGACATTGAGCTCGCACAGCAAGTGGAAGGCATTAGTGTTGTCGTCGGCGGGCATAGCCACCGATTACAAGGTGATTTTAGTGCACTAGGGCTGATGAAAGATGATGAGTATGGTTTAAGAATTAATGACACTTATGTCGTCCAATCCGGTTATCATTCTTTGAGCTTAGGTCATTGTTATATCGACTTTTCAGCCGATGGTAAAGTGGACAAATTTCAGGGTCGTAATGAACTGTTACTGGGCCGTCGACTGTTTCTTGATGCCAGCATGAGCGAAGCGGGCACCGATAACACCCATTTAGCGGCGTGCGAATTTTTAAGCCAGCACCCTAATGTGGTGGTGTGTAAGAAAGATCCGCAGGTCCAAGGAATATTGATCGATAAATACATGCCGCGAGTACGTCAGCTGCAACAAAATATTATCGCACATGCTGATCGTTTCTTAAGACACGTCAGAATTCCTGATGAAACTGGGCCGAGTGAGTTGGCTCCTTTGGTGGCTCAATCATTCGTCTATGCCATGCGGCAAAGAGGGCACCCCGTGCAGTTTGCAATACATAACGCTGGTGGAGTCAGAAACTCGCTCAACGCCGGACAAGTTTCGGTGGCAGACATTGCCGGAAATTTATTGCCTTTTGCCGTTCCTATTGGTGTCTACCGAGTGCAGGGAGAAACCTTAATTGAGATGCTTGAAGGGGCGATTAATAATGCGCTGGGCAATGGGGTCGACGGCACAGGTTCTGGCAGTTATCCTTACACCCACAATCTCTCGTTTACTTATGCCGCCGATCGGCCTGTAGGACAACGCATCACAAATGTGTTGTTATTTAATGAGCAAAAAGGTTGGCAACCAATTGATCTTAATCGTTATTATTGTGGAACCTCTTCGGCCTATACCATGAAAGGCAAAGAGGGATATGATGCGATACTGAAAATGAAGGGAGAAGGTTTTGTTTCGAATGTATCAATGGCCGATGCGTTTATTGAACTGCTGACGGAAAAACCTGAAATACTTAACCACACAGGAACTCAACCCCAACATCATTATCAGTAACTCGGTTTGACATAAATTTACTGGCATAGACTTTGCTTTTTAACTTTCAGTCTTAACGCATCTTCAACCCGATGAAGGTGCATGAAGATGTGAAAGGGGAAAGTATAATGTGGATTAGAGATTGGTTAGATGCTGCTGTCGTCGTTGCTTGGGTCAGTGCATGGTCTGTATTGGTGTATTTATTACCACTGGCAGGCGTATAAAAATCTAAGCTAAAAAGGAGCATAAATGGCTCCTTTTTTTGATCACGGCTATGGACCTTTGCATCCAATAGGCATAAAATCCGCGCTGATTGGGGAGTAGTCGCCTTTGTTTACTTATCGTCAGCTCGTTAAGCGCATGCTTATCCGGTAAGTATAAATAGCCTTCTGCTAAAAACGGAATGCTTATTTCGACGAGACCAACGCATTCAGCTCTGTTCATTATGAACAGCGGTTTTTGTTTGCGGAAGGTTTCGATCGGTTAATCCCATCTTATCCTTCCGCCTTTGGAGGATATATGACCCCAACAACCTATCTCAGCTTTGCAATTCTGACTCTATTTCTTGTTGTTATCGATATTTGGCAAACCCGTGGCGGTAAAGTCACGATCACTAAAGCGGCCGTTTGGAGCGTGATTTGGTTTATGCTGGCGTTTGCATTCGCCGCGAGTATCTATTTCTTTTGGGATAGTTACGCACCAACCAGTTCATACAGTGCCGAAAAGGCGACGATCTCGTTTATTACTGGTTACTTGTTAGAAAAATCGTTAAGTGTTGATAACTTATTCGTCTTTGCGATTATTTTTCATCAATACGCAGTCCCTGAGCATTTACGCCCGCGGGCTCTATTGTGGGGAGTGATCGGCGCTTTGTGTTTACGAGCGGTGATGATTGTGATTGGTGCGCAGCTGCTTGAACAATATCATTGGTTACTTTATGTGTTTGCATTATTTCTTATGTGGACCGGTATTCAACTTGCGCGTGAGAAAGGCGATGAACAGCTAAACCCAATGCCGGAGAAACTGATTCGACGCTGGTTCAATGTGACGGATCATTACGAAGGGAATGCTTTGGTTGTGAGCCGCAATAAGCAATGGTTTGTGACTCCAATGATGATTGTGATTGGCGTGATTGCTTTTATGGATGTCATGTTCGCATTAGATTCAATACCGGCTATTTTTGCCGTGACCCGCGAACCCTTTTTAGTGTTAGCAGCGAACGTGTTTGCGTTACTTGGTTTGCGGTCTTTGTACTTTGTGTTGCAAGGGATGATGGATAAGTTTATTTACCTAAAACCAGCGCTTTCCTTCATCATGATCTTCATTGGTATTAAGATGATGCTAGTCGGTTCTGCGTGGGAAATTCCGACACCAGTATCACTGGGTGTACTGTTAGTCACTATGATTATTGCGGTGTTGGCTTCTGTCTATAAGCAGAGAAGTCCATTACCTGCTACTCATAAGTCATAATATAAGTAAACGGAGGTAAGTGTTTGGCAATACTTACCTCTCTCTTTTATTTATCCTTTATCTAACCGACGATAAAAACATTAATGTGAAAATTTTGTAAATAACTGGTGTTTTTGTTTTTCATTGCGATTTAAATTCACCAAATCAAACTTAATGTGAATAAGTAGTCGATTACCGTGGATAATAAAAGTATGCATTGTTATGGGGTTGTTTCATTAGAATAACTAATTTGAATGTGGAAAATTTGTCATTTTTTAACCAAAAAAATATCACCTAGAATCCATTTCAACAAAGTAAGTTACCGAATTAACAGAGAGGCTATCATGGCACAAGCAATGAATATGGGTACGATTACAGCACCTACCTCTATGGATAAAAAAACCTACGCGGTTAACTTCAAAGGATTGATTGCACATTTAGTTGATATTCTGTTTGTCGACCACAGCGAACCTCGCAGCTACTACGCGAATAATTTGTCTGGTCACATGCAGAAAGATATCGGTTTATACCGTTAATTCAATGTGTAGAGATGTAAAAGCCGACGGATTAAATAGTCGGCTTTTTTGTATTTAAAATTTACTAGTTTCACTGCTCATGAAAACAACGGTTTCCGAAAAACAAAGGCGCAAACTAAGTTGCGCCTTTGTTTTATTCGTCAATGGCTATTATTTTTTGCGACAGTATTCAGCAATGATATACATCGATTGGCCATTAGCTTTACCAGAGATCAACTTAGGATCGTCGCTTAAACTGATACCGCGAACCACAGTACCCTGTTTAATGACTTGGCTTGAGCCTTTGATAGGGAGATCTTTAATGATGGTTACGTCGTCGCCTTTTTTCAGTTCTACGCCATTCACATCACGAGGCTTTTCTGCATCATCATCCATACCAATTTCAGCCCATTTTGCAGCTTCTTCTTCAAGATACATCATATCAAGTAGGTCTTGAGCCCAACCCTCAGTGGCCGCAAGGCGCTTAAGTTGACGCCACGCCAGTACTTGAACGGGTTGCTCTTGGCTCCACATGCTGTCGTTCAAACAACGCCAATGGTTCACATCTACTGTTTCTGGGTTCTCAATTTGGCCTTTGCAGACATCACACAACATAACGGCATGGTCAACAGTAACCATAGTGTGTGGCGCTACCACAAATGGAGCTAATGGAGATTCTGATGAACAAAGCTCACATTTTGATTGGCTGCGTTCAAGTAAAGTTGCTTCAGTAGACATAGTACCCACCTTGTAAAAATATGTAAGCGCGTATTATCCACGTTACGACTGGAATTAAAAGGGGAGATGGCAAAAAGCTTGGTATTCGTGAGGGAATTGAACTAAGTCATCTTCAATAGTAAGAAAATGGGCATCGTGCTTTACGCTGTTATTGCCCAAAGGCATAATGAACGCCGTTTTTATGTTTGTATGTAGGTATCACTGTGGAACTCCTTTCCGCTCCATTTTTAGGAAAATCACTTCGTCTCGAAGGTTCAATGTCAGGCTGGCAGCAACTCTATTGGGATAATCAACTGGTCGCGCAATGCGATGCGACAGGGAATATCGAGGCGACAACGACCCATCGATTTCAGTTGTTAAGTGGTGAAACGCCGATCCAGTGTGAGCTGAATGTTAATCTGAGTTGGCAACCTTTTAAACTGAGTTATCAGGCATTGGTGAATGGTGACATTGTCACGCAGGGCGAGCGTTCAGAAAAAGACATTGAAAAACAAACACCTTATAGCCCGCCAAAGCCGGAGCGACGTTTTAGCCTTATCGGCCTAGTATCGCTTGGTATGAAAGCACTGAAAAGTGCCAAGCTGATTAAAGTTGTTCTGGCGTCAGCAAGTATCGCAGCCTATTCGTGGTTATTTTCCTTCCAGTTTGCTATGGCGCTTATTGCCTGTTTGGTGTTCCATGAATTTGGCCATATCAAAGCGATGAAGTATTTTGGTATGAAGACTAAAGGCATTTATCTCATTCCATTTCTTGGTGGCTTGGCATTAAGTGATGAAAAAATCAATACACGTTGGCAAGATGTAGTGATCTCAATGATGGGGCCATTTTTTGGTTTGCTGCTCTCGGTTGTGCTGGTTGTCGTTTATTGGATAACAGGAGAGATATTTTTTGCTGGCCTTGCTGTTTTTAATGCCTTTCTTAATCTCTTCAATCTATTGCCTATATTGCCGCTTGATGGTGGTCACGTGTTAAAAAGCATCAGCTTTTCTATGAACAGCACTTTGGGGATTGCGTTGTGTGCTCTTGCGGCGATCGCTGGTGTCATTTTGAGCTATTGGCTTGGATTAACCTTGTTCGGCTTTTTATTGATTATGGGCAGCATTGAAATTGTGATGGAATGGAAGCAGCGTCATCAAAGTCATTTGCTACCTCTGAATCGATATGGACAAATTGTAGCTTCACTTTGGTATGTCAGTTTAGTGGCTGCACTTATCGCTATTATTTGGGGTTTTGCAACGACAGGGGATGAGCTGCTACAACTGCCATTACGCATTTTAGGTACTTGATTCGGTACGTTGACACTTGTAAGCCATGTATCAGAGCATTTTTTGTGCTCATCTTTAAGCGCTTAAATGACATCTTTGTATGAAGAGGCTTCTTAGCACCGATAAACTGCTAATGACAACACTGCAGTTAATATTTATGAGCGATCGGATCTGTCTCGAAAATGTGTAGTTGGCAGGATCTCAATCGCTGGAACTGACTGATTACTCGCTGCAAGTTGTTACTGTTTAAGTATAGAATGAATCTCTTTTACGATGAATGAGACAAAAAAGCATGGATATTTGGAAGAAGCCTATCGATTTAATAACGTTAAACGCCACCTCCAAAAACACCTTGATAGAGCATCTCAATATTATTTATACCGATTATACTGATCACTCTTTGTCTGCGACCATGCCTGTTTGTCACTTTACCCATCAGCCGCTTGGTATGCTGCATGGTGGCGCCTCGGTGGTACTTGCGGAAACCCTAGGTTCAGTTGCCGCGAATTTCAGTGTGGATCAAGAACACTATTGTGTAGGGTTAGACATTAATGCTAATCATGTTCGCGCCATGCGAGAGGGGATGGTTATAGGAACAGCGACACCTATCCATCTTGGTATTTCAACGCAAGTATGGCAAATCAATATCACTGATGAGCGCGAACGTTTGGTGTGCACCAGCCGTTTGACGGTCGCAGTACAAAAAATTCGTAACCGTTCTCAAGCTATCAAGGTTGATTTATAAAATGGTGATTGAATTTTCAGGTGGAAAAATCATCGTAACACCCCATGAATTAGTGGTACGAGTATTGGGTGATCTCGCCATCACGCTACAAGCCCAAGCCGATGCTGTTCAGCTCATTGGGAGAGGGGCGAATGTCATCTCTGTAAATTGCTCAGAAAGTAAATGGTCGATTAAGTTGGACAACGAAGAGCAAATTCAGCAACTTTCTCAACAACTCGGCTGTAATATTCTTTAAACAGTGATTAAGACTATTGCATAACCAATATAAAATGAGGAAACTATCTCTGTTTTTTATAAACTGAGATTTCCTCTTTATGAGTAGTCCACGACTTCGCGTTCAATTTGAATCCTTATTTGAGCACTTTAACGGCCAAGATGTTGGTGTCCAGCTAGAAGAGATCACCGAGATCCTTTTCTGCACACGCCGTAATGCGCGTATTGTTCTAAATAAAATGGAGGATGAAGGCTGGATAGAATGGCGTCCTGCGGCGGGGCGTGGAAAATTATCCGATCTCATTTTTAAACGTAGTCGCAGTGATGTCAGTGAAAACCTTGCGCGTCGATACTTAGATGAAGGTAAAATTGGCCATGCATTTTCGGTACTGGATCAAGATGCGGCGAAACTGACGCAAGTGATCCAAAGCTATCTTGGTGTTCAGCATCAAGAAGGTCTGCAAGTCATACGGTTGCCTTATTATCGCCCGCTTTCAATGCTAAACCCGCTAAAATCCATGCGTCGATCTGAGCAACATATCGTAATGCAAATTTTTAGTGGGCTAACGCGGCTAGATGAATATGAACAGCTGCAGCCAGATCTCGCTCATACATGGGAATCGGTGACAGCAACACATTGGCGTTTTTATCTTCGCCCAGGGGTTCGTTTCCACAATGGTGATTTGCTTACCACCGACGGTGTTATCCAAAGTTTGTGGGAATTGCGATTTCTGAACTTATTCTCCCATCTTGATAGGATCAGCTCGCCCTCCAACTGGGTTATCGATATCTTTTTACAAAAAGCGGATAGTCGCTTACCGCTTCTTTTATCTGAGTCATGTGCCAAGATTTTACTACCAGAGTCCAATCGTAGTGATAATTTTGATTTAATGCCGATTGGTACTGGCCCTTACAAAGTCATTTTAAATGATGAAAAACGCTTAGTTTTGCAAGCGTTTGATGGATATTTTGGATTTAGGCCTTTGTTAGACCGGGTCGAAGTGTGGGTGATTGACGAAGTACATTCTTCGATGGTTTTTCCTAGCTTATCGCATCCGATAAAAACAAAGCGAGGTTCATTTACAGAAGACGTGGATCTTGATCCTGGCTGTACTTACTTGTTACTCAATCGAAAAAATGGCGTCGCCGCGGATGTAAATTGGGCTCGCTACCTCACCAATAAGCTCAGTACTCTCAACCTATTTCGTCAATTACCAGAAGACAAAGTGGTCGAGTTGGGGGTGTTACCTGCTTATGGCCTGAAACCGGGCTGGTATCATCAGTCATCGGGAGATGTTGCCGCCACACCGCCGGGTGAGCGTTCGATCACCATTGCATATCATGCTCAGCACCCCATGTTTCCAAGCTTAGTGAAAACAATACAACAGCTGTTAAAAGAAGATGGGATTTCGGTGGAGCTTGTTAAATATGATTTGACGGTTGAAGACACCGATGCTGTCGATGTTTGGGTCAAACCGATGGGAATTGCCAACCATAGAGAAGATGCGTTAGCAGGATGGTTACTTGATTACAGTGATATCGAGCATTTAAGCCGCGCTGAAGATTTTTCGTATTGGTGCCAGTTAGTGGATGAATGGCGCGCCGATCCAAATGCCATATTTCCGGCCAAAGAGATTGGCAAGTCTTTGATAGAAAAACAGCAAGTTATCCCGATGTTCCACTGTTGGTTAGGGATAAGCAAAGATCAATGTGGTGCATTACAAAACGCGAAATGCAACGCGTTAGGCTGGTTTGATTTTAGCAATGTTTGGGTTAAACCAGAGTTATAACAAATCACAGTGATAGCCAAACAACTTGGAGTTACAAGTAGGCGGCTTGTCAGTGGCCGATAAAATAAGCTAAGACTAAACAGCAGAATCTAAATTATCCGTTGTTGCCGTCATTTCTGGCGGCAACAAGTATCAGGAGCTATGACGTTGGTTTGATTACGCCGCAGCTAACAACTTCTGTTGATGAGCCAAGTATTCATCGTACGTACCTTGGAAGTAGACCAACTGTTTGTTTTTCACATCAATGATCGAAGTGGCCAGCGAAGAGACAAACTCGCGATCGTGGCTAACAAAAATCAGTGTCCCCGTGTAGGACTTTAGCGCGTTATTGAGCGCCTCAATCGCTTCCATATCCATGTGGTTGGTTGGCTCGTCCATGATCAGCACGTTGATATCTTGCATCATTAGTTTGCCAAATAGCAGACGGTTCTTCTCACCACCCGAGCAGTTTCTTGCTTTCTTATTCACATCATCAGCTGTAAAGAGTAGTCGGCCAAGAATGGCTCGCACCATCAAATCATCATGTTTTACGGTGCGCCACTGCGAGATCCAATCAAAGATAGTCAGATCGTTATCAAAATCGACAGTACTGTCTTGAGGGCAATAGCCAATTGAGGCATTCTCAGACCACTTCACCACACCTTGGTTGGCCTGCAGCTCTTTGACTAAGCAGCGTAGAAAGGTCGTTTTACCGACGCCGTTTTCACCAATTACCGCCAAACGCGAGCCCGCCTCAAGCAGCAGATTGCCACCGTTGAAGAGCTGTTCATCGTCAAAAGCGTGGCCTAGATTTTGTAGTTCAAGTGCAAGACGATGCAGTTTCTTACCTTCACCAAAATCAATCGAAGGACTGATGCGGCTTGAGGATTTCACTTCATCAAGCTTGATCTTGTCCATTTTTTTTGCGCGTGAGCTAGCCTGTTTTGCTTTTGAAGCATTGGCACCAAAGCGGTTAACGAAGTCTTGCAGTTCGTTGATCTCGGCCGCTTTTTTCGCGTTGCCAGAGAGTAACTGCTCTCGAATCAAGCTTGACGCTTCAAGAAAATACTCATAATTACCCGGATAAATACGCAGTTCACCGTAATCAATATCAGCCATATGGGTACACACTGAGTTCAAAAAGTGACGGTCATGGGAAATAATGATCATGGTGCATTTACGCTGATTAAGTTCTTCAGCCAACCAACCAATGGTGTGGATGTCTAAGTTGTTGGTTGGCTCATCGAGCAGCAAAATATCTGGGTTGGCAAACAAGGCTTGCGCCAACAAAACGCGCAGTTTCCAACCAGGAGCCACTTGCTGCATCAAACCAAAATGAAACGATTCCTCAATACCCGCTTTCAACAAAATATCTCCCGCGCGACTTTCGGCGGTGTAACCATCCATTTCAGCGTATTCGCTCTCAAGCTCGGCGACTTTCATGCCGTCGGCTTCGCTCATCTCGGCTAATGAATAAATGCGGTCACGCTCTTGCTTGATCTCCCATAGTTTACGGTCACCCATAATCACGGCATCAATTACCGTATACTGTTCGAAAGCAAACTGATCTTGGCTCAGCACACCCAATTTTAGCCCTGGTGTAATGGAGACGTTGCCTGAGCTGGGAGTTAACGCGCCACTCAAGATCTTCATGAACGTCGATTTACCACAGCCGTTAGCGCCAATCAAACCGTAGCGATTGCCGTTACCGAATTTTGCAGAAATGTTTTCAAATAAAGGCTCAGCGCCAAATTGCATGGTGATATTTGCGGTAGAGATCAAGAGAGTTTTCCTAGGTATTCAGTTTAGCGAATCAGTGATGTGCAGACGCCAAATCAGCAGAACATAAACAATGGTTAAATAGGCGGCGAATTATACAGAGTTATTACAAAAAGAACAGATGTGAGAGATAGCTCACAGACGGAAATTGCTCAACGTCGAATTGCCTATCGTTATTGGGGAGAAATGGGTGAATAAAAAACACGCTTCACCACATTTTACAGAATGCAGACTAGTATATGTGCATTCACTTTTATCATTAAAGGGATTTTAACAAGGTGCCACCAACTCACTGTAGCCCGTTTGATTATCAAATTCTCGCTCAAACACTAAGTCAGGGTAGGAATGTAAAATCAGCTCTGCGGTAGTATTGACAAGACAACCATCTAAAAGATGACCACCGATCACTTTGCCTGTTTTATCTGCAACCGCAATGTGCAAGTGTTGATGAGATGCGGTTAGCGTGCCTATCAAAGAGACAATTTCAAATGCATCAACAAGGTGTAGCTCTGAAGAGCCATCAGCGAGGCGGATGCGCACTTCAGATAGGCACCCGACACAAGAAGCGATGTTACCCGCTTGTATGTTCTCTTGCTTTATCAACGCGGCAATGGATTGCTTTAAGTCGTGGCCTTTTATTAAGCGAGACACTGTCACTTTTATCATAGATAATTCGTTATAAAATTATGGGTTATGTTTAGTTTATCGTGCATGAGAGTTTACGTCTAAAGAGATTACTGCTTATATCCTTGTTGAGACACAAAGTGGCAATTTTGCTATTTGCTTAAATCCGTTGAGTAACGCCCGTCATTTCACCGAGGAGCCTAAGAATGATTGAACTGTATACCGCCGCAACGCCGAATGGTCAGAAAATCTCCATTGCATTAGAAGAAATGGGGTTGCCATACAAGGTCAACGCTTTTGATCTTTCAACCAATCAGCAAAAAGAGCCTGAGTTTACGGCCATCAATCCGAATGGACGCATTCCCGCAATTGTAGATAAAGATAACGATGATTTTCCAGTATTTGAATCTGGGGCAATTTTGCTTTACTTGGCAGAAAAAACGGGAAAATTTCTGCCCGTAGATCCGAAAGCCCGCTCTCAAGTGATCCAATGGTTAATGTTTCAAATGGGAGGCGTAGGGCCGATGATGGGACAAGCGAACGTCTTCTTTCGTTACTTTCCAGAAAAAATACAACCTGCCATTGATCGTTACCAAAAAGAAGGGCGACGTCTATTTGAAGTCATGGATAGCCAATTAGAGCATCACCGTTATCTTGCGGGTGATGAATACACCATCGCCGATATCGCAACATGGCCATGGGTGAGAATTTACGAATGGAGTGGCATTAATATTGACGGGCTCGAGCACCTACAACGTTGGTTGGCGGAAATCGCGCAACGCCCTGCAGTGATTAAGGGGCTTACCGTGCCACCACCAAGTCAAGAAAGCGATGAACAGCGAGCGGAACGCATTCAGAAAATGGTGACAAGGTAACCTGAGTGATGTGTGTATGACAAAACGGTGGGCTTATAAGTTCAGTTGAAGTATTTAACTGTGGTTCCTAATTTGTGCATTTAGCATTACACTGCGTGAAAATTCGTGATAAGAAAAACGTAATGATTAACGATAAAGACACATTAGAAAACGAAGAAATTGAAATAGAGGCGATTGGTATTGAAGTTTCGTCGCAACCTATTGAGCTTTATAAGGTGTTAAAGATTGCTAACCTGGTGGATGGTGGCGGGCAAGCAAAATTCCTGATTAGCGATGGTTACGTGGCAGTCAATGGAGAACTTGAAACTCGAAAACGACGTAAAATGTACAATGGGGATTTTCTTGAATTTAACCAGGAGTACTACGTTGTATTGTGTGATCAACCCGTGACTGAAGTACCTGAAACTGATGTGACGTCGGTAGTGGCAGCAACAAATGTGCCTAAGCCGAAGCAAAAGGCGTCAAAAACCAAACCGGCTAGAAATAAGCCGACGACCACAAAGAAAGAGAACTCCGATGCACCTAACAGCAAAGATGCTGAAAGTGGCCGTAACTCAATAGATTTTTTCTAATTTTCTGTTTTTTAATGATCTGATAAATAGACGGGAGCGATATGGCTCCCGTCTTTTATTCAGCGCCATTCGTCATTTGTCGTCGAACCGCTATTTAACCCATTAGGATCATCATCAAAAGGGTGTTGTGCCTTATACAGTAACACTTCCAACTGATGTTCTAACTGATTGACTGTCTCATAGTCACCTTCAGAACAGGCTACATAAATTTGTTGTTCTAGTGCTTCAATGCTGTCGCGTATGGTCATTTGGCACCTCTCATCTCACCCATTAAAGGTGACGTTTATCTGTTTTCAAATCTATTGTAGTCAAGTAAACCAGATTCGACAGGTTGATTTTTTCGATACCATGCATGAACTTTATCGCTGAACGGCCAAAACTTCGAAGAACTGCGGCGAATGGCGAACCTATCGAGCAACTTAACGTAGTCCTGCTCATTTTGCATTTTACTCAATAGCATCACCAATTCTGCGATCTCGTGTTCATGCAGTGACAAATAAGCAGAAGGGTAACTGCCAATGACACCTCTCACTAGAGTCAAATCATCATTCGCTGGGTCACGGTTGCTTTGTTCATCAAATAGACTTGAAATATTGAGATGGGCGTTATTGTGTAACAAAGTAAACAGTTGATCCTCTCCGTTTTCAGCCGTGATCATCAACATCATAATTTGTGGCACAGCCAACAACCCTTCACCTTTGATCTTATTAATGCTATTTAACATCTGTTCACTACGCTTTGAAAAACCAGTGTCAATTATCGAATAACGATTTGATAACACAGGTTGAAGCTCAGACTTCAAAAGATCAAACAACTCAGATTTTGGATCTTGCGTATGGTAAACAATACTGGTCGGTTGATCAAAAGGGGCAACGTTACGTTGCAAAAAGTCACTGAGTTGAGTGCTTTGATTTTGATACCAACTTGACTGCTCTTGGTGCCTTATCTCTCTAGGCAGCAGAGAGACAAAATTACTTTCACCTTCAAGACGCAGAAAATCCATAAACATGCGAGTAATGAGCTGGTGGCCGAAATTGCCGTAAACATCAAAACCCGCCACCAGTAAATAATGGATTCTTTCTAGTAGCGCATAGTCTAAAACCCATGCTGTTTTGGGTTTTTCTCCCACCAAACCTTGCACTACCGATGCACTATCGAAATGCCTAAAAATAGTCAGTGCCGCATTCGGGTTATAGCCATCACCCATCCACAGTACATCCGTGGTTAAGTTCTCGCCATTTTTGAACCACTGATTAGTAAATTCAGACTTTGCTTTCAAATAACGTGCTTGTTGATGCGCATAACGGACCCAATGAGTAATAGGCAACGTGTTACTTTCCAACTCGCTTGGCAGTTTTAGATTCGCGGCTTGCGATCGATAAAATTGATTCACTTCGGGTAAATCAGCTTTCTCTGGGTCTAAAAAGAACACCCAAAAATGGTCGTTAATAACATTCAGGGCTAGCTGGCCACGACACACTGGTCCTTTGATAAAAGCCATGATGGTGTTTTGAGCATTGTCTAACATAAATCGAAAGCGTGCTTTAACCGGAAGGGCATCAAATGCCGTCATCGGATTGGCGGCAACTTCAATATCATAGCTAGGCAAAACCGAGACTTGATAATTAGGCCGAATGAACCATGCCTGCCAATCATCTAGACGTTTTTTATTCAACGCATAGGGTAAATGAGTTTTATCTACGATACTGCCTTGCTCAGGGATCAAACGGTAGTAGACGCGTTCTACACCAGGATTATCGTAAGGACGCCTTGTCGCAATTCGGTTAACAGGCTCGCCCGGGGGCGTTGTCGAACGTATCAAAGTGAAAAATCTAGGCTGACCAGCAAGTTCAGAAAAATAAAGGTGAGAAAGAAAAAGATGCTCGTAGATATAACGAGCCATTAACTGATTCTTTGCTGTACCTTTATTTAAAAAGTTTTCGTATTGCGCAACCGATTTCTCCTGATCAGAAGTGAGCGGAATATGGCCATTCATGATTGCGCCATCTCTTAGCCACGTGAGTAGCGTATTGTATTCAAGAGGGCTAAGATTTGGCATGCCATAAGGCATTCCCCACGTTGGGTGATCTTGTTTGTACTGTCCGTACTCTTCAATTGTTGGACAAACTTGTTCGCGATCTATCGAAAAATCAAAACCTTTTAGCTGATCTTGTTCTGGTAACGGATGTTCCTCTTTTTGCATTAATAATTTCGCGACTAATCCTGCTTCTAGATTCGCGGTAGGCGTTTGAGATCTCTCGTTCAGCACAGGATGAAAACCAAAATCTCGCCACTGCTCTGTGTATTGTGCATCTTCAAACAAACGGGTAGAAGCCGACGCCGTCAGGCGCGTACCATGATAAACCAACGCTTTACTGGCTCCACGATCAATCCCTTCAACTGAAGACATTTTTAGCTGGCAGGGCGCATCATAACAGGCGTGACAGACCACGCAGCGTTGATCGATGATGGGTTTAACATCATTTAAAAAGAAAGAGGCTTCTTTTGAATCTACTGGCGATTGTCTTGACTGAACGCTTGCTTCACCAAACAGTTGGTCATAGTTCAAGCCCGCATACATTGCACATCCTGAAAAAAACACGATGCTAAGAATAATAAGTCGATGAAAAGACATAACATGAGAAATTTAGGAATATTTGTCCCAATTAAAGCAAAGATTAACAAAATGCACCACAAAACGATGAAAATAGCGCATTAGGGATGATAAATCACCCGAGTGGAATAAACGCCACAACTGAACGCACAATGCTCAATTTAGGGTTATAAGACGAGTATACGGTAGACTCGCATTGGCTATACGCATTTAATAAACCCATTGAACCCGCTATAGTTAAACGAAGAAAATTTTGAGGAGTCAAAGGATGAAACTCTCGATATCAGGGAAGTTGCAATTAAGTTTTTTATTGCTGGTGGTGCTTCTTATCATTTCGACCTTTTTTACCTATCGCAGTATTACGCAAGTCGAAACTCACACCAATTCATTGCTGCAAACGGATCTGCCAACCGTGAATACTAGCCGAAATATTCAGCAGTCGATGCAAGAGGTTATTTCAACGTTACGCGCCTATTTATTGGTGGGTTCTCAAAGTGCAGTGGGTACAACGCAACTGACAAAACTTGAAACTATTATTGGACAGATGGACACAACGGTACCGATATTAGAAACGCTGATTCTCAGTGAGCAATACACCGCGATCATAAGCGAATGGGCTGCAATCAAAGCGCATATCCAAGGCATCGTATTACTGAGCCAAAGTGAGGATAATTTACCTGCCCACACATTATTCATTAACGAGGCCGCCCCCATAGCAGAAGTTGCCCTTGACCAGTTACAAGGGCTGATTAACGACGAGTCGACTAACAAAGAAGGAGGGGAGCGGAAACGTCTCTTTAAATTGTATGCTGACAGCTATAATTCGTTAGCTAATGCACTGGCATCGTTGCGAGATTTCTTACTGTATGCGAAGCCTGAACATCTCGAAAAATATCAAGACCTGATTAACTCTCATAACCAATCTGTTGCTGAAATTGTGGAAAAGTCCTCTTTGCTATCGGATGATGAACAGAGTCTTTGGTCATTATTTAATGAGATGCAGCAGCTTTATTTCCCACTCGCACAGCAGGTGATTGCGATACGCCAATCTGAGCAATGGAACGGCGTCAATCAAAAAATGGCCACACAACTTATGCCTGCCGTAGATAAAATGACTAACCGTCTTGAAGATGTTATCGCCACTCAACAATCAAAAGCAGAGCAAAGTGGCGAAAGGATGAGTCGTAGCATTAGTAATGTGATTAACGTGTTATTTATCATGATTGCCGTGACTGTTTCAGTTGCTGTTTTGCTTTCCAATTACTTAGGTAAGAATATCGGCCGCAGAGTGAGTCGAATCGGAAAGAGAGCCGAAATCATTGCGGCAGGAGATGTCTCTCAACCAGCACTTTTGTGTGAAGGTAGCGACGAGCTATCTCAGCTTACCGCCGCGATAAACAATATGAACAACTCACTGCGAACGATCGTTCAGGGAGTCAGTACCAAAGCGCAACAGGTCAGTCAAAACATGGATGAGCTTCTGAACTATAACTCAAACACTCGGCAGCAAGTACAGCAGCAGCGAGCAAGTATTGAGCAGGTTACAGTACGTTTGAGCGATGTGGCGCAGTATTCTATGGCGACCGCAGAAAAAGCTGAACAATCTACGCAATCTCTTTTGTTATCACAAAATGAGCTCAAAGAGGGAGCCTCGGCGCTAGAACAAAATAGAAAGAGTATTGATAAGCTTGATCAAACCATACAAAAGGCAACGCAATTGGTGCTCGATCTTAGTCGAGAAAGCGAATCGATTGGGCGTGTGACCGAAGTAATAGAGGGATTAGCGGAACAAACTAACCTTCTGGCCTTAAATGCGGCGATTGAGGCCGCAAGAGCCGGAGAATATGGACGAGGCTTTGCTGTGGTAGCGGATGAAGTTAGGCTGCTGGCGACTCGAACCACTCAATCAACCACAGAAATTAACACTATTATAAACGCCATACAGTCAGCGACTGCGGCTGTGGTCAATGAAATTAACATGAGTCAGAACCTTGCCAATGAAGGTGCGGCGCAGACCATCCACGCCTTCAACAAAATGATGGACGTACAAGGAAAAATAACGGCGTTAGATAAGGAAATGCACCAGTTATCCTCGGCGGCCGATCTGCAACAACAATCAACACACCAAATGACTCAATTCATGCAAGAGGTTGTCAATTCGGTGGAAAGTGTGGCAAGTATTAGCCAAATCTCAAACCAAACGTCAGCGCAAGTAAAAGATAATGTCACTGTACTCAATCAAGAAATGGAAAAGTTCAAAATTTAAACGCAAGAGTAGATATGCAATTGATTTAAAAACAACCAAAAGCACACAAATCTCAACCAATTGAATTTACTTTGTTTATTTACTGTTCGCTTGAACGGGTTTTGATAAAAAATGGGTTTTCTTTTTTGCTAACTGTGGCATAGTGACAGCGTCAATTCGGTGCGCGGGCATCGTATAATGGCTATTACCTCAGCCTTCCAAGCTGATGATGCGGGTTCGATTCCCGCTGCCCGCTCCAATATTCTCGTATTTATCCAGTCTACTAGAAACAAAAAATCCACCCTAGAAAGAGTGGATTAGAGTCGTTCTTTTTAAAAATTTAAACGGGACTGACGCTCTCTGCTTGTGGCCCTTTTTGACCATCAGTGATTACAAAACTCACCTTTTGGCCATCGACTAAGTTGCGGCGCCCTTCACCTGTAATAGCGGAAAAATGTACAAATACATCTTTGCTGCCATTATCTGGGGTAATAAAGCCAAAACCTTTATCTTGGTTGAACCACTTTACAATTCCGTTTACTTTTTCACTCATAATCTTACTCTTGCTATGTTGTTTTGACGTTGCGAAACAGTTGCAACATGAATAACTTAACCAAAGTATTTTGCACAATCTAATGAAGTTTCTGTGAATGTGATGTACGCCTTGTTGAATATCAAATTTTGCGATTTCTATACCAAAATGTGATGCATTAAATCAAGGTAACTGTTCATACTTCAACTCTATTTCTGCCATTTTGTTTAGCTTTATAGAGCGCTTGATCCGCAATTTTTAACACTGCTTCAGGTTTTTCTGAGGCGTAGCTATCAGCAACGCCAATACTAACCGTAATAGAGACAAGATTTGATGGTGTTTTCTGCTCACGCTTCTTGGAACCGAGCTTATCGTCTTTTGGTCTGTCTTCTGCGTTCCTAATGACCATTTGGTACTGTTCAATATCTTTGCGAAGCAAATCTAAGTAGATTGCAGCTTGCTGTGCATTTTTTCCTTTAAATAGGATGGTAAACTCTTCACCACCGTAGCGATAAACACGTGCGTTTCCTTGAGTCAGCAATAAACGGCTAGCAATCAACTTAAGCACATCATCACCAGTGTCATGACCATAGCGATCATTGAACTGCTTAAAATGGTCTATATCTAGCATCGCTATCGCATATTTTTTGCCTAAGTATTTGATGTCAAGATCTAAGGCGTGGCGACCTGGGATACCCGTTAAGCGATCAATAAACGCCATTTTATGACCCGCCGAAATTAGATATAAGATCAATAAAACCCCGGCTAGAGAGAAAAGTGTGCTTGAGATATAACTCACGTGGAAAAAAATAAAGGTGACGGAGGAGAGTAAAATACTGGCGTAAATGCTGGTGTCTAAGATCTGGTTTCGCGTGAGCACAAATATTGCGGAGACCCCAATTAATGCCAAGAGGTACATCACCAACAAAAATGGCAATTTCGATATTTTCGGTATAGTTACTAAAAAAACTTGGCTAAAATTCTCAAATCCGCCATCACTGACGTACATCAAAGTAACAACGGCCCAAAACATTAACAGCAGCAAAATAGCGATGTATAAGCCATAAGTTTTACTCAATACAGTAGCATTACTTCCTAACGCATAGGGCACTAAACACAAAACGGGTAATAACAAACTTAATAACGAAAGCTCTAGCAAGGTTGTTCCCGTAGAAAGGGGCATCTGTAAACGCCACTGGATGATTGCGTAGGCCACCATCATCGCTGTCGAGATCATAGCCAAACGCCCTTGCTTAAAAATGTGTCCTAATGCAATTGCTACCGTGAAAAGAATATAAGGTAGGTTACTAGTGAAGCCAATATTGGCGCTAGTGATCAGAATGACGTTTTCCATCCCCAACATAATGGCTATTAGCAACCCTATTGGGAATAAGAATCGAAACCAATGAGATGATACAAAACTTGTCGGCATTAATAATACAAATATGACCTTTGTGGCATTTAAAATTAAAATTGATAATAAGGCCCATAGCATACTTTTATTTAATAGATTGCCAAGCTTTTTGCTAGACTTACTAAATGAAAGCGAGCACTTGAACAAAGTTTAGACGACAACGCATCTAAAAGTTGTATAAAATCACCAAGGTACGCTAAGTTGTTACTGCTAAGTTCTATCTAAATATTTTGATTAGTACGAAGAGGAAGGAGTGTAAGGATGCAAATCAGTGTTGATGTACATAATTACATGGAAACACTTGTCGGACGCGTATTGGCTGAAGATAAGTATGTAAATCACTATGATAATGAGCAGCTTGCCGATCTTGCTTGCTTATCCCTTGCTCAATTGAGACCGATCTATATTCGATACGACATAGATTTTCTCTCTGCGCTACCTGAAGAAAAATTGGTCATACTTAAAGAGAATGCACAAGTTGCCGTTGAATCGGCGGAAAGCATGATCGTTAATGATCGACGTAGACACAGAGAAGATGATATTCCTATCATTCTAGGCCAATTGCGCTTTGACGATAACTTAGAACTAGAGTGGTTCGAGAAGCCGATTATTGAAACAAACAAGTCTTAAAGGAGTTCTTGTGGGATTTTTTTCTCGTTTATTTAATCAAGGGTCAGGCAATGACTCAAAAATGAAGCTTTTAGATCCCATTGAATATAAAGGTTTTTTAATTTACCAAGATGCAATGTCTGAATCAGGGCAATATCGTGTCGCTGGTAAAATTAGTAAAGATGTTAATGGTGAAATATGTACTCACCGTTTTATCCGCTCCGATGTCGTAGCTAGTAAAAGCGACGCTGATGAGCTTATGCTTAAAAAAGCAAAAATGCTCATCGATCAGATGGGCGAGAAAATCTTTTCCTAACATCGTCCAACTTGATAAAAATCATAATGAATATCCTCATTAGTCGATACCCTTATTCATTGAGTAAAATACATGGCTAATATCCTGTTTTTATAGAGCTTTGTGATAAGTGGTTCGACCTCTGCTTTGTTTGGATGTCGTTGTGTTTTTGTCTTTCACCTATGACAATCACTCATTACTTAACCTTATATGTAATAGCATTTTGTATTTTTATTACAAACTGCTTGCAGTTATGCTGGTGGTTAGATAAAAACAGAATAATCATTGTGCCAATAGTCAAGGAATAACTATGCAAATTGGTGTACCAAAAGAGACCCTTACGGGTGAAACACGGGTTGCAGCTTCACCGAGTTCGGTAGCGCAATTAATCAAACTAGGCTTCGACGTCTCCATTGAAACTCAAGCTGGGGTTTTAGCCAGTTTTGATGATGCGGCTTTTGAGGCGGCTGGTGCCACGATTGTTTCGACACAAGATGTTTGGAATTCAGACATTATCTTGAAGGTCAATGCGCCGATTGTTGATGAAAAACAATCGATTGATGAGGTTGCTTTGATCAAAGAAGGGGCAAGCCTAATCAGTTTTATCTGGCCTGCACAAAACCCAGAATTGATGGAACAGTTATCAAGTAAAAAAATCAACGTGCTGGCGATGGACTCAGTGCCGAGAATATCCAGAGCACAAGCTTTAGACGCTTTGTCATCAATGGCTAACATTGCTGGCTACCGCGCTGTTGTTGAAGCTGCACATGAATTTGGCCGCTTCTTTACAGGGCAAATTACCGCAGCGGGCAAAGTCCCGCCGGCAAAAGTACTGGTTGCTGGAGCTGGCGTTGCTGGCCTCGCTGCTATCGGTGCCGCAGGAAGTTTGGGGGCAATTGTACGAGCTTTTGATGTTCGCCCAGAAGTAAAAGAACAAGTTCAATCAATGGGTGCAGAGTTTTTGGAAGTCGATTTCCAAGAAACGGCTGGTTCAGGCGATGGTTACGCCAAAGAGATGTCTGACGACTTTAATAAAAAGGCCGCTGAACTGTATGCAGCGCAAGCTAAAGATGTCGACATCATTATCACGACGGCTTTGATCCCTGGACGTCCAGCCCCTAAGCTTATCACCAAAGAGATGGTCGACAGTATGAGCGCTGGTAGCGTGATCGTCGATCTTGCAGCTGCAAACGGGGGGAACTGTGAATACACGGTTGCCGATCAGGTGATTACAACCGCCAATGGTGTGAAAGTGGTCGGTTATACTGATATGGTTGGCCGCTTACCAACACAATCCTCTCAATTATATTCAACAAACATCGTTAACTTGCTGAAATTGTTATGCAAGGAAAAAGATGGGTCCATCAATATTGACTTTGAAGACGTTGTTTTACGTGGTGTGACGGTCGTGAAAGAAGGCGAAATAACGTGGCCAGCACCACCGATCCAAGTCTCTGCGCAACCGCAAGTCAAGACCGCACCAACTAGACCTGAACCCAAAAAACAAGAACCCGTTTCTGCGACGAAAAAAATTACTGGCTTAGTTGCTGCCGTTGGCGCTTTTGCTTGGATCGCATCGGTCGCACCTGCGGCTTTTTTAAGCCATTTCACCGTTTTTGTTTTAGCGTGTGTTGTGGGTTACTACGTCGTTTGGAATGTTACTCATGCTTTACATACTCCTTTGATGTCCGTTACCAATGCAATTTCCGGCATTATTGTGGTCGGAGCTTTATTGCAGATAGGTCAAGGGAGTGGTGTGGTCACTTTCCTCGCGTTTATCGCTGTTTTAATTGCAAGCATTAACATCTTTGGTGGTTTTACAGTCACCAAACGTATGCTTGAAATGTTCCGTAAAGACTAAGGGAGTAATATATGTCTGCAGGATTAGTACAAGCCGCATATATTATTGCTGCTATCTTCTTCATCATGAGCCTTGCTGGATTATCAAAGCAGGAATCAGCAAGAGCTGGTAACTACTATGGTATAGCGGGTATGGCTATCGCACTCATCGCCACTATTTTTCGTCCAGATGCGCAGGGCTTAGCTTGGGTATTGCTGGCGATGGTAATTGGGGGCGGTATCGGTATTCATTATGCTAAAAAAGTAGAAATGACCGAAATGCCCGAACTTGTGGCTATTCTCCACAGTTTTGTGGGCATGGCTGCGGTATTAGTGGGTTATAACAGCTATATCGATGCGCCAATTGTACTCGATCACGCTGAACACGTGATTCATTTGGTTGAAGTGTTCATTGGGGTATTTATTGGTGCCGTCACCTTTACAGGATCTATCGTCGCCTTTGGTAAACTGCGTGGAATCATTTCGTCGTCGTCGCTCAATCTCCCTCATAAACATAAGCTCAACCTCGCGGCCATTGTTGTCTCCACATTATTAATGATTTACTTTGTTAATAATGGTGGCAGCATGTTTGCGTTGATTATTATGACTCTGATAGCGTTCGCGTTTGGCTACCATTTGGTGGCTTCGATTGGTGGTGCAGACATGCCCGTTGTGGTATCGATGCTTAACTCCTACTCAGGTTGGGCAGCCGCAGCGGCTGGCTTTATGTTAGCGAATGATTTACTGATCGTAACCGGAGCACTGGTTGGTTCTTCAGGTGCCATTCTTTCTTACATTATGTGTAAAGCGATGAACCGCTCTTTTGTTAGTGTGATTGCCGGGGGCTTTGGCCAGGATGTGACTATCAGCGCAGACGTTGAATACGGTGAACACCGTGAAATAAACGCTGAAGAAGTAGCCGAAATGCTGAAAAACTCTAAGTCAGTGATCATCACTCCAGGGTATGGCATGGCAGTAGCTCAAGCACAGTATCCTGTTCACGAAATCACGGAGAAGTTACGTGCACAAGGCATTAAAGTTCGCTTTGGTATTCACCCAGTAGCGGGACGTTTGCCTGGCCATATGAACGTACTGCTTGCTGAAGCAAAAGTGCCTTATGACATTGTGTTAGAAATGGACGAAATAAACGATGATTTTACTGAAACGGATACGGTTTTGGTGATCGGTGCAAATGACACAGTAAACCCAGCAGCATTAGAAGATCCGAACAGTCCGATCGCCGGAATGCCAGTGTTGGAAGTATGGAAAGCGCAAAATGTCATTGTATTCAAGCGTTCAATGAATACTGGCTACGCAGGTGTACAAAACCCTCTTTTCTTTAAAGATAATACCTATATGCTTTTTGGTGATGCAAAAGAGAGTGTAGACGCCATCTCAAAAGCGTTATAGCATCTACGATTAGGATAATGAAGAAGCCAGCAAAATGCTGGCTTCTTCTGTTTTTGAGCAATCATTATTGACATGGATATAACACGTGCAATGTATTATTAGTTAATAATGTTATATAGTTTTTAATCTAAACCATTAATGAAAATAAAACTTGTTTAAAGCGATTAAGACCTACTTTTGGGCTATTTTAGTTTTAATACCTATTCAAACCTATGCCGATTCGTTGCCAGAACGCATCGACCTTTTTGCGTCGCTTTTTGATTATAGTACCGCTGATGTAAGTTATGATATCCGTACTTTGCAGGTTGATTATCCAACTCGCTTATTGACTCCCGAATCAATGTTACCGCAAACGGCTGAATACCCTTTAAAAGATCTACAGTTGTTATACAAATTATCTCAAAGCTGTACAGGTAAGTTGCCGCTGAGCCCACTCATAACAGAGCCATTAGTCTTCACGAGAGCTATCTGTAAAGGATCTCAATTACCGTCGAAATGGTTTGCGAGAAGCGCTTTGATTCACCCAGGAGGTGGAACATATGCGGCTCGTTATGTGAAAAAATACCCTGAGAAATTTGTAGAGTTGCAACAATATATGCACATACGAGAGCGCACCAAAGCAAGTGTGGATTCTTTGCTTGGCCGCATCCAAAACATGAATGAAGATACGATCTTAGCACTCATATCAGGTGCAACCATGTTTGTAGAGAACAGCGATCTTTGGCTGAGAAAAGGGGATATGTATTACGTTTTTAACGAAGACGTATGGTTAGACAACGCGAGTAAAGCAGGACTCAGCTATAGCATGGCCTCGGAAAATTCGACCTGTTTTATTCAAAGAGGCAACATTTGTTGGAATGTTGAAGATCATTCCAACGTGTTACGGATAAGTATGGTAATTCTTGTCCTAGCTAACATAATACTTGTATTAGGCTGGTCCCTTTATCGTTGGAATTCAAAACGACAGGAAATGAAAAGTCGTATGTTGGTGCTGCAGATTCTTACTCACGAGCTCAGAACACCCATTGCAAGTCTATCGCTAACCGTTGAAGGATTTAGGCGCGAATTTGAAAGGTTACCATCAACTGTTTACGATGAGTTTAGACGCCTATGCGAAGATTCCAGACGTTTACGGCAACTGGCCGAAGCCAGTAAGGATTATTTACAGTCAGAGAGCAGGCCGCTTGCAACAGACTGGGTACCTTCCGTTGAAGAATGGTTACAATACAAAGTGGAAGAAGAGTTTCGTGAAAGCATAGATCTTGTTATAAACAAAGATATTGCAGCTAAACTGAATGTTTATTGGCTTGGGACATGCATCGATAACTTAATTAGAAACGCAGTAAAATACGGTGTTGCTCCAGTTACGTTAGAGGTAACAACTAAACAAAATTCAATCACGATCAAAGTTACAGATCAAGGTCTGTTAAATCATCGAGATTGGAGAAATTTACGTAAACCTTTTGTCAGCAAAAGTGGCTTAGGTTTAGGTTTGACTATTGTAGAATCAATGGTAGGTCGGATGGGTGGTAAGATGACACTCGCAGGACCGCCAACCACATTTATATTGGAGATCCCCTGTGAAACAGACATTGCTTCTCGTTGAAGATGATAAAAACCTTGCCGATGGCTTATTAGTAAGCCTTGAACAAGCAGGGTATGACTGTTTACATGCAGAAACTATTGCAGATGTTAAACAGCATTGGGACAGTGCAGACTTAGTCATCCTCGATCGCCAATTACCCGATGGCGATTCTGTTCAGCATTTGCCAGAATGGCGTAAAATAAAAGAGTTGCCAGTAATTCTTTTAACCGCACTTGTTACGGTCAAAGACAAAGTGGCTGGATTGGACGCGGGGGCAAATGATTACTTAACCAAGCCTTTTGCCGAGGCTGAATTATTTGCACGAATTCGAGCCCAGCTTCGTTCACCAGAATCAGAAGGGCAGGATGACACGAAAGTGGTTACACCCAATCTTGTTATTGATAAAGCCACAAGAGAAGTTTTTTTTAAAGAAGATTCAATTACCTTAACGCGTACTGAATTTGACTTACTCTTATTTTTAGCAAGCAATCTCGGGAGAGTGTTTACGCGTGACGAATTGCTTGATCATGTATGGGGTTATAACCACTTTCCAACGACAAGAACCGTCGATACCCACGTGTTGCAATTGCGCCAAAAACTTCCAGGCTTAGAGATTGAAACCTTGCGCGGTGTTGGATACAAGATGAAAGCGTGATGCAGAAATCTCGTTTACTATTGGTAGGCATAGCATTTGTGACTATTCCTACCAAAGCACAAAATGTTGAGTGGTTTGATCAAATCACACCGCTTACCCAAGCGCATCAGAATCTTTTAAATAATAATTTAGAAGCAATGTTTAACTCACTTGTCGAAGTGTGGCAGCTTGAACATAACAAAAACATTCAGAGCCATCTCAATGAATTATTATTACAATCATTAACCGTTGATTGCGGTAAAAGTTTAGACAAAAAACCACTCCCTGAATGGCTTAAATCAATCACCATTAATAGGCAAGAGATCCAGAGCCCAGGAAGAGATGCATTTCATGTTGATATAGAAGTGGACGCTGAAAAACCACTTGCTGATATCAGGCTGGCGCAGTGGGTCGATAAAAGTTTATCAACCGATAGTGTATTAACGACCACTTCGAGTGACAGCGTCACTGAAAAGACACATTACTTAAAGCGTTATAATCTCAATAGTAAAATTACAATGGGTTTATACCGTCTTGATATAACAGCCAAAGATCAGCAATCTTGGAGCGCATGGATTGTGCTTGGTGAACCCAAAGCAAAGCAAATTGTACGTTGGGCTTCGAAAGATCAATGGCAAATTGAAAAAAAAGCGCTACTCAATCCATATTGTCCTTTACCTGAACTCAATGTATCGCTGTATGATTACATCAATGGAAAATACTCTGAAATATGGAGTCAACGATACGAGTCTGAGTATCCTAATGAACTTGAAATCACTAATTTGGCTGCAGACCGTTATGTATTAGCGGTATCAATGACTCAACAGCGTTGGCAAGGGCCGATTATCATTGAGCAATCTCAAGTAATCAGTAAAACCTACGATGTTTCAGTAGATGAATAATTAAAGATAATAGACAATGTGCCGTTATAGACATAAAGGAAACGACACGTTTATAACATTATGAAAAATTTCATTAAAATACTCCCACTTGCAGTCGTACTTACACCATCTTTCAGCTTCGCAGCCAATTATGCAATAGAGGCGCGAGGGGATGCGATGGGTGGTGTAGGGGTTGTATCGGCGAACTTTCTCACTGCTCCATTTTATAACCCTGCACTTGTGGCTATTTATCGTCGTAACGATGACCTAGGTATGATCGTTCCCAGTTTCGGGATTTCTTATAATGATGAAGACCACATGGTCGATGATTTAGACAGCATTTCAAGCTTCATAGAAAAAAAAGATTACACAAATACTGAACAGCTGCAGAAAAGTTTAGATAATTTACAAAATGATAAACTAAAAGCCGAAATTGGCGGTGTTGTCGCCTTTGCCATTCCTAACCAATTTATAGCGGCTAATTTATTCGCCAAAGCCTATACCGAAACGTTTGTCACTCCTGATATTTACAGCGGCGAAAATACTGCGTCATTAACTCCTGAGCTACAAACTGTCGAAAACGCAGAGCTCAGCGCAGTGAACGCTGTTTCCGTTGGGGTAACAGAAGTGGGTTTCTCGCTAGCCAAGTACCAAACATTTTTAGGCCAACATATTGCCTTTGGTGTAACACCTAAACTTCAACGCATCTACACCTATGTATATTCAGCAAGTGTAACCGATTACGATATCAAAGATGCACGAGATAATGGCCAAGGTGAAACCATGTTCAACCTTGATGCCGGCGCATTGTGGTTTTATGGGCCTTTAAGAGTTGGATTTTCCGCAACCAATTTAGTCAAGAGAGACATTCAAACTCAATCTTACACTAAGAGTCTTAAGAGCCAATTCGGTAAAACACGAGACATCAATATTGGCTACGCATACCAAATGAGGCCACTTTATACAGTAGGTGTAGGTATTGTTGCAGATTATGCCACATTAAGCGTGGATTATGATCTTAATGAAGAAGAGCGCTACACTAATTTTAATGACAATACACAGATGATTCGAGTAGGTGGTGAAATCGATATCATGCGTCAGTTAAAATTAAGAGCAGGATATAAAAAGAACTTAGCATACGATAATGTTGATGGAACAATCACAGCAGGGGTAGGGATCTCACCTCTCAATCTCTTCCAACTGGACATTGGAGCAAGCTATACAAACGATAATGCGATGGGAGCTTACATAAATTTCCTTGCTAGTTATTAACTCGATCTCTATAGTCAGGCTCCTAATCAACCGGAGCCTTTTTAAATGTTTGATGATATTCCAACTTTATCTCACCAAGAACAGCAAGAAGCTGTTGAGAAAATTCAACAACTAATGGCTCAAGGTATCAGTACCGCAGAAGCCATAAAAATCGTTGCATCCCAAATTAGAGCAGAAAAATCTGCAGATAAAACGAATTAATTCTCAACCTAACTATTTCCATTGCATAAGAGCGTTCACTCATTAGTGGACGCTTTTTTGTATCGAGAAAACCCCCTGCTAGGCTGGGGGTTCCGTAAAGCTTACGGCTATAAGTCAGTTATAACCCCTTTCAATTTGATAAAAACGTCTTGTGGTCTGGCAACTGTAAGAGTTAATTAAGAATTGAAAGGGGGTCCCAATTGGGACGAAGAAAGCTTAGCGCACACGCGATGGAATTGTAAATATCATGTGGTTTTTGCACCTAAGTACCGAAGGCCGGTGTTCTACCAGACTTCGCCGGGATATCATCCAAATGCTCACCAACGAGCAAGTGGGTAGCGTATATTCTCGAGTGTTGGTGCTTTCAGCGATGTTCTGTTTAACCGGTTTTGTAGCAAAACTTGGCCATTGGTCTAAGTATTTGAGTGAACTTAGCTGATCAGATAATTTAGTTCCATGATTTAGGAAATAAAGCCATTTTATGTAGGATTTTTCTGGGATTATGAGTTGTCTATTGTCTGCTTTTACTGATGGTTATATCGTTAAGTGAATGAAATCTAGTCTAGGAATCTCGGAATGATAACCAATAACATAAGTAATGCTCAACTCAGCGGCATTGAGCAAAACGCTCCTCAAGTGGGTCCCCAAAAAGTCGAGGCTTACCTTGCAACGATTAAGAAAGCCCAAAAAGACCTTGAAAAAATCGATCCTGCCATTGCATCAGTCGATGAGCAATCAGCAGATTCTGAAGTACTGGCTATGGTAGCGGCTCATCAAAAACAAGTTGTCCAGTCTATGGTGGGTAGTAATCCTGAGGATGCTATTGCATTGACACTAGCGGCTGGTATCGAAGCATGCAGTGCTCGACTTGAAGCGATACAGCAGCAAGCTATGGGCTTAGGTGTATTTGTAGATTCCATGGAAGCGATGTGGGAAGACATATCAAAAACATCACCATTAACAGGGTATGCGTTAGAAGACGCTTTTCAACTAGTGCTTATGGATGTATTGATCCACATTGACGATTACAATTTAACAGCGGATGAAAAAGATGCCCTTCAACGTTTTATGGAGTGTGGTGGTTCAGGGATGCATGGTTCTCATGAAAACTATGATCAAAATGAATTTGTTGCTGACCTTCCTGGACTTTTTAACAAAATTCATGCCCACGCACCCAAGGACAGTTTTGCTTATACAATTACTGATTCTATGAAAAATAATTCTGGTTGCCCCGGGGCTTTAGTAACGCAATTTCAGAATAATTGGGGTACTGCTAGTGAATGGTATTCTAACTGGACTAATGGCATAGGCGATGTCTCTCCAATTATGCGTATGGCATTACTCTCTAGTGTGCTGACTGATTCATCTGTGGAAATCTCCAGCGACGAATATAATATGTTTCTTACTGGTAGCCTGTCTGATATTGATACCTTTATGAACGAAAAGTACGGTAAAAATACCATTGAATACATTAACGAGGATCTTGCTATGTGGAACTATTACTTCGATCCTAGTGAGAATCCAGTTACCGGTTTTGGTATGAATTTCCATTCTTCTAGTGGAATGCAGGTAGACTACTTCACTGCATTATCAGAGAATTTACCTTCTCGACCTCTCACCGACGAGGAGCTGAAAGAAGTCAACCGTATCGGTGATCAGGTAAGAATGCTGCAAGAGACTCTCAAATATTGGTTGCAAATTTGCCGAGATGAGCTAGTGGCCATTGCACGTAACATCTAGTTCAGAACGGTCAATTAGGTCGGTCGAAATAAAAATGGGTTGTGGCATCTGAAACACATATACACATTCAAGCATTCAAGCATTCAAGAGGGACTGCCAACGCGTGGCGGCTTTAGCGCAAGTGTTTACAGTGGGTTTTTGAGTTCGGCGGTGCGTTGTTAAACACCGCTGTAGCTTCAAGTAGGAAGAGAATATAACAATCTAGAGTTACGGATGTGATGAAAATTACCATTTTTCTGTATTCACGCTCTTTTTGAACTGAGTCGCTAAAAACGTTAGCAATACGTTAAAAGCTGTCTATATTTTTCCAGTCTGCTAGAATCGTTTAGCCTTTAATTTTACACACTTATCGAGGTTTTACATGGAGCTTGGATTAATCATCGTTTTTATCGTGGCTGCAGCGGTCATGGTTAAGAAAGAGATGTCAGAAAATAAGAAATAGACTCACTCATTGATAACTTTTCTCCCCCTTTTTAAATGAATGTGTCTCAAAGCCAGTATTAAACTGGCTTTGTTATTTCTACGATTTTTGGTTCCAAACCAGTTCTCCTCGTCTATTTTCCATCCCGTCAGAGATACCACAACGATGATAAATAAGGCATACTCGTTATTGCATACTCACTGCAATTTCACCAAAGGATGTCCATTTTGCAAAGTCCAATTACCTTAGAAGCGCTTCATATTTTAGATGCGATTGATAGACGAGGCAGCTTTGCTGCGGCGGCAAATGAGCTAAGCCGTGCACCATCATCGCTGAGTTATCAGATCCAAAAATTGGAACAAGATTTAGATATCACTATTTTTGACCGTTCAGGGCATAAAGCGACGTTTACTGAAGCCGGCTTGCTCATTCTTGAGCGGGGTAGAGCCATTTTATCGGCGACAGAAAAATTGGTGAATGACGCAACCTTGTTAGCGAATGGTTGGGAACTGGATTTGACGGTCGCATTTGACGGTATTATCCCTATTCATAATTTTTTCCCAATGGTTGAAGCGTTAGGTAATGTCAGTAAAACACGAATCCGTCTTCAAGAAGAAATTTTAGCGGGGTGTTGGGAGTCACTTTCAACCGATCGAGCCGATTTGCTGATTTGCCCACGTATCGATACGTTACCACAAGATGTAAAAGCAGAAACCATAGGAACTATGTCAATGGTTTGGGTAGCGGCCAGCTCGCATTACGTGCACAAACGAAGCGGTGCATTTGATGAAGAAGCAAGGCAAAAGTATCGAGTGATTGCGATTGCCGATACCGCGCGTGACCAGCCTGCAATGAGCGTGAATATTTTGCAAAAACAACCGCGTTTGACGGTAACTAATTTCAGCGCAAAATGTGCCGCTTTAGTGGAAGGGTTAGGCATTGGCACATTACCGAAACAGATAGCAGAACCATTGATCGCCGCAGGTAAACTGAAAGCAATCAGCGGATCTGAAGAAAAATCGATGCAGATCATTATGGCATGGCGGCGTAATAAAATGGGCGAAGCAAAGTCGTGGTGTGTGCAATACCTCAAGAAAAACTGGACGCTAAGTTAAAATTTTGGGCGGATCGCAGTGATCAAATCTGATCGCTACGGCTTTATTCTGGTTTATTTAAGATCAAAACCATATCTGCCGTCCCATCTTCGAAATGCACTTCAATCTCAAAACCTAATTTTTGCGCTAGCGTCAACATGCCTCGGTTGGTTGGCATGGTCATGCCGGAAATTTGTAAGGTTCCTTTCAAGCGACAATAGTCGATGATTTTTTGCAGCAAGATTTTACCCAAACCTTTTCCTTTTAAATCAGAACGGATCAAGATGGCGAACTCAGCATCGCTATTCTCAGGGTTAATGAGTGCTCGTGAAACGCCAATAATACTCTCTTGATCATTGGTATGATCCACTGCGACAAAAGCCATTTCTCGGTCATAGTCAATTTGAGTAAAATTGGCTAAGGCTTCATGGTTAAACTCGCCGACATCCGAAAAAAAGCGTTTGTACAAATCTTCTTTTGATACGTTACGGATAAACTCTGCATGATGCGGCTCATCTTCGGGCAAGATTGGGCGTAAGGTAATGGCCGAGTTGTCCTTCAGGATCACACTTTCTTCAAACTCACTTGGATAGGGGCGGATAGCTAATCTACTTTGTCCGTCGCCTTGGTAATCTTTTAGGACTAAGTTGGCATCCAATATGGTGAATTGATTGCCATTGGCTAAAACCGGGTGAATATCTAATTCATCTATTTGTGGACATTCAATAATCATCTGCGAGATACGAACTAAAAACTCAGATAACCCATCAATATTCATTGGCTCTGGTAGTTTTTGCAGCCGAATTTTCCCGCTGCGTATTGCTCTGACAATCAGATAACGAGCGAGCGTCATATTCAGTGGGGGGAGTGCGGCGGCGGCATCGATTGATTCATCCCATTCTGAACCACCTTGTCCCAGTAAAATGACCGGGCCAAAGGTTGTATCAGTAATCACTTTGATCCTGAGCTCTTCGCCGCCAGCGAGCTTTGCCATTGCCTGAACCAATAACCCATGAATATTAGCGGAAGGATACGAGATCTGCGTGCGATCCAATATCGCTTGCGCTGCGCTTGCCACTTCGTGGCGGTTGCGTAGATTGAGCATCACGCCTTGCACATCTGATTTATGCGTAATATCGGGCGAACGCAATTTCACCACGACTGGGTAACCAATTTGCTCGGCAATATGTACCGCTTCACTGGCATCAGAAGCTATCCAAGTTGGTAATACATTAAAATTAAAATATTTAAATAACTTACCTATTTGGTGTGTATCAAGGTGACGGGTAGGGTGTATGCCTAGTTGCTCCGCTATCCATTGCTGCGCGCTGTGTATTTCTGATACATGGACGGGTTCTGCGGTTGTCGGCGTTTCCATTAGTTGTTTTTGATTTCGACGGTACTCGACTAAGTGCATGAATGCCACCACTGCACTTTCTGGCGTTCGATAGGTTGGGATGCCCGCTTGGGTAAATATTTGTCTAGCCGGGCGCGCGGTAAGTTCTCCTGACCAATTGGTTAGGATGTTAAAACGTTTATGGCGAGGGTGCGCTTTAATGGCATCGACCACCGCTTGAGCGGTTTGTTCAGACTGCGCAATCGCAGATGGGCTGTGCATAATGAGAATGGCATCGGTTTTATCACTATCTAGCAGCACATTTAGTGTATTAACGTAGCGAGTATGATCCGCATCACCCACCATATCGACCGGATTACTGTGAGACCAACTTTTAGGCAGGCACTGATTTAGTTTTTGATAAGTAGACTCTTCAAGATCGGCAAGCTTTCCGCCTCGATCTAACAAGGTATCGACGGCCATAATAGCTGGCCCGCCACCATTGGTAATAATAGCAAGACGTTCACCTCGTAATGGAACGGAGTGAGTGAGTGTTTCAACAGCGGCAAAGAGTTCATGGGTATTATTCACCCGTAACATACCCGTGCGTTGAATTGCGGAGTCATAAATAATGTCGAGTGTATTGTCTCCACCAGTATGTGCTTGAGCCGCTTTACGTCCAGCAAGCGTTCTTCCTCCTTTTAATACTAAGATTCGCCGGTTACGTGACGCGGCACGCGCTGCCGACATAAAACGGCGAGCATCCTTAATCGTATCAACATAAAGCAAAATGGCTTGGGTGTGTCTATCCGTGCTCAGGCAATCAAGCAAGTCAGAGAAATCGATGTCGCTGGCATTACCAAGAGAAATAAATGCTGAAAATCCGATCTCTTTGTCATTTGCCCAATCTAAAATCGTGGTACAAACCGCTGCAGATTGTGAAATAAAGGCAATGTTACCTTTTAAGGCTGTGACAGGAGAAAACGAAGCGTTGAAATTTAACCAAGGTAGGATCAGCCCTAAGCTATTGGGGCCCAAAATGCGCATTCCTGCCGATTTTGCAATTCTAGAACATTGGGCTTGGATTTCGACTCCTTGAGCATCTTCAGTATACATATCAGATGAAAGTACGATGACGGAGCTGATGCCTTTATCTGCCAATTGCTTAAATAAGGTGACGTTGCGTGTTGCGTGCGTGCATAAAATCGCAATATCAGGGACGATAGGCAGAGATTCGATACTTTTGTAGGCCAATACGCCACAGACGGATGGATAATAAGGCGTGACAGGCATAATCGCACCATCGAAGCCTCCTTGAAGTAGGTTCTTCATCACGATATTGCCAGCACGAAGCGAGCGTACTGATGCACCAACAACCGCGATCGATTTTGGTTTCAGGAATGGATTTAAATTGTTCATGTTGATGAACCTTTCACTCACGAATTACCGTTAGCTTAGCGAACAAATGCTATCCTTGTTCACTATATTGGTTTGATTGTGATCATTACGTCGTGAGACAACTGCGACTTTGTGCCATAAATCACAGTACAAGGGTATATAATCACAAAGCGAGCTTGATTCTGAGCGTCGCTATCGGCATGATTTATAGTAATTTCTACTTAAGGCGTTGAACAATTCATGAAAAAAATCACAATTGTCGGTTTATCAGTGCTTCTGGCTGCCTGTGCATCTGATACATACATTACCGATGTCACCTCTGAAAGCCATCGTGAAGAGTACAAAGTTGCTCCGGTTCAGCAACCAGTAGTCGCTCAAGAAGGCATGGCTACTGGAATTTCTGAGAGCAATGTCGAAACGAATGTGGTGAAGATGTCTCCTAACGATACAGAGAAAAAAGTCGTTAAGATGAGCCCTCAAAGCAAAGCCGCAGTAGCGCTCATTCCACCGACAGCTAAACAGACGGCAATGAATCCGCGTTTTGGCTACACCATTCAGGTCGTTGCTGTTGGATCACAGAATAAAGTTGATCAGTTTGCCAGTAAACTGCCCAATTCTGACGGCCAACCTATTTGGGAAAATTATAAAGTAGTGAATGGAACCAAGTGGTACACCGTACTTTATGGTGACTACGCAACTCGTGCCGATGCTGTTGAAGCAATTAAAACACTGCCAACCGAGTTTCAAGCAATGAAACCTTTTGCCAAAAGTATTGATACCATCAAAAATTCGGAATTTCCGACACTCAATAAGTTGAACTGATTCTGGATTTTATCGCGAATAAATGATCAAAGGGGCTTATGCCCCTTTATTGCTTATAACTTAGCCTGTTACAACAGTAAAAAGGTTTTCCTTGGCTAAAACCGTGTAACTTCACACTGAATTGATTATCATGCTTTATAGTTTATTCGTCAGCAGCATGGACAGATTTTAATGACTCAAACAACAATCCTATTATTATGTGGTGGCGGTTCGTCAGAACATGAAGTTTCACTTGTGTCAGCTAACTATTTACAAGCACAACTTGAAAAAACAGAAGGTTTTCAAGTTATTCGCGTCGAAATGCGACCCGATGGTTGGTACAGTGAAAAGGGCGATCTGAGTTTCTTAGATACGAATGCTGCAACGTTGAATACCAATGGCGTCGCCGTCAATATCGATTTTGTGGTTCCTTGCATTCATGGTTATCCAGGGGAAACGGGCGACATTCAATCGATGCTCGAGCTGGCTGGCATCCCATATTTAGGTTGTGGTCCAGAAGCCAGTGCTAACAGCTTTAATAAAATTACATCTAAGCTTTGGTACGATGCGCTGGGTATTCCTAATACACCTTATCTTTTTCTTTCAGAAAATAATGCACAAGCGCATCAGCAGTGTAAGCAGGCTCTGGAAAAATGGGGAAGTGTGTTTATTAAAGCGGCGAGACAAGGCTCATCTGTTGGTTGTTACAAAGTCACCGAGGTTTCCCAGCTCAACAGCGCAATCGATGCGGCTTTTAGCTACTCGGAACAAGTTCTGGTTGAAAAAGCAGTGAAACCTAGGGAATTAGAAGTTGCCGCTTATCAGCTTGATGGTGTTTTATATCTTTCTAAGCCGGGTGAGATCATCGCACCAGAAGACGCATTTTATACTTATGAAGAAAAATACAGTGCGACTAGCCATTCGATGACTGAAGTACAAGCTCAGAATTTAACCAGAGATCAATTGGAAATGATAAGTGATTGTGCTGCTAGGGTTTTTACCCACATGAAGCTTAGGCACCTTGCACGTATTGATTTCTTTTTAACCCCAGAGGGAAACATTTATCTTAATGAAGTTAACACCTTCCCTGGCATGACTCCCATTTCAATGTTTCCTAAAATGTTAGAGCATAATGGGCATAGGTTTCATGAATTTCTAGCCAATTGCGTGACAACGTCACTCAATCAAAAGGTTTAATGACCTTAAATTTCATCTGTTCACTTTCTGCAATGTCGAGCTTACCAATGTATTGAGCTGGCATTGCAGGGCTTAACCATCGTCCAAATTGCTGAATATCTTGAGTTTTATAACCTTGTTTAGCCAGTTCTTGGGCCGCACCAACACGGGTTGATTGGCCTGAAAACCTCAATTCAAATATGCCTAAACGTTGCCCTGCATGACGTAAGATACGGAAAATAGATGCATCATTTAAAGATCTATTTGAAATATTGCCATGCCGATCGATTGAACAAAACACAATGTTCGACTCTTTATTGAGTAATTGTAGCCACTTTTTAAGTGCAAGAGAGGCCGATTCAGAAAGATAATAATCGACATTTCCCACGATGATCTTCATTTGCCCATCCACAGTTAAGACTTGTCCTGTACTTAGTTTTTTAAGCTCACTTCGTTTCAAAGCACACTCAAACATCACATAATAGATTGCAAGATCGCGGATATCCTTTTTGTTAGGTGAATGAATAAGTTGTATATCTAGTGCTAATAAATGTTTTTTCGTTAACGGTGTCGCTTGCTTAGCATCATCACCTTTCTCTCCTTTAAGGCGAAACAAAGAAAATTGAGTGAGTCGGTTTTGCGTGGGGTCTTTCATCGAAAGTAGGTGATGGATGATACCAATGGTGACCATGTAACGCCTGATAGTCGCGTATTTTCTCACACGAGCTTCCGTTTCGATAAATTGCCTAACAGCTGTTGTTGAGCCAGGAAGAGGAGTAACACATCTTATTTTGCAAAATGTAACAAAATGATTCCAATCTTTAGTCATGGCCAAAGCGGAGTTCTTCGAATATTGCCAATGTGTCAAATGTTGAAATTGTTCAAAGCAAACTGTGTCGGAAAATTCGGTAACCTTTTGTTTTAAAATCATAGGATCTGTGATGAGAGGGATGTTTTTTTTCATCTTGATGCACTATAACAATATGGTTTATCGATAAATATACTTGATAACGGTGAAGATACAATTATTATTTAACTAACCTATAATTAAAAAGACCAATAACATATGGCTATAGCGACGTATCGAGGATTTACCCTTACATCTGCGCCTAACTCTACAGATATATGGCAAGTTAAGATCAAAAACCATGTTTTGACTGGTAACCTTGCGGCAGTTAAAAAAAGCATAGACTGGTGGTGTGATACTGCCTCTATCATTGATCCTAGAGAGTTCAGTGCGGTAGGTAAGAAGAGAGAAGCTCCAAATGGTAAACAAGAGCAATTTGGCGGCTTTACACTGAAGAATGATACAGGTGAGCTCAATGGGTGGTATTGCTTTTTCAATGGTCGCTTAATCAAAGGTTCAAAAGTGGCTATTCAAAAACATATCGAAGCTTATTTGCTTGCAAAACAGAAAGCAGAACAATTAAAGAAGTAAATGATTTATGACACTTGTATATTCTACGGATTTAGGCCGTATCAAAGCTGAGCCTGAAGTTCCTGAAGTTATGGAACGCCCTAAAGGAGATGGAGTGGTTAGAATCCATCGTCAAACAAAAGGGCGAAAAGGGAAAGGCGTGAGTATCGTGACCGGCTTGGATTTAGATGATACTGCACTAAAGCTATTCGCGGCAGAAATCAAGAAAAGTTGTGGGTGTGGTGGCTCAGTAAAAGATGGTGAAATAGAAATCCAGGGTGATGCTCGAGACAAAATTAAAGCTTATTTAGAAAAGAAAGGTTTCATAGTTAAACTAGCCGGAAATTAACGTATTAATAACTAGAATGAAATCTTCGATTATCAGACTAGTTATTAGGTATTTTATGGTAAATCCGAATACTGTTAAATACACTGAGTATGAACCTGACAGTAAACATAGAACATAGACTAATGAACAAATAGTAGAATCAGAACATTTGAACCTAGGAAGTAAACCCTACATATTTAACATAAGATATATAATGCGCACTGTAATATAGCTTCCGTTTTGGTGCTAACCATTAGCGCTAATGCTCCGCAACCCATTGATATTGTTCTTAATCCTAGCCCGTTGTGCTTTTTTGCTATGTGTTCCCATAGCTGTTTTATTCTTGGGTTTTCGTTGCGGTCTGCGTGGCATCCGAGTAAAGCCAGCTCAGGGTCAATTCCTGCTTGCTCTGCGAGAAAAACCGCTTCCTCATCAGATATATAGCGCATACCTTTGCGCATTTCGCATATCCTCGATGGATTTAGATTCAAATCGTGCGCAATTTGTTTGTCTTGTATGTAGTTTTGGGCCTTTTTATAGGCATCTAATAGCTGACTTTGATACATGGCAAATCCTCCTTTTTTTCAATTCTAGCTTATAACTTGCGGAAATTCGCATCTAGCAATTGCAGAATTCCGCAATTATGATTGCGGAAGTTCGCAATTTGAATCTCTCTAAGACTAACCACATCGCTTATGCGTTCCGGACATTCGCCGAGAGATTCACCTATTTGACCGCCTTGGGCGCTTGCTCTTGACGCTCTCGCCCTTGGTGGTCAATCCCTCAATCAGTCAAGGTGGTTGTTATGGCAATTTCAGTCAAGAAAGCTAAGTTATCAAACTCAATGAATCCGTTTGTAACCATTCAGGTTGCATCTGGCGCAATTCCTCGTTTCTTGTCTTATGAGTGCCTAGCGCCTAATGATAAGCAATTTTATTCAGTAACCTCTATTCAATCGCTTGCTGTAAAAATGCCTCTCGTCTCCGCTCAAGCCATTTTGCCTGAAGTTCAGCGCCGCTGGCCTCTTGCTCAAATCTCCCACGAGGTTTGCTAGTTATGAGCATGGAGCATTTATACACGCCAGTTCTTGAGCCTGTTCGCCATTTCTCCGAACCACGCTTGCCGATTGAGCCTAAGCGTTTTGTATCTGCTCCTAAATTTATTTCCAAACCTCGCCTTTCGTCTTTTGCCCAGTTCGTGGAGGAGTTCAAACTTCCTAAGCGTTACGACCTTTCAAAAATCAACACGCTCACCAACTGGCGCGAGGACTTATATCGCTCTACTTTTCGTCACGGTGATTTTAGTCGCCACATGACGCGCTCATTTTTAGATACCTGCGACAATAAATCGTTCAATGAGGCCATGATTCAAGTTCAAGCCGCCAATGACCGACTATTGATTAACGGCCACAGCGCGGCCATGTCTGACGATGAAATAAAAGATTTGGCATCCGCTAAATCTCGCGCATTTAAAAAGCAAATTCTCTCTTTGCCTGAGCCTGAGCAATTCGGCAAAGCTTGCGAACTTTTGGCCTCTTTGGGCCTTTCGTTCCGTGATGAATTAATCAAAGAAAAGGGAAAAAAAGGCGAGCTTTTTTCTTTGGTTAATCGCGTTTGTGATGAGATTTTCCTGCGTAGACAATTGCGCAAGAAATACGCTTACATCGTTGAGCAGGTCGCTCGTGACTTGTCGCTTGTGCAACGTGCTAAGCAAGTTTATTGCTCTGACTTTTCAGTTATTCGCCAGCGTGAGCGAAACACATCAAACCAAATCGCGCTTGAGAACACGGTCGCGTATGACCCTAACGATTTAGAAAACTGGTTCACGATTGCTGAGCTTGCGGAAAAGTCCGTTTCTAACAAGGAAATCAGACGCGGCGAAATGTTCACCCGTTTGCGCGGTTTTGAGGAAATGGCTCAAGAGTTTGGTCACGCCGCCGCTTTCTACACGTCTACATCCCCTAGCCGTTTTCATCCAATTTCTAACGGTGTCGTGAATAAAAAATGGCTTGATGCGAATCGACCAACGGCCCGTAACGCTCATGACTACTTAATGAAAGTTTGGCAGGACTTAGGGCGCGTTCTCGCTAGAAAGCAAATCAAGGTCTACGGTATGCGAATTGCTGAGCCTCACCAAGACGGCACACCGCATCACCACTATCTGCTGTTCATGCTGCCTGAGCATCGTGACATTGTGACCGCTGAATTTAAGCGCTTAGCGTTCAGAGATTCCCCGAACGAGAAAGGCGCTAAAGAGCATCGTTTCACATCTGTTTATATCGACCCGTCACAAGGTAGTGCGGTTGGCTACGTGGCTAAATACATCAGCAAAAGCATTGACGGCAAACACATTGATTCCGATAAGCGCTCATCACTTAGCGGTATTGACGCTGCTGAGCGCGTGGTCACCTGGGCGCGTGTTAACGGCATTAAACAGTTTCAATTTATCGGCGGTCCATCTGTGTCCGTTTGGCGTGAAATGCGCAGATTAAGAGAAGAATTCAAAGAGGGCGACATTGTGCTATCTGACTTATCCGAAACTGAGCATTTCATGCTTGAGAAAATTAGAAAAGCCGCAGACGTTGGCGATTGGAAGGATTTTTGCGCGGCTATGGGCGGCGTTTTTGTCAAGCGCAAAGACCAACCCGTCAAGCTTCAATACAACGCGCCTGACGCTATTGAGCGTTTGCTTGCTTCGGGTGAGTTCTCTCCTACTCGTTTCGGTGATACGGCTCAAGGTCGCGTTTCTGGTTTGATGTTCAAACAAGTATTTCTTTGCACTCGTTTTCGTAGTTGGCAAACCGAGAATAAAGAGAAATTCCTTGCAGCTCAAAAACGCATTATGTCGGGTGTTGTTGATTTTTATGATGCCCTTGAAGCTGAAAAGGAATACGAGCGCATGTGTGATAAGCGCTTTCAAGAGTATGAGGAAGTTTGCGCTTATTACGAGGAGCTTGAGGCTCTCATTCTTTTAGGCGACATCGAGGGGGCGTATCTGGTGGGCGCAGCCCCGCCAGATACGCTCCATTGATGCCGCCCTTGGACTTGTGTCAATAACTCCCTTTTTAATTTTTAACCGTCAAGATAGGAAACAACAAAATGAAAACTGAAGGCTTAATTTTAGATTCATCTGACATCATTCAAGAAACCAAAACTGGGCGTGGTGGTGAGCTTTTGCAGATTGGCAAAATCAAGCTTATTACCACTAATCCGACTGACACTATTGAGGTCAAGGTCAGCCCTGAACTCTGGAAAGGTGGCGAGGCTGGCAAGCTTCTAACTCAGTGCGTTGGTAAGCGCATGACATTTGAAATTCAGTACAAAGAATTCAGCTTTGGTAATGATGAGGGTAAGCACGTTGCTTTGAACGGCTTCCACCTTTTTGCATTACCTGAACTTGGCAACAAGTAGGCACTAAATCATGACTGACGCTCAATTCTTAGAACTCATGGATAAAGTTGATTCGCTCTGGATGCTTATCTTCATCATGTGCCTGTTTCTGATTATAGGCGTCTTTCTGATAGCGGGGGGTCAACGTTAATGACCGATTGGCAATTCATCACCGCCGCCGCCTCAATCGCTATGGTCGTAGGTTGGACAGCAGGTGTGAAAATCTTAATGTTTAAAAAAGCAATGGAAGTGGCCACGTCTGGCTAGTTCCTTAACTCAACTCAGTAAAATGGTGAATATTATGTTTAAGAACAAAAAAAGCAAAGCAGCTCTAGCACTAGGTCTTCTAACTGTAGCGGGTATTGCATCTGCTGCTATCCCACCTGAAGCGCAAGCCGCTTTAGATGGCGTAAAGGAGGTGGGCGATACTGTTCTTGCTTGGATGTGGGGCTTTGGTACTGCTCTTACAGTTGGCTTTGTTGGCCTTAAATTGGTTCGCAAAGGCGCAAACAAAGCAAGCTAATTCGCTTATCTGGTCGGGTGTGTATTCACCCGACTTTCTTTTATTTAATCGGACGTAAAATAATGAGCATTAAAAAAAGCATCGCATTTTTACTATTAACATTAGGTGTTTCTTTTAATGCTTCTGCTTCTGTCTATCTTGCTGTTTTCTCTAATACCTCTATAAAGGAATGCCCCGTTTTAAAAGGCAAGGTTTATAGTCCCTCTTCCGTTGGTTCTTGTATTTCTGGTAAGTCTCATCCGTCTTTTGGTGACGTCACTCGCTTTACTCTTAATGATGCAGGGAACGGCGGTCTTGTTCTGCGTATGTATAATAGATTTAATCAGTGGGACAATTACGCCTCTTTTTCTAATCCTTCCGACTCTTGTCCGTCCGGTCAGCTTCCAAATCCTGACACTGGATTATGTGAAGACGCGCCTCCACCGCCGCCAGTCTGCACACCACCTGAGGAATTAAGCCCCGTAACGAACGAATGCTATCTACCTGAGTTCTGTGACAGGCAATCAACTTGGGACGAAATAGCACAAGGTGAAGCGTCATGCGCTGAGCAAAAAGGCATATTTACTTACAGTTGTTCTAATTTCTTCCAAACTTTAGATATGCGTTGCGATGAGCCGAACGTCTGCGCTATGGGTATGCCAAATTGGCCCGATTGTATGCCCGACCCATCAACGCCGATTGACCCGAGCGACCCATTTAGGCCAATACCCGGTGGCAATCCTCCATCAACTGGCGGCGTCAAGCCTGACGTTCCTGATGTTACACCGCCAACGGGTGAAACTTCCGACCCTGCTGTATTAAGCGCCATTCAGAATATGAATGCTGATTTAAATAAATCGGTCACTACGCTTAATAATAATAATGTTGATTCATTCGCCGCATTAAATAAACAGCTTACCGACTTGAACTCTAAAAACTCAGGCATCGGTCAGTCTATTGTCGACCAAATGAATAACGATATAAAAATCGCTGACAATAATAAAAAGCTCATGCAGCAGCAAAATAAAGTTATTTCTGATTCTGGTGTTTATATTGCCAAATCGATAGAAAAACAAACCAGTGAATTATCCGATTTATCCGATGTTCAAACAGGTAAAATAACAAGTGCTATTGATGCGCTGGCCGAAAAGATGCCTGCTTCCTGTGACCCTGCAACCGACCCTCGCGCTTGTGAGGGTATAAATGGTTTAACTGAATCTTATGTTGATTCTGCTTACACTCAGATGATTGCTGCTGCTGATACTGAGTTGTCTGCTGCCAATAGCGCACTAGTTAATTATGCAAGGGTGGCTTCTATCGAGCCTATGACCGACGAAACTCAAGTTTATATTGATATGGCCGTTGGTGATTTGCTCGGCGTTCTTCCCTCTTCATCTGATTGTGTCGATTTTCCTATGGTGACTTCAATGGGTACGTTCACGCTCGGCTGTGAGTTCAGTACTCGATTGAAGTCCATCATTTCATTTTTGATTTACGTTTTCACGCTTTGGACACTCATCGATATATTGTTGAACGGTGTCACGCCTGTTGGTGGCACTACTCCCTATATGAGTCGGAGGTAATACCATGCCAGTTTTTCTATTGCCCATTTTAACGGGTATTGGTACAGCGCTTAGAGTGCCTGCCATTGCTGCGTTCTTTGCTGGCCTTGCTGCGAACATCCTTGCTTGGTTTTCGGCTCGAATGGCGCGCGGCCTTGCTATCAATCTCACTGTCATTACGTTGATAATTGGCCTTGCGACTGCCGTTGCTGCTTCTATTTATGCCCTTGCTGCTGGTTTGAGCTTTATTGCGCCGCCTTATCTTTCTGTTGCTTGGGGTATGCTTGTTCCTGCTAATGCTATCCCCTGTATGAGCGCGGTTCTATCTGCTCGCGTTATTCGTTGGGTCTGGGCTTGGCAGTTCTACGTTATTACTAAGATGAGTTCTTGATATGGCTTGCGTCTATTTCGTAACGGGTAAGCTCGGCTCTGGTAAGTCTCTTGTTGCTGTTTCTAAAATCCGTGAAGCGTTTCACCGTGGCGTTCCCGTTGCTACTAATCTCGATATTAACTTAAAAGAAATGCTCGGCCGCAATAAGCGACACACTAAGCTTTTCCGCATTCCAGATAAGCCAACGGTTGATGATTTGCTCGTACTTGGCTCGGCTAATAAAAGCTATGACGTTAAAAAAGACGGCTTAATTGTGCTCGATGAGTGCGGCACTTGGTTTAACTCCAGAACGTGGAATGATAAAAGTCGCCAGGCTTTGATTGACCATCTTTTGCATATCCGAAAATTAGGATGGGATGTTATTTTCATCGTTCAGGATATTTCAATCGTTGATAAACAGGCTCGTCTTGCTCTTGCTGAGCACACCGTTTTTTGTCGTCGTCTCGATAGAATGCAGGTGCCTATCCTCTCCTTTCTTATCACGCTATTAACGCTCGGTCAGCTTAGGCTCCCACTCCCAAAACTTCATGTCGGTATTGTTAAGTACGGCGATAACACCAACTCGCTAACTGTTGACAAGTGGATGCTCTGGGGTACCGATTTATACAGCTCTTATGACACTAAGCAGATGTTTAGAAACAATTACGAGCACGGCGTTTATTCAGTTCTGCCGCCTTGGTATGTCCACGGTCGTTACACTGTCCCTTACACGGTGAAAAATATCATGCGTATTACAAAAATCTACTTTCGCAAGTATTCACGCCTTGCTGCTCTCACGTTCGGTTGTGTCTCCACGTTCGTTTTAATGATGATAGTGACGCCACCACAACCAACCAATGCAGTCATAGACGAAACGCCAGCCGCTACCGCATCGGACCTTAAATCTCTGCTTGGTGGTTATCGCATTACCAGTTATAGCGCACTGCCTAATGCCCCTGTCAACTTTGAGCTAGATAAAGGCGGCTCCAAGCTAACGAGTTACGAGCTGCGTTCTATGGGCTTTGAAATTACATCATCCTCACGCTGTGAGGTCACGGTCAGTCAAGGTGGTCAAAGTGAAACGATTAATTGCTAGTCTTTTGCCCTTTTCTTTAAAGAAAAAAACAAAAAATTATTGCGCCGTAGGCAAACTGCAAGCGTGTGCCGTGGTTGCCCTGCGCTGTGGTAAAGTGGTTAATAAACAATTAGTTAAGTTTATTAATTACTTTTCCACATCCAGCAAGTTCGTTTTGCTTATCGCGCTCACTTGCTCGCCCGGTCACGCAAACGAGTCTCAACTTTTTGAGTCCAATAACACGCCCATCGGTGAGTTTGTTTCTTGGTATTCAGGTCAGACGGGTCTAAAGATTGTGCTCGGTCAAGGTGTCTCTGGTGCTGTCAGCTTTACCGCTCCCGATTTGCTCCCGTCCGAATATCCCGCCTTTTTTGATTCCGTTCTTCGCTCTCACGGCTATCTGCTTGAAAAGGATTCAGGCGCTTACGTTGTCAAGATAAACACACAAGAGCTGACCATCTTTGAACCTGCTGAGGTTAAGCTCTACCGCCTCAACAATGTCCGCAATACTAAGATAGTGGATTTGATGACCGCCACGCTCCGTGCCACGGTTTCGCAGTCGCTCAAGGATAAGCCACTCGACAACTACGGCGTTCAAGTTCTCCCAACCACTAACGCGCTCATTGTTTCGGGTACGGCTGAGCAACTGAGAAAGATAGACGCCATTATCGAGGGTGTGGACACGCCACAACGTCAAGTCTTTATCGAGGCTATCATTACTGAAACGGAACTAGGCGACAATCAAGAGCTAGGCGTTAACCTCCAAGCTGCTTTTGATAGTGCCGGATTCATTACAAACCTAGCGCTGATTGACAAGGCAAAGGACAACGTACTCTTTTTTGAGGGTGGTAACTTTGACGCCTTGGTAAAGGCTGTTTCGACTAACCAGCACACAGAGCTGCTTTCTCGGCCAAACATGCTCATTATGGATAGGGAGCGCGGCTACATCACGGTAGGTCAGAACGTGCCGTTCTTAGTCTCTAGTGAAGTCACGGACGGCGGTAATACAATTCAACGCATTGAGCGAAAAGATGTAGGCGTCACGCTTGAGGTTACGCCTCACGTTCTTGGTGGTGAGGTTGTCCTCGTTATCAATCAGGAATCAAGCACAGTAACGGACTCGGCTATTGCTGCTGACATCATCACCAACAAGCGAACCCTGAGCACAGTTGTTAAAGTCAGTGATAAGCAGACCATCGCACTCGGTGGCCTTATCTCAAGCGAGGAGCGCAACTCCGTCTCTGGTGTGCCCGTTCTAATGGATATACCGCTTCTCGGCGGCCTCTTCCGCTCTGAGGGAAAAAAGCAAGTCAAGAAAGAGCTTAAGGTCGTTATTAAGACAACCATATTGTGATCATAAAAAGGGGCTTTCGCCCCTTTTCTACTTCCTTATCTTTGCAATGCTTCGCGCTATCTTGAGTAGCTTCGTGCTCGTCTTGATTTCAAGCTCTGATTTAATCTCTATGAGCGCAATTCCTGTCAATATTTCTTGAGCTGATACCATTTGGCCGCTCGGCAGTTCTAGCCTGTTGTGGTGCATTCTGAACTGCTCCCAGCTTTCACATGCGCTTAGCTCTCTCCCTTTTGCCATTCGCATTAGCCTTTTGCATTCCCTCGGTATCTCTTTTCCCCTATCCCAACCTTTGACAACGCTCACACTTTTAAAACAAAGTTTTGCTGTCTCTTCCTCGCTTAAATGACATTCAAATTCACGAAAAACATAGTTTTTTGTCATTTCGCCGTACTTCATTCTTATATCCCTCAAAAGCGAGGGATATTATTCTTGATGTGATACTAGTTCCATTTAACCTAACGGCACATAATGCGCACTTAAGGCATGGTCATTTTAGGGATTGGATGAATCGATTTGGGGTTTTGATGCTTGACGTTCTTGGGCTTTAAGCTCTGGATAAAGCTGTTTTCGTCTCGTACGACACCATTTTGTTCGCAATAACAGATTAATTTCTATACATATTCAAGTTGATTTTCAGTAATACCGTCTTTTTTGCATTCGTGAATGAAAACAGGTATTAGAATTCCGGAATTCCGGAGTTAATTGGGGTGTAACAATAACCCCAACCGTTCCGGTAACATCTGAATAATAAAGCGCCAGTTTAATGAATGGTCCCTCCCCGCCGAAACGGGGCCCCTCCATTCACCAAACTGGCGTTCGTGTATGAACATGAGTGATTCAATAATGATCTGCTCCAGCAAAACTGGACACCACATTAAGCGACATTTTGCTGTTCAAAGTTAACTGGGCTTAGATACCCAAGAGCACTGTGCCTTCTCGTCCGATTATAATCAACCTCTATGTACTCGAAG
>NZ_CAWPJM010000032.1:0-1295 GCF_963888495.1 Vibrio sp. 2-2(8) | reverse complement strand
TCAGGTGGGTCCACAACGCTATGGTCGCCAAGCAAATTTCTTAATTCGGAAAGCTGTTTCGTTCTCATTCACACATTCAATGTTCTTCAATTGAGCCCACAAAACCCCTTCGGTGTTGTATGGTTAAGCCTCACGGGCAATTAGTATTGGTTAGCTCAACGCCTCGCAGCGCTTACACACCCAACCTATCAACGTTCTAGTCTCGAACAACCCTTTAGGACACTTAAAGTGCCAGGGAAGACTCATCTCAGGGCTCGCTTCGCGCTTAGATGCTTTCAGCGCTTATCAATTCCGAACTTAGCTACCGGGCAATGCCATTGGCATGACAACCCGAACACCAGCGGTTCGTCCACTCCGGTCCTCTCGTACTAGGAGCAGCCCCCTTCAATCTTCCAACGCCCACGGCAGATAGGGACCGAACTGTCTCACGACGTTCTAAACCCAGCTCGCGTACCACTTTAAATGGCGAACAGCCATACCCTTGGGACCGACTTCAGCCCCAGGATGTGATGAGCCGACATCGAGGTGCCAAACACCGCCGTCGATATGAACTCTTGGGCGGTATCAGCCTGTTATCCCCGGAGTACCTTTTATCCGTTGAGCGATGGCCCTTCCATTCAGAACCACCGGATCACTATGACCTACTTTCGTACCTGCTCGAACCGTCATTCTCGCAGTTAAGCGGGCTTATGCCATTGCACTAACCTCACGATGTCCAACCGTGATTAGCCCACCTTCGTGCTCCTCCGTTACTCTTTGGGAGGAGACCGCCCCAGTCAAACTACCCACCAGGCACTGTCCGCAACCCCGATGAGGGGCCTACGTTAGAACATCAAAACGACAAGGGTGGTATTTCAAGGTCGACTCCACGCAATCTAGCGACTGCGCTTCTAAGTCTCCCACCTATCCTACACATGTAGGTTCAATGTTCAGTGCCAAGCTGTAGTAAAGGTTCACGGGGTCTTTCCGTCTAGCCGCGGGTACACTGCATCTTCACAGCGATTTCAATTTCACTGAGTCTCGGGTGGAGACAGCGTGGCCATCATTACGCCATTCGTGCAGGTCGGAACTTACCCGACAAGGAATTTCGCTACCTTAGGACCGTTATAGTTACGGCCGCCGTTTACCGGGGCTTCGATCAAGAGCTTCGACCTAAGTCTAACCCCATCAATTAACCTTCCGGCACCGGGCAGGCGTCACACCGTATACGTCATCTTGCGATTTTGCACAGTGCTGTGTTTTTAATAAACAGTTGCAGCCACCTGGTATCTGCGACTCTCGTCAGCTCCATCCGC
>NZ_CAWPJM010000031.1:0-1624 GCF_963888495.1 Vibrio sp. 2-2(8) | reverse complement strand
GTTACATTATCGGATATTACTGCCAACTCAGACCACATCAGTATAACGGTGGTTTAACTCCCAATGAATCAGAACGATTATATTGGGAAAACTCTAAAACCGTGGCCAATTTTAGTTGACCACTACATCTATATAAACTCAAAGTCTGAGAATTTCAGTGTATTGACTGCTCTATTAACAATTCTATCTTTGTTACTCGGCTACTATCTTGGTAGCCGATAATATTCACATAACAAACGCTTCAAGAGGGACTTCCAACGCGTGGCATTTTTATTATGCGTTGGTTTTTGTGTTTACGGTGTTATGCGGAAACTTGCTAGTAGCGTTGTCAGCCCCTTAAGCGGGCGTTATGCATCTTTTCTTATTCAGAATTCGATAGGTAGCAAAATAAAAATGAAGTTAAAAAATATATTCATTTGTTTAGGTATGGCTGTAGTAGTTTTAGGGCTCGCTACGTGTGGGTATAAAATATACAAAGGCAGTGATTATACGGCGTACCTTATTGACGTCCACAATGTAAAAAACGCAGTAATTGATACCAAAACCATCTCTAATGAAAAGGTTTCTGTTAAATACTTTAAATCCAAGAAAAATCTACTGGTCAACTTAAATAACTATGTGGGTAATGAAGATACGGTTTGCGTTGGAAAAATAGATGACTTACTTAGTGGTGACGTGGTTGGTGTCTTGATACAAAACATCAACCTGTTTGGTCAGGTGCGCAATTACTATTCGGCAATCATTGAACATGATAACGAAGTGGCAAATCATGATGACTCAAATGGCACTAAAGGTCACATACAAGGTGTGCGTTACTCTGAAAAAATAAAGAAATTAGATACAGGAGAAAGTCTTGCTTATGTGAATGACATTGGGGCTTGCAGCGCCATGATCAAGAAATTTTTAAGCACGCTGTAGGATATGCATAACAAACTGTTCAAGAGGGATTCGTAACGCGTGGCATTTTCACTATGCGTTGGTTTTGGTGTTTAAGGTGGTATGCGGTGGCATCGGTATTGCGTTGCTCACCCCTTAACAGGGCGTTAGGCAAAGTGAGTTTTTATCAGCTAAAACGAGTTGGAATTGAACGGTAAATTCCATGTTTTGTGGCTTAACTTAAGCAATAAATCGTCATCACATATTTGTTGTTTCTTGATCGTGTTGGGTTGCTTTTCGTTGTGAATTTAGCGGCAAAATAACCTTCAGCATCCAAACGTCCGCCGAGCATGCTACGCTCGTCACTTTTCTTCCAAATCGCTCAATTTGAGTTTTTTGTTTCTTTGCTGATTTAGCGTTTTGCTTTATAAATTAATCGGTTAGTTGTTTTAAGATTTACAAAAAGTCTTGTTCTTAGGTTTTGAAAGTGTTGTTGTAATCGGTTGGCCTAACAAACGGCTCAAGAGGGATTGCCAACGCGTGGCGGTTTTAGTGCAAAATTGAAGTTCAGTGTTTACGGCGTGTTTTTTGAGTTCGGTGGTGCGTTGTCAACCCCTTAGCCGGGCGTTAGGCAAAGTGAGTTTTTATCAGCTAAATCGGGTTTGAATTGAACTGTGAATTCTATGTTCTCATGGCTGGACTTAAGCAATAAATCGTCATCACATATTTGTTGTTTCTTGATCGCGTT
>NZ_CAWPJM010000030.1:0-1835 GCF_963888495.1 Vibrio sp. 2-2(8) | reverse complement strand
TCACCCCTAGCCACAAGTCATCCGCTAATTTTTCAACATTAGTCGGTTCGGTCCTCCAGTTGATGTTACTCAACCTTCAACCTGCCCATGGCTAGATCACCCGGTTTCGGGTCTATATCCAGAGACTAAATCGCCCAGTTAAGACTCGGTTTCCCTACGGCTCCCCTATTCGGTTAACCTTGCCACTGAATATAAGTCGCTGACCCATTATACAAAAGGTACGCAGTCACAGGACAAAGCCTGCTCCTACTGCTTGTACGTACACGGTTTCAGGTTCTATTTCACTCCCCTCACAGGGGTTCTTTTCGCCTTTCCCTCACGGTACTGGTTCACTATCGGTCAGTCAGTAGTATTTAGCCTTGGAGGATGGTCCCCCCATGTTCAGACAGGATAACACGTGTCCCGCCTTACTCGATTTCACTTATAATGATGGAACAGTTACGGGGCTATCACCCTTTATTGCGCCACTTTCCAGAGGCTTCACCTGCATCATTAAAAGCTTAAGGGCTAGTCCAATTTCGCTCGCCGCTACTTTCGGAATCTCTGTTGATTTCTTCTCCTCGGGGTACTTAGATGTTTCAGTTCCCCCGGTTTGCCTCCTTACCCTATGTATTCAGGTAAGGATACGTGCTTATGCACGTGGGTTTCCCCATTCGGAAATCGTAGACTCAAGTGGCTGTTACTGCCTAATCTACGCTTATCGCAAGTTACTACGTCCTTCATCGCCTCTGACTGCCAAGGCATCCACCGTGTACGCTTAGTCACTTAACCATACAACCCGAAGAAGTTTCGTGTTGCAGACAAGTCACCAAGGTTGTCTCTCATTATTTGAATGAGCGAGAGACGTTTGATTTTGCCGGACTCAATTTTGAAAACTTACCGTAGTAAGCTTTCCCAAGAACACTTGAATGTGTTTGGTATCAATACGTTTAACGCATTGATGTTGAGAACTTTTATTTGATAACAACAAACACGTTCGTTGTTATCAGTCAGCTTTCCAAATTGTTAAAGAGCAAGATTTTCTAATGAAAACCATTTTTAAAAACACTATTGCTAGTGCGCTTAAAGATGGTGGAGCTATGCGGGATCGAACCGCAGACCTCCTGCGTGCAAGGCAGGCGCTCTCCCAGCTGAGCTATAACCCCATCAGGTGTGTGATACTGTGTGCCAATCTTCTGGGAGGAAGAATTGGTGGGTCTGAGTGGACTTGAACCACCGACCTCTCGCTTATCAGGCGAACGCTCTAACCACCTGAGCTACAGACCCAGCATCGTCTCTTAAACTGTATAAACCATCAATCTGTGTGGACACTCATCAGTGTAATCTTCGTATAAGGAGGTGATCCAGCGCCAGGTTCCCCTAGCGCTACCTTGTTACGACTTCACCCCAGTCATGAACCACAAAGTGGTGAGCGTCCTCCCCGAAAGGTTAAACTACCCACTTCTTTTGCAGCCCACTCCCATGGTGTGACGGGCGGTGTGTACAAGGCCCGGGAACGTATTCACCGTAGCATTCTGATCTACGATTACTAGCGATTCCGACTTCATGGAGTCGAGTTGCAGACTCCAATCCGGACTACGACGCACTTTTTGGGATTCGCTCACTATCGCTAGCTTGCTGCCCTCTGTATGCGCCATTGTAGCACGTGTGTAGCCCTACTCGTAAGGGCCATGATGACTTGACGTCGTCCCCACCTTCCTCCGGTTTATCACCGGCAGTCTCCCTGGAGTTCCCGACATTACTCGCTGGCAAACAAGGATAAGGGTTGCGCTCGTTGCGGGACTTAACCCAACATTTCACAACACGAGCTGACGACAGCCATGCAGCACCTGTCT
>NZ_CAWPJM010000029.1:0-2050 GCF_963888495.1 Vibrio sp. 2-2(8) | reverse complement strand
AAGCTCTGCAATGAAATTGCACACAAATTAAATATGCGCCCACGCAAAAGACTTGGGTATAGAACACCACTGGAGTATATTCATGCGCATCTTTAAAAAGTGTCGCACTTCAAACTTGATACTAAGCATAGATACTCACAATTTCCGATTGATAGCTAACGCCGCATTAAGGGGCAGACAACGCCGCCACAGAATTAAAATAGACAACCGTAAACACAAATTTTCAAGTAAACCACAAATGCCACGCGTTGACTGTCCCTCTTAAATGCTTTGTTATGTGTTTTTACTCATATAATGCAAGGGTGCTTTGTAATTGTTCACTGAAATTGAATATATCATCCACAGTTTCGATCGGATGCCGAGTTTCATTCTTAGCTTCATCAAAGATACCAATATATTTCTGCTTAGTATTAAACCACAAACGGCATAGAGGCTTACGATTGTTATCATCTAGCAGAATTCCAAAATAGCTTTGAGTATCACGCGCACAAACTCTCTGTACTTCTACTTTTTGCCTAAGTATTGCTTTGACTATATTAAAACCTTCAATTTCTTCTTCTGTAGTAAGAATTTTAGATTTTTCTGAACTTTCATTTACGTCTTCAGCAGGAATAACTTGAGTTTCAATATTCGTTGATTCTTTGACGTCAGCGCCAATAGCTGATTTTAGACGGGCATTTATACTGTCATTGAGAAACTGCTTTAAAGATTTAGTGGTAATGTCTAGAAATTGAGATTTAACTTTTGCAGTTTGAACACCGTCATAGACGCGAGAAGTAAAGAACTTCACAAAATCTTCTTCTGGGCTTTGGAACTGTTCACCTAGAACTTTTTTTATTTGGTTTAAATATTTTAATTCACCTGCTGCATCAACTACAGATTCAACATCAAAGGAGGATTTAGTTAATTTTTTTATTTCAGGGACAACATGCTCATCTAAATTTTCGAGATCTAATGTCAAAAATGGCTTTTCATCCATTTTATTAGGAGCATCCAAATCAGTGAAAAATTGATATTTTGAGCCATTAGTTAAAATGGCAATACGTGCATTTGTTACTGAGAAATATCGAAATAATTGGTTGGCATGCTTTGTTGATAATGGTTCACTATACTTCTTACATTCAATTAGAATTTGAACCACACCATCTTTGATCAACGCATAATCAACCTTTTCCCCCTTTTTAGTTCCAGTATCAGCCGTAAACTCAGGTATAACCTCGTTTGGATCGAATACGTCATAACCAAGGACTGAATGCAGAAAGGGCATAACTAAAGCATTTTTTGTTGCTTCTTCGGTAGCCAGATTAGCCGAAACTTGAGAAACTTTCTTCGAAAGAGCCTGAAGCCGTTCAATAAAATCCATAAAATACTCCATTACATGCATTGAAAAAGATTGATTATACCCAATAAAAGCTAATGGAAACGTCGTTCAGTTAAAAGTTTAAAGTCGAGAAACACATAACGCCCGGCTAAGGGGTTGACAACGCACTGCCGAACTAAAAAAAACACACCTTAAACACTGAACTTCAATTTTGCACTAAAGCCGCCACGCGTTGGCAATCCCTCTTGAGCCGTTTGTTAGGCCAACCGATTGACAACAACACTTTTAAAACCAAAGAACAAGGTTTTTTTACCAACTTAAAACCAACTAAACGATTCATTTATAAACCAAAACGCTAAATCAGCAAAGAAACCAAAAAACTAAAATTGAGCGGTTTGGAAGAAAAGTGACGAGCGTAGCATGCTCGGCGGACGTTTGGATGCTGAAGGTTATTTTGCCGCTGAATACACAGCGATAAACAACCCAACGCGATCAAGAAACAACAAATATGTGATGATTATTTATTGCTTAAGTTAAGCCACAAAACATGGAATTTACTGCTCAATTTCAACTCGATTTAACTGATAAAGACTAACTTTGCCTAACGCCCAATTAAGGGGTGAGCAACGCTACCACCCAACCTAACGCATTGTACCGTAAACACTAAAACTGAAGTAGAAGCAAAATGCCAAGCGTTGGGAATCCCTCTTAAATTGTTTGTTATGGCGC
>NZ_CAWPJM010000028.1:0-2091 GCF_963888495.1 Vibrio sp. 2-2(8) | reverse complement strand
CTAACTTCAGGGCTTGTGCTTTAAATTCAGGGGAATGTTTAATTCTAGTTTTCTTAGTTGTCATTGTTCACCTCGTTAGTGATTGTACTCACTTAACTCAGTGTCCAAAACTGCTGGGGCGGATCACACAACTATTATACGCGATGATTGATTTCTACCATTTGAATATGACTATTTAAGTCCTCAGAATGCTAACGCCCGGCTAAGGGGTTGACAACGCAACGCCGAACTCAAAAAACACACTGTAAACACTGAACTTTAATTTTGTACTAAAGTCACCATGCGTTGGCAATCCCTCTTGAGCCGTTTGTTAGCTATTTTTTCCCAGTGACTGATTTGAATGATTCAAAAATGAATGTCGCCAATCCACCTGCAACATTTGAATTTGCATAATCCTTCAAAGGATCACAAAAATTTGATTTGAATTTATCAATAGCCTCTTCTGGAGAAGAAGCATAAATCGTATCACCTTCCACTTCTAACCCCGAGCTCAAGAGTTCTTCCTTTTCAAAAAGATAAGTTTCTGAACTCATATCCAGATAAGTAAATGCATTACGATTTGAATTTGGTTTACAGAAAAATTGATACTTTGACATCTTTAATTTCCTTGCTGCTGAATAAAACAATAGCTAACGCCCAATTAAGGGGTGAGCAACGCTACCACCCAACCTAAAGCATTGTGCCATAAACACTAAATTGGAAGTAGAACCAAAAATGCCAAGCGTTGGGAATCCCTCTTAAATTGTTTGTTATGTGCGTTCTTCTAAAGGTAACTCGGACAAATTTGTATTGAACAATTTACAACCAAAACCATCTTTAACAAATGAACGGTCTAAGCGTGCTTTAGCATATGCATATATAAACCAATCAGTCGGGCTATTGGGATCACGATATATAAAAGCTATGTTAGTCCAAACTTCATTTTTAAGCTGGTTATTCGCCACATTCAAACTTGCTCGATAAACCAAAAAACTACATTTTTGGTCTTTTTCAATAACGAAACGATTGATAAACGCATCAATATCCTTTGCGCACAACCTTGTACTTTTAGGCTTAGTACCTTTTTGTACATCGCATAAAAAAGACTCCACCTCATCATGCTTTGTTACAAGTATTGGATTACACACTGTTAGCTTGAAAGATTGTCCATCTTGATATGCCTTAGATGCAACATATGTAATTAAGCGCACAAATATCTCCTTTTATCGTAAGCACATAACGCCCGCCTAAGGGGCTGGCAACGCATTCCACTAAACTCAAACACACCAACCGTAACCACCGCGGCTCAATGGGACTGGAAACGCCGCGCGTTGACAGTCCCTCTTGAGGCGTTTGTTATGTGAATTGCCTACCTAAGCCTGTTGTTTTTGTTAAATCGCCTAACTTTGGCTCGCATATTTTTCATTGGTGATGACGTGTTGAACTGGATCATTCGACCTAATGTCCATTTTTCATACCACGTTGTTTCATACAATTCTTCATTGCTTAGGCTTTCAACCAACAAGATAAGCTTGTTGGTTGTTGAGTCTAACTCCTTGAGTAAGTCCTCGAATTTCCAATCACGGTACTGATCGTGAAAACTGACCGCCAATAATCCAAGCTGATTCCATTTATAACCCGTGTCAGGAAAATCGACTGGCAAACCTTGCGACTTCAAACTGTGCCATTTCAAGACCAAGTTTCCCCAACCAATAAGATAAGCGACAGTGTCGCAAACGCTAATTTGTGTTCCTTTTACGTTACCTTCAATTGCACACTGACGTGCCATTGATGCAGGAACACTCCGATAATCGACCATAAGTTTCGGGAATATAGAATTTATAGCTGTGAGCAACTCATCTTTTGATTCAGGAACTGAAGACATTATTTTCTCCATTCACATAACGCCCGGTTAAGGGGTTGACAACGCACTACTTAACTCAAAAAACACGCCGTAAACGCTGAATTTCAATTTTGAACTAAAATCGACGAGCGTTGGCAATCCCTCTTTAACCGTTTGTTATGCTTATTTTTTGAGCTTCACAACTTCACCACTCAATGCAACTCCAGCCATTACGGCTCCAGCACCACATTGAAAAGTATCGTTGCTTG
>NZ_CAWPJM010000027.1:0-2231 GCF_963888495.1 Vibrio sp. 2-2(8) | reverse complement strand
CCAACGCGATCAAGAAACAACAAATATGTGATGATTATTTATTGCTTAACTTAAGCTAGAAAACATGGCATTTACCGTTCAATTCAAACTCGACTTAGCTGATAAAAACTCACTTTGCCTAACGCCCGGCTAAGGGGTTGACAACGCATAGCCGAACTTAAAAAACACACTGTAAACACTGAACTTCAATTTTGAACTAAAGCCGCCACGCGTTGGCAATCCCTCTTGAGCCGTTTGTTATGTTGATCGAAAAAATGGCTACTTACTTCCTATTTCATTGAAATAATCATCAATTATCCTTTGATATGCACCATTTTCTTTCATTGTCCTTAGCGTATGGTCAATCTTTTTTACTAAATCCAAATGTTGATTTTTTTTAGAAAATGCAATGTAGCTTGGTGTTGACTCTAATGGTGGAGTTTCCAAGTAAATATCATTAGTTACACCCATTTGAGCGGCTATATATCTTGCACCAAACTCATTATTGACCCAAAAATCAACTCTGTTAGAAAGTAACATTAGGACACACTGCTCCGCTGAATTAACTTTGTATATTGCTTTAAAGTTGTTTTGAGCTAGCATGCTGTCTAACCAAGTCCCATAACTAACATTATTGACCAAACAGATACTTAATTCCTTGATATTTGACTTATCCCAAATAACATGACTTACATTTGGCCTAATAATTATAATTTTTTGATTAAATAGCACTTCATTATTATAGTCAGCAAACTTTTCTCTTTCTGGTGTTTTAAACGCTGTAAATATGGCATCAGCCGTGCCATTTTCCACATAACTGATTGCTCTTCCCCATGGCAAAATATTTATTTTAATGGGTGTATCTATTTGTTGAAAAATATCTCTTAATAGTCTTACAGCAACACCATCAAGCTTATCTTTATCCTGAGTTATATACGGGGGATAATCCAGTGTCACTAACTTAATTTCTGCTCTAGACATGCTTGGGATTATTAGTAACCACAAAATAAATAACATCTGTTTCATGTCAAATTTTCCCTTCAATACCATTATGTAGTCAGTATAGACAAAAGAGTATGATAAAACATAACGCCCGGTTAAGGGGCTGACAACGCAAAACACCGAACCTAAAATAGAAACCGTAATCACAAATGCTGATTTAAGCAAAAACCGCCACGCGTTGGCAGTCCCTCTTAAACCGTTTGTTATGGTTCAGTTCACTAAATATCAGATTTTACCATTGCCATGATTTTATGAGCTTTTTCAAAATGATCTAATTTGTGTTCTTGAATCCACCATGTTGCGGCTTCCATTAACAAATCTGGATCGTCATTTTTATTAGCAAAAAATGCATAAAATGAAACGCCTACATTATCACCCTAATAAGATGGTACGCCCCACCCACACGCTAAACTTAACATTGTTAGGTTCAGTTAAATAAAGGTGACCATCATGACTACTATTCGCGTTATCGGTATCGATTTAGGAAAGAACACATTTCATCTTATCGGCCATGATTACTCAGGTAGAGAAGTCTTCAGAAAGAAGCTTAACAGACAAAAGCTGCTTCAATTATTATCAGTTCATGAACCTGTTATTGTTGCGATGGAAGCTTGTGGTGGCGCTCATTGGCTGGCGAGGCGGTGTGAGTCTTATGGACATCAAGTCAAATTGATTCCTGCTCAGTATGTTAAACCTTACGTAAAAACAAACAAAAATGACTTCATCGACGCTGATGCAATTGCAGAAGCGTCAATGCGTCCAAATATGCGTTTTGTCTCTCCAAAAAGTGAATTAGCTCAAGTATGTACAGTCGTCCGAAAAATCAGAGCAGGTTATCTCAAGGAAAGAACAGCGTGCATGAATAGGATTGGTTCAATTCTTCTAGAGTTTGGGATAAGTTTTCCGAGAGGGCATCACAACATGAAGAACCTATTTCAGTATTTGGCCGATAATAAAGAACCCGTTCCACCAATGTTAATTTTGGAGCTTAGAGAACAATTAGATCATTACAATCAATTGAATACATGGGTTAAAGAGCAGGAAAAGAAATTAGAAAACTTGCTGAAAGACGATGAATTGTTAACTCTTTTACAAAGTGTCCCAGGAATTGGGCCAATGACAGCTGATCTGCTCCAGCAAAACTGGACACCACATTAAGCGACATTTTGCTGTTCAAAGTTAACTGGGCTTAGATACCCAAGAGCACTGTGCCTTCTCGTCCGATTATAATCAACCTCTATGTACTCGAA
>NZ_CAWPJM010000026.1:0-2418 GCF_963888495.1 Vibrio sp. 2-2(8) | reverse complement strand
AAGCTCTGCAATGAAATTGCACACAAATTAAATATGCGCCCACGCAAAAGACTTGGGTATAGAACACCACTGGAGTATATTCATGCGCATCTTTAAAAAGTGTCGCACTTCAAACTTGATACTAAGTTACATACTCAAAGCCATCTTTAGTACCATTAACTAATGGTGTTCTGTCGAGCTATTGCAAGTAATAAGGTATTTTTTTAGTCGTTGCAGAAGCTCAATGTTATCAAGAACAATTGTACAAAATATATTGCCAAACATTGGGACTAAAGCGGCTGTCCACGCTACGTTTGTACTCAAGTACCAATTGTTAAGTTTTGCAAAACCGACATATGAGCTAAAACTATAAATATCAAAACATTCTTTTTTGATTGCGCAGAATACAGTTAAAACATCAAAACTTCCCCAGGATCCAGTTTTAAGCCACATGTACGAACCATACAGTGTTGATACGATCAAAACCAAAATCGGAGTGACAAGTCCAAACAATACAAAATCATCGCTTAGCCACCCAAGAAGTCCCCAAAGTAAAACTAAGGAGAATAATATTAATAATGCCACCTTTTACCTCACTGATGTTTATTGTTGTAATTTAACGCCCGGCTAAGGGGTTGACAACGCACCACCGAACTCAAAAAACACACTGTAAACACTAAACTTCAATTTTGCACTAAAGTCGCCACGCGTTGGCAATCCCTCTTGAGCCATTTGTTATGCAAATTCAATGAGATAAACCTAATTTACACGACCAAAAGCCACAATTGCAATTGTTGAGAGATTCAAGAATCAACCCAAGCAAGAGCTATGATAAATAAGCCGCCAAAACAAAGTCCACCGTTCAACAACAAATCAAGCTTTTGAATGAGACAAACTCAACAAGCAAGACTTTCAGCAAGTACAAAATGCTCGATAAACTTGCCCTTTCCACACTTTGCGCCCACAAGATTAACAACACGCCAACGCTAAAACTGATTGAGGCAAACAAAGAACCTTGCCTGTTTTACGGTTTGGGTGAACCACGAATCTGAGGGTAAAAGTGCTCATTTGCCGACAACACAAAACGAATGGCCGGAGAAATCTAAAAAGATTGAACCCCTAAATTCCCCTGAGTTGCATAACGCCCAATTAAGTAGCCCGAAACGCAACGACCAACTTTCCGCACAACGCCGTAAACACTAAACTCAACGCAAAACGAAAATGCCACGCGTTGAGGGTCTGCTTGAATTGTTTGTTATATTCGTAGCCTATTGATTAAAAAGCTGTTCTACCGTTTTCATTGGTAAGAACATACGAATACGCCCATTATATTCACACAATACTTCAAAACCAAACTTCGTATAGAACGCTTGAGCGGAATCTGTCAGACAGTCCACAACAATTGCGTATACCCTCATGTGATGATTCACTTCCCACAAGTACTTCAGTGCGCGAATTAGACTAATTTTTCCGAGCCCTGAGCCATGATACTCTTTGTGCACAGCTAATTGAGCCAAAAGAAAAACAGGGATTGGATACCTAGGAAGTTTCTTTGCTAGTTGTACTGGCAATGTTTCTCGACTGATTGAACTCGGTGCAACACTATAAAATGCACAAATAGCGAATTTTTGATTTAACAGTGGTTGAGCACTAGGTAAAACCATTGTTCGGCTAATACCTGCTTGCATGTGCTTTGCAGCTTGAGTTTTGATAAATGTGTTTAGCTCTTGCTCTCCACAGTCAAATGAATCGCGGTCATGCTTTGACTTACTAAGTTCTACAAACTCTTTACCCCAACTCACTTGATACCACTCTTATCTGTAAATTTAACCGCTTCAAGCAAAGCTTGATTCGGTGCTTTTACTTTATTACATGCAGCCATAAATTCGTCAAAAACACTGTCTTTAACCATAATACTTTCATGCTCCTCAATAACATGAGTCGCATCTTCGTCCATAAGTCTCACTACATATTCAGTGAGACTTTTTAAACCAAGTAAAGCCGATGCTTTTTCGGCTTTTGCCTTGATCTCTTCATCAAGGCGGATATCTAAACGTGCCGTTGCCATAACCCCTCCAATGTACGGATACATTCCGTAACCTGATTGATTATAGTGCAAACTTAAAGCATATTCAATTAGTACGGAAAGTTTACGGAACGAGAGAGAATATAACGCCAGGCTAAGGGGTTGACAACGCACCGCCGAACTTAAAAAACACACTGTAAACACTGAACTTCAATTTTGCACTAAAGTCGCCACGCGTTGGCAATCCCTCTTGAGCCGTTTGTTAGGCCAACCGATTGACACCGACACTTTCAAAACTAAAGAACGAACTTTTTTATAAACTTAAAACCAACTAACCGATTCATTTATAAATCAAAATGCTAAATCAGCAAAGAAACAAAAAACTCAAATTGAGCGGTTTGGAAGAAAAGTGA
>NZ_CAWPJM010000025.1:0-2644 GCF_963888495.1 Vibrio sp. 2-2(8) | reverse complement strand
TTAGCCATAACAAACGGTTCAAGAGGGACAGCCAACGCGCGGCATTTTTATCATGCGTTGGTTTTTGTGGTTACGGTGTTATGCGGAAGCTTGGTAGTGGCGTTGGCTGCCCCTTAACCGGGCGTTAAATTACAAGGATAGTTCAGTGGAAATAAAGGAAATTAATTCAATATCTAGTGTCTCAGGTCAATTAAATTCATTGCTTATAGATTGTGTTGAGAGTGGTGCTTCAGTTGGCTTCTTAACTCCGATCGATAGAGAAGAAATCGAGTCATACTGGGTTGGTGTAGAGTCTGATTTAAAATCAGGAAACCGTCGTTTGTTTATTGCTCAAGATAAAAATATCATCATCGGTGCAGTTCAGCTTTCTCTGTGTTCTAAAGCAAATGGTTTACATAGAGGGGAAGTTGAAAAGTTGATGGTTAAAACAAGTGTTCGTGGCCAAGGTATCAGTAAAAAATTAATGTCACTGATGGAAAAAAAGGCATCAGAACTTGGTTTGCAGTTACTCGTTTTGGATACTCGCTTGGGTGATTTGGCTTCTTTGCTATATCGTTCGATTGGTTACATCGAAGCTGGTCAAATTCCAGAGTTTGCGCGTAGTTCTAGCGGAAAGTTAGAAGCAACGGTTTACTTCTACAAGCAATTGTAATTTAACAAACGGCTCAAGAGGGATTGCCAACGCGTGGCGACTTTAGTGCAAAATTGAAGTTTAGTGTTTACAGTGTGTTTTTTGAGTCCGGCAGTGCGTTGTCAACCCCTTAGCCGGGCGTTATATTTTTTTAAGTTCAGCAATCAAAAGGATTCATGATGAACGTGGATAAAGCGAAAAAACGCATATTGAAACGAGTACAAAAAGGTTTCAAAGGTTATCCGCAAATATCATTAGAGTATTTCGGTAAAACGACGGACTTAGCGACCGAAGTCGTTATCACCTTTTTACCTGAGGAGAATGCCGAGCCTCAAATACAACGCTTTACAAGTGACAAAGATGCCCGCGAAGACGAAGCGATTCAATCTGTATTGTTAAAAATCATTGAGCGTGCGGAAGCTGCTACAGTTTTGGAAAAGCAAGAAATATCAGTTTGTTAATGGTTTGTCGGCAATCCTAAACAGTCGGTCACGTTAGTGTAGAGAATGAAAATATAACAAACGGCTCAAGAGGGATTGCCAACGCTTGGCAACTTTAGTGCAAAATTGAAGTTCAGTGTTTATAGTGTGTTTTTTGAGTTCGGCGGTGCGTCGTCAACCCCTTAGCCGGGCGTTATACGCTATATGGAAATTTAACAATGGAGTCGTGAAATGAATCAGAATGAAAAGCTGAATTATGTCGAGTTTGCAGCAAAAAATTTAGAGGCAACAAAATCATTTTTCTCTTCAGTTTTTGGCTGGGAATTTACTGATTATGGTCCTGAATATACAGCATTCTCAAATCAGGGTTTAGATGGCGGCTTTTTTAAAGCTGACTGTTGTAGTCAGACAGCATCGGGTGGTGCACTTCTTATCTTTTATAGCTCAAACATAGAAACAACTTTAGCCAAAGTCCAGAATAGCGGTGGCCAAATTATTCGCCCAATTTTTGATTTTCCCGGAGGCTGTCGTTTCCATTTTATTGAGCCAAGCGGTAACGAATTTGCAGTGTGGTCGGAAGCGCGCGTATAACAAACGGCTCAAGAGGGATTGCCAACGCTTGGCGACTTTAGTGCAAAATTGAAGTTCAGTGTTTAGGTGTATTTTTTGAGTTCGGCGGTGCGTTGTCAACCCCTTAGCCGGGCGTTATGTCACAGGAGGGTATAGGTGGAAAATAATCAAAATGAAGATTTTAGAAATGGATTGAATGCCATTGGTGAAATTCTCAAGCATGTTGCTCAGGGCATTTCTGATTTTGTTGAAGAAAATAATGACAAAATAAAGGAGCTTCAATATTACTTTGAGAATTTTGAAGAGATTAATAGTGGGCTTTGGGCTCGTGCTGCGGAAAAGGGATGGTTTCCAAATGACTTTATTCCAAGCGACTTTTGGGAACACGTTGATAAGGATAGAGACAGTTTTGATGCTTTCATGAGTAAAGAAATTGAAAATTCCATAGATGATATACATCAACAACTCGCTGAATTATACCCAGCAAGAAAAGCTATATTTGACGTGGCTTTTGAGCTTCATAAAGAAAATAACTATATTGCGGCAATTCCATTATTTCTATCTCAAACCGATGGTATTTTCGCTCAGTCACTTGGTAGTTATCTTTTTTCAGAACGTGATAAGAGAATAATGAAAATACAAGAATTGATTGAAGCTAAACCAGAAATGGCAATAATTTTAGCTCCGCTACTTCAAGACACAGAGTTCGGTGCTCGTATCAGTAATGCAAAACGGACACATAAAGATAAGGCGCCAAATCGCAATGGCATTCTTCATGGTTCAAGAAAGCATTTAGACTACGCTACAAATCTAAACTCATTAAAATGCATCTCGTTACTTGCATATGTTGCAACTATTTTCACTGAGGGGCAGTGACTTAGTATCAAGTTTGAAGTGCGACACTTTTTAAAGATGCGCATGAATATACTCCAGTGGTGTTCTATACCCAAGTCTTTTGCGTGGGCGCATATTTAATTTGTGTGCAATTTCATTGCAGAGCTTC
>NZ_CAWPJM010000024.1:0-2964 GCF_963888495.1 Vibrio sp. 2-2(8) | reverse complement strand
GTTGTTCTCCCAAGCAAGTCATACATAAGAAAAAAGTCTACATCTGTGAAATCATCAAATATAACAACGCCAACTTTGTACATAAATTTCTATTCCTTTCGCTGACCTCATTAATCGCATAACGCCCAATTAAGGGGTGAACAACGCCACCACCCAACCTAACTCATTGTACCGTAGACACTAAATTTGAAGTAGAAGCAAAAGTGCCAAGCGTTGAGAATCCCTCTTAAATTGCTTGTTATGTACGTGCTCAAAGGGATGCTCCATCTATTTTAACGATTGGAATTTGACTGATATTTAATCCACTAAGACAACGAGCATTTACAGCCCAACCAGTAAATGGGATTTTGCCTGCCTCGATTTCAGCTTTGGTCAATTGGCTAGGTTTACGAAACGGCAGAATACCGCATTTAGGGCAAAAGTAGTCTTCTGCGGTCTCACTACCCCATTGGTATAAAACTGCATTTTCTAGGGGAGTTAGAACCGTCAAATTCTCTGCTGGCACTCTAAAATTTAGCGCACCTCTACGGATACAGATGGAACAATTACACTCTCGAAGATGGTCAATATCGGCTAAAACTTCGAATTTAATGAGACCACAGTGACATGAACCGGAATACGTTTTTGACATCCTGCCTCCTTAGTACATAACGCCGAATTAAGCTGCTACCAACGCACAAAGTCATTGAAAGCAATCTACCGTAATCACCAAACCATTTAGGAACCGATTTAGCCACGCGTTGGTAGTCAGGCTTGAATTTCTTGTTAGGTTCTACTATTTAATCTTCACCCACTTGGCAAAGAGCCCCGCTAGATTAATGCATTGTGTAGAACCAGTTCCAAGTATTTCACTCAAATTAGCAGCCAAATGCGACTAAGTTAAAACAACTATTTTTCTGAGCCGATTAACAAACCTAAAGCGCCTTTGCGCCAGTGAAATCTTCAACCGACCGACTCGATTTTCCAATGAAGCAACCCACGAACATTGGCATGAGAAAGAGCGAAAGAAACGTGATGATTTGGGCAGACCAAGCTAACTTGCTGAAAACCGTAAACGAATGGCTAGCGAAATCCCCAAATCTTTTACCCAATAATGATGCTTTTTCTCTTCGTAAACCTAACGCCCGGCTAAGGGGTTGACAACGCACTGCCGAACTCAAAAAACCACTGTAAACATCGAACTTCAATTTTGTACTAAAGTCGCCACGCGTTGACAATCCCTCTTGAGCCGTTTGTTAGGCCAACTGATTGACACCGACACTTTCAAAACTAAAGAACGAACTTTTTTATAAACTTAAAACAAACTAACCGATTCATTTATAAACCAAAATGCCAAGTCAGCAAAGAAACAAAAAACTCAAATTTAGCGATTTGGAAGAAAAGTGATGAGCGTAGCATGCTCGGCGGACGTTTGGATGCTGAAGGTTATTTCACCGATGAATTCACAGCGATAAACAACCCAACGCGATCAAGAAACAGCAAATATGTGATGATTATTTATTGCTTAAGTTAAACCACAAAACATGGAATTTACTGCTCAATTTCAACTCGACTTAGCTGATAAAAACTCATTTTGCCTAACGCCCGGCTAAGGGGTTGACAACGCACCACCGAACTCAAAAAACACACTGTAAACACTGAACTTCAATTTTGCACTAAAGCCGCCACGCGTTGGCAATCCCTCTTGAGCCGTTTGTTAGCTAATTTACTACAACGATTGTTTTTGCCAGCTTGTCACCTAACCTCTGTCTTCTTTTGCCAAGAATAAAGACCGCGTCGATCATACCAATTATTGGTGTCAGAAGGTTACGAAAAAATGACTGAGGAAAACTACAACTTTTTCCTGTAACCGAATCTATAACTGAGATCCCTAGTAGTTTCTTACCGAGACTTTGCCCTTTAGGTAAACCGTCAGAAAGTAGAAAATATAAAGCAGCCTCCGAAAATGCTATTAAGCTTGATGAAGCTTGGGATAAACCAATCAAAGTACCGAGCCAAAGAAAGAAAATGAATATTGTGGCACTTATTGCACCATCAATGATTTGCCCTAGATAACGAAGACCCGGGCTTGCTAGCCTATGTGATTCAATGATCGAATCTCTATCTATTTCCACTTACTTTTCCTCCATGCGAGTTAGATGTCGAATAAATTTGCTAACGCCCGGCTAAGGGGTTGACAACGCACCACCGAACTTAAAAAACACACCGTAAATGCTGAACTTCAATTTTGAACTAAAGCCGCCATGCGTTGGCAATCCCTCTTGAGCCGTTTGTTAGGTTTTTGAGCTGAAGCTCATGTGATAATAACCACCAAATTCATCATCTACTTGCGACACAATTGCAAAACCTTGTGACAAATAGAACTCAAGTGCCTTTTGATTTTGAACCATACATTTAAGACTCAAATAGCCATATTTTGCTTTCGCACCGTTAAGTAATATTGAGCCAATACCTTGACTCTGATATTCGCTGGAAACATACAGATGATGAACAAATTTGTCAGGTTCCCAAATCGAGATGAAACCTGCAACTTTACCTAAAGCCTCAACTAGCCAAATTCGTTCACCTTGAGTATCACGATCAAAGTCTTCTAATCGAAAGCTGTCCGTCTTGAGCCATGTAAAACCATCTCTTCTAGAGTGAAGATAGATCTTCCTTAATGATTCCAGATTACAAACACTAAACTCTTTGATTTCCATGTATAACCTTAAACCTAACGCTTTGTTAAGGGGTGAGCAACGCAATACCGATATTACCGCATACCACCTTAATCACTTAAACCAACGCGCAGTGAAAATGCCACGCGTTGCGAATCCCTCTTGAACAACTTGTTATATTTCTTGGATTCAAGTACGAAGTGCGACGCCTCTGAACATAAAAACAGTGAGATGCGATAATCATGAACTTTGCTCCCGCCAAGAAGTAAAAAACATGAAATACACGCACCTCACTGAGAACGAAAGG
>NZ_CAWPJM010000023.1:0-3271 GCF_963888495.1 Vibrio sp. 2-2(8) | reverse complement strand
TGCTCCCGTAATGGCAATAAACATCGCAACGCCAGATAGAACTAATGTCTGCGTTTTTAATTTTTGAACTTCTTCACTGAACTTAAACAAACAACACTCCGACTTTATATTAATTTACATAACGCCCGGCTAAGGGGTTGACAACGCACCGCCGAACTTAAAAAACACACTGTAAACACTGAACTTCAATTTTGAACTAAAGCCGCCACGCGTTGGCAATCCCTCTTGAGCCGTTTGTTAGGCCAACCGATTGACAACGATACTTTCAAAACCAAAGAACGAGTTTTTTGTAAACTTAAAATAAACTAACCGATTCATTTATAAACCAAAATGCTAGATCAGCAAAGAAACAAAAAAACTCAAATTGAGCGATTTGGAAGAAAAGTGACGAGCGTAGCATGCTCGGCGGACGTTTGGATGCTGAAGGTTATTATGCCGCTGAATTCACAACGATAAACAGCTCAACGCGATCAAGAAACAACAAATATGTGATGACTATTTATTGCTTAACTTAAGCCAGAAAACATTGAATTTACCGTTCAATTTCAACTCGATTTAGCTGATAAAAACTCACCTTGCCTAACGCCCGGCTAAGGGGTTGACAACGCACCGCCGAACTCAAAAAAACACACTGTAAACACTGAACTGCAATTTTGCACTAAAGTCGCCACGCGTTGGCAATCCCTCTTGAGCCGTTTGTTATGCAAATTCAATGAGATAAACCGAATTTATACGATCAAAAGCCTCGATTGCAATGGTTGAGTGATTCAAGAACCACCCCAAACAAGAACTGTGATAAATGAGCCGCCAAAACAAAGTCCACCTTTCAACAACAAACCAAGCTTTTGAACCAGACAAACTCAACAAGCAAGACTTTCAGCAAGCACAAAATGCTCGATAAACTTGCCCTTTCCACACTTTGCACCCACAAGATTCACAACACGCCAACGCTAAAACTGATTGAGGCAAACAAAGAACCTTGCCTGTTTTACGGTTTGAGTGAACCACGAATCTAAGGGTAAAAGTGCTCATTTGCCGACAACACAAAACGAATGGCCGGAGAAATCCTAAAAGATTAAACCCCTAAATTTACCTGAGTTGCATAACGCTGCGTTAAGGGGTGCAGGCCCGCAATATAAAAGCTACCGCACAGCGCCGTAAACACTGAACCTAACGCAAACTAAAAAAGCCACGCGGGCCAAGTCCCACTTTAATGCCTTGTTATGATTACGGTTTAAGAAAACCCACATGACAAAGAACTGCTGATTTTACGGCATTGCTCAAAACCATTACCAAACCTTTAAGCCAACTTGGCCGACAAATGCGATCAACTTAAAACGATCCGATTCAGCGAATTAAACCGCAACAGTTACAACGACTTTGAGCCAGTGAAACCTTCAACCGATATTTCCACGATTCAACAATGAAGCAACCCACGAACCTAGTTTGCGCGAGGCCAGAGATAACAAAGAATTTTGGGCAGTTGAACCAAAATTGCTGAATATCGATGAAGCTAAAAAACCGGAGAAATCCCCAGTCTTTTCCTCAAGATGGCTCTTTTGCTTTTGTAAACATAACGCCCGGCTAAGGGGTTGACAACGCACCGCCGAACTTAAAAAACACACTGTAAACACTGAATTTCAATTTTGCACTAAAGTCGCCACGCGTTGGCAATCCCTCTTGAGCCGTTTGTTAGGCCAACCGATTGACACCGACACTTTTAAAACCAAAGAACAAGTTTTTTTACCAACTTAAAACCAACTAAACGATTCATTTATAAACCAAAATGCTGAATCAGCAAAGAAACAAAAAAACTCAAATTGAGCGATTTGGAAGAAAAGTGACGAGCGTAGCATTCTCGGCGGACGTTTGGATGTTGAAGGTTATTTTACCGATGAATTCACAGCGTTAAACAACCCAACACGATCAAGAAACGACAAATATGTGATGATTATTTATTGCTTAAATTAAGCCACAAAACATGGAATTTACTGCTCAATTTCAACTCGACTTAGCTGATAAAAACTCACCTTGCCTAACGCCCGGCTAAGGGGTTGACAACGCATCGCCGAACTCAAAAAACACACTGTAAACACTAAACTTCAATTTTGCACTAAAGTCGCCATGCGTTGGCAATCCCTCTTGAGCCGTTTGTTAGGCCAACCGATTGACACCGACACTTTCAAAACTAAAGAACGAACTTTTTTATAAACTTAAAACCAACTAACCGATTCATTTATAAACCAAAATGCTAAATCAGCAAAGAAACAAAAAACTCAAATTGAGCGGTTTGGAAGAAAAGTGACGAGCGTAGCATGCTCGGCGGACGTTTGGATGCTGAAGGTTATTTTGCCGCTGAATTCACAGCGAAAAGCAACCCAACGCAATCAAGAAACAACAAATATGTGGTGACGATTTTGCTTAAGTCCAGCCATTAGAACATGGAATTCACCGTTCAATTCAAACCCGATTTAGCTGATAAAAACTCACTTTGCCTAACGCCCGCTTAAGGGGCAGACAACGCTACTACCAAGCTTCCGCATAACAGCGTAACCACAAAAACCAACGCATAATAAAAATGCCGCGCGTTGGCTGTCCCTCTTGAAGCGTTTGTTATGTGAAATATCCCCACACCATAACCAAAAATAATGAAACAACCAGAAGTACATAAACTCTACGTTTTTGAGAGATTTCTTTTGGGTACATTCCCTCAAAGGCTGGAGCGAGCATACCCAACAAAAACACTACAGAATATATGAAGCCGAGCAAGCTATATACTATTAGCTTTGTTGTTTCTAAGTCACCACTATAAACAACAAGAAAGCTCAGAAGAGCCGTGAAAAACGGCATGGAACAAGTCAACGAAAGACCCGGCAACCAAAATAATATTACTTTCCTTTTACCAGAAAGTTTCCTAGGAATTTGCCCAAAGATAAAAACATAAATAGCAAAAATTAATACTGACAGTGGTGCAGCAATATTAAACAAGTCCGACTGAGAAAAACCAACTATAAAGCCAACCATTTCTTTCTGCTCTTGGGTATCCAAAGATGGAAACCTTAACCCCACATAAGCGCCTGCAAGTAATGAGGGAACAAAAAATAAACCAAGTTTCAGCTTTGTCATCATTTAGACACCTTCACATAACGCCCGGCTAAGGGGTTGACAACGCATAGCCGAACTCAAAAAACACACTGTAAACACTGAATTTCAATTTTGCACTAAAGTCGCCAAGCGTTGGCAATCCCTCTTGAGCCGTTTGTTATATTTT